>JAKPQT010000160.1 GCA_029555885.1 Chloroflexota bacterium | reverse complement strand
CAGCCCCTGGGTTGCCGGCCGCTCAGATCAATCAATAAGACCGGCTCGACGGCCCATCACCCGGGCAATGCGCGTCAATACAACCTAACAGCCGTGTCGAAATGCCAGGTCCGGCGGATCTCGATCACGTCGAAATCCCGGGCCAGTGCAGGCTGGAAAGGCAGATTTGGGGTCTGGCTGTGAATGATGCGTCGTATCGCATCATCGATGGCGGCCACACCGCTGGAGCGGACAAATGTTACCGACTCGATCGAGCCGTCGCTTCGAATGGCGACGGTCACCACAGGATCGTTATGAGGTTGCTTCGCCGCCTCGCGCACCATGTCGAACGTCATGTTGAGCTGGACTCGCCGGCTCCAGGCTTCTGCGTAGCGAATGAGTTCGGCGTTGGGGTCGGTGCGCCCAAAGAGCCTGGCCCGACGCAAGGTGCTCGCCGACGGTGACGGCTTCGTTGCCGCCTGATTCGCTTCACGGCGTGCGGCTTCCTCGTCCAGTTGTCGGCCCATCGCCCGACGCGCAGCGTCCCGTCTGGCGTCCTGCTCCCGCGCAGCCTCAAACTGAGCTCCTTCGCGCCGCCCCGCTTCCTGTTGAGTCGCCGCTTGACGTGCCCCCTCCCGGCGCTCGCCCTCCACTCGTGCGGACTCGGCGCGTGCTGCTTCCTGCCGCGCTGCTTCCTGCCGTGCTGCTTCCTGCCGGGCTGCTTCCTGACGGGCTGCTGCCTGCCGCGCGGCTTCCTGCCGCGCTGCTTCCTGCCGCGCTGCTTCCTGCCGCGCCGCTTCCTGCCGCGCCGCTTCCTGCCGTGCCGATTCCTGCCGCGCTGCTTCCTGCCGTACCGATTCCTGCCGCGCTGCTTCCTGCCGTACCGATTCCTGCCGCGCTGCTTCCTGCCGCGCCGCTTCCTGCCGTGCCGATTCCTGCCGTGCCGATTCCTGCCGGGCTGCCTCCTGCCGGGCTTTGGACTGTCGTTCGCGCTCTTGGCGTTCGGCCTCCAATCGTGCCGACTCAGCCCTTGCCGCTTCCTGACGCGCGGCCTCCCGAAGCACTGCTTCCTGTCTGACCTGCTCCTGTTGCGCTGACTCCATTCGCGCGGCGTCCTCGAAAGCCTTTTCCCGTGCCGCCGGCTCGATTCTCGGTTGCTCGGTACCGCCGGCATCTTCTGGAGCAGTCGACACGTCAGGCGCAGACTTCAACGGCAAAGGCGGCACCAAGAACTCGGCCGCGCTGGACTCCTCGAGGGCGATCACCTTGGGAAATGACCTCGGCCTGGCTGCCTCATCAGCAAGTGCGCTCAGCGGGGCCGCCGTGCCAGTCGCTGAAATCGGTGCTGGAACAGCCTCCGCCTCGGGCGGGCTCCGGGACGCGCTCGCCGATGCTGCGCCCGGCGCGGACTTTGGCTTTGGATTTGCCGCCGCCTTGGAAGTGCTCGGGGGGGGCTTCGCCTTGGCTATGCTGGTCGCCGCCTTTGGTTTTGGAGCAGCCTTCGCCTTTGCCTTGGACTTGCTCCCTGACGCTTTGGCCGGCGCTTTACCGGGCGTTGCCTTTGGCTTCGGACCCGCCTTCGCCTTGGGCGTGCTTCGCGGCTCACTGGCCGTGGCTGGCTGCACCTGCGGCCGCGCGGCAGACCTGAATGTCACGACCGCCGGCGCACCGGCAGCGGTTTGCCCGGCCAATGCTGGCGGCAATGGTATGGGGTCGGACTGGATGATTGGCTTCGGGTCTGCCACTCGCGCAGGCGCGAGTTCGACGCGCAGATCGGGCACCTCGACACGGCGCTCCTGCCAGGGCAAGGCGAAGCCCGGCATCCCGAATTCCTGGCCGCCGAAAATCAGGCTCAACAGCAGGGCATGCAGCAGCAAGGAAAGCAGCAACGAAATGTTGAGTCGCCGGCCCTGGTGGCGCGCGCGACGAACCGGCTGCTGCCAGACCGCAGCCACGGAAATGGCGGAAGCCGGCAACGGGTCGTACCACGGATTCCGTGCGGTCTCGTCCGCCACGCAATTCAAGCGCGGACCGCCATCGGGACTCGGCCGTCACGACGAACGCGGATTAGCATGGGGGGCTGAGGCCTGGCAGCGGTTTAATCGACACGGGAGTCCGTAGGTGCATTGATTTTCGTGCGTCAATTATGTGGCCAGAGCCGAGTGCCCCGCAACGAAACCTTGTCTGCCCGAGACGCAGGTCACTTCCGTCCGTCATGGGCAGGGAACGGCGACTTGAGGTATTTTGCACCCCATGTTCCGCAAATTCCGCATCCTGATCCTGCTG
>JAKPQT010000149.1 GCA_029555885.1 Chloroflexota bacterium | reverse complement strand
TGCTGCCAGCCACGGATACGCCCGACTTTGCAGCGACGCTGCGCGACCAGGGCGCGCAGAAGGGGACCGGCGCGCGTGAGGTGACCATCGATGTGGCCTGGCCGGAGCGGGTGAACGATCCCTTGCTGCCCGTCCTCCGCTGGCAGTTGCGCGACTTCCCGAACGCTCGCTTCAGCGGCGCTCTCCCCGCCAAGCCTGCGCCGCTGGTCATCACGCCGGTGGCCGATAATGCACGGTTGAGCCAGAGCTACCGGGGCCGCGAGTTCGCGCTGCTGCAACGTTGGACTCCCAGCAACCTCGGTGATTTCAATGCATATCTCCGTTGGGTGCTCTACCGCGAGGCCAAGACCCCGCCGGAGAAGCTCAACGTTTTGCTGTGGGTAGAACAGAAGTAATCGGAGCTGTGGTACATGCAGACCCTTGACACTCGTCTGAGCAAGCCTCACGATATGACCGACATTCCCGCCGGCCGTGCCGCGGATCGCCCGAACATTCTGGATCGGACGCTGGTTCACGTGCTTCAGCTTGACTGGGAGAAGCTGGCCTGGATCGCGCTGGTGGTCGTTGCGCTGCTGACGCGCGTCATCGGGCTGGGCGACCGGCCCATGAGCCATGATGAGAGCCTGCACACGGTCTATTCGTTCCAACTCTATGATGGCCGGGGCTATCAGCACCAACCGATGATGCATGGGCCGCTGAAGTTCATCCTCAATCCGGTCATGTACTTCCTGTTCGGTGTCAACGACTGGAGCGCGCGTATTCTCGTGGCCCTGTTCGGCGTCGCGATGGTCGCGTTCGTCTGGATGCTGCGGCCGTGGTTGGGGCGCACGGGCGCGCTGCTCACCGCGGTCATGTTCACCATCTCGCCCGCGCTGCTGTATCACAGCCGCTACATCCGCGACGAGGTGATGCTAACGAGCCTGACCGTGCTGCTCGTGGTGACGATGTTCCGTTATCTGGCGACGCGCAAGACGGGCTGGCTCGTTGGTGTGGCTGTAAGTCTCGGTCTGGCCTTCCTGACGATGGAGGCGTCGTTCATCTTCGGCGGCATCTTCGGCATCTTCCTGGTCCTGGCGCTGGCTGCGCAGCTCTGGGCTGCCGGTTGGCCCGGCGGGGAGACGACCGCAGCCCGCCGCCAGTCGTTCCGCCTGCTGGTGAGCATCAGCCTGCCGCTGCTGGCAGCCGGGCTGCTGCTCGTCATCTTCAAGCAGAAGATTCCAGGCATTGCCTTGCTGGGGCTAGGCGGGGTGCTGGCGCTGCTGGCGGTTGGCCTGGCGGTCAGCATATGGCGCTGGGGGCTGCGCCGCTTTGCAGAGCTGGACCTCATCGTCCTGCTGCTGACCCTGGTCATGCCCTTCCTGTCGGCGGTCGTGCTCAAGGCATTGGGCTGGCAGATCAGCCAGTTCAACAATCCGGGGCAGGTGACGCTGGCGCTGGTGTGGCAGGGCGGGCTGGTGCTGGGGCTGCTTTTCATCCTCAGCGGCGTCATCGGCTACTTCTGGCTGCGGCAGCGGTGGCTCATCGCGGCGGGCATCTTTTGGGCCATCGAGCTGCTCTTCTTCACGACGTTCCTGACCAACGGCCAGGGCATCGGCACCGGCCTGATCGGCTCGCTCGGCTACTGGATCGACCAGCAGGAGGTCATGCGCGGCGGCCAGCCGTGGTACTACTTCTACATGCTCGTCCCCCTGTACGAGTTCCTGCCGATGGCCCTGAGCCTTGCGGGGCTGGTCGCATGGATCGTCGCGCGCCTGCGGCGGCCAGCAACCGGTGAGACGGTACAGGCGTCTGAGACTGTTGCGCCGACCAAGGCAGCGGATGGGGTCGCAGCGGGCAGTGAGACCCTTGCGGACGCTCCTGCAATCAGCGTGCAGTCGCTCTTTGAGGCCTTCCTCGTGTTCTGGCCTGCCGCGACCTGGGCCGTCTTCACCTGGGTCGGCGAGAAGATGCCGTGGCATACGGTCTACTTCGCCATGTCGCTGGCGCCGTTGGGTGGCTGGTGGCTGGGCCACATCATCGACCGCATCGACTGGCGCGGTGCGGGGCGGCGCAACATCTTGTGGTTGATGGCGCTCGTGCCACTCTTTCTGGTGGCGTTGAAGGCCTTGCTGCCGCCCGCGGAGGATCGGCCGTTTGCCGGCGTCAGCGTGGATCAGCTTAGCGACACAGCGCAATGGCTCCTGGCGCTCGTCGTGATGCTGGTCCTCATCTACTTCCTGTACGACCGGGTGGCCGCGCTTGGCGTACGGCAGAGCCTGCGCGTAGCCGCGGTTTCGTTGGCTGCGCTGCTGCTTGTGCTGACCATCGGCGTGTCGTACCGCTTCAATTACATCAACTACGATTATCCCATCGAGCCGATGGTCTACGCCCACGCGACGCCGGATATCACCCTGGCGATGGCGCAAATCGAGGAACTCTCGCGCAAGACGGTGGGTGATCACGCGATTCGCGTGGCGTATGACGATGAATCGACCTGGCCGCTCGAATGGTATTTCCGCGACTACCCGAACAAGGTCTACTTCGGGTCCAGCCCCAGCCGGGACAGCATGGACTCGCCCATCGTCATCGCGGGTGACCCGAACACCAGCAAGGTGCGGCCTTACCTGGGCGACCGCTACTATGAGTTCAACTACCGGCTCATCTGGTGGCCGCGCGAGACCTACAAGGATATGACCATCGAGCGGCTCTGGCAGGGCGTGCGTGACCCGGCGCAGCGCAAGCTGTTCTGGGATGTGGTCATCCACCGCCGTTACACGACGCCGACCGCCACCTGGGACCCCATCAAGCGGTTCAGCATGTTCGTACGCAAGGATGTGGCCGCGCAGGTATGGGATTGGGGTGCGCCCACCGCGACTGTGGGTGAGCTGCCCGGCGAGGCTGGCATCTCCTACGAGAGCGGCCAGCGCACGATCGCGGCCAGCCAGCAGCTCGGCCTGGGCACGCCCGGCACGGCTGCGGGCCAGTTCAACTTCCCGCGGGCGGTCGCTGTGGACGGCGAGGGCCGCGTCTATGTCGCGGATTCGGGCAACAACCGGGTCCAGGTGTTCGGGGCGGATGGCAGCTTCCTGCGCGAGTGGGGCAGCACGTGCAAGCTGGATACCGGCGAGGGTTGCATTGACGGCGGCCGCGGCCAGTTTAACGAGCCGTGGGGCATTGCGGTGGGGCCGGACGGTAGCGTGTACGTCTCCGACACCTGGAACCATCGGGTGCAGAAGTTCACGAATGACGGCCAGTTCGTCAATATGTGGGGGGCGTTCGGTTCGACGGGCGGTGAGCTGGGGCAGGAGAGCATCTTCTACGGCCCACGCTCGGTGACTGTGGGCCGCGACGGCAATGTGTATGTGATGGATACGGGCAACAAGCGCGTGCAGATGTTCACTCCAGACGGTGTGTTCATCACGCAGTGGGGCGGCGGCGGGGTAGTCGACGGCCGGCTGGATGAGCCGGTGGGCTTGGGCCAGGACGCGGATGGCAACTGGTACATCACGGATACGTGGAACCGCCGCATCCAGAAGTTCAGCGAGAACTTCCAGTACGTCGCGCAGTGGGCGGTTAATGGATGGGGCAGCCAATCGGTCGTCAACAAGCCCGCGCTGGCGGTGGACAGCACGCGCGGGATCGTCTACGCAGTCGATCCGGAGAACTACCGGGTGCTGGCCTTCGGGCTGGACGGCACGTTCAAGGCGACCTGGGGCCTGTATGGTACGGACAGCACGTCGTTTGCCCTGCCGACGGGCATCGCGGTCGGACCGGACGGCAAGGTGTACGTGGCGGATGGCGACGCGCACCGCATCCTGGTGTTTCCGCCGGTCGAGTGACAGGGCGGGCAGGGGCTTTACTCGTTACTCATTACTCGTTTTGTTAACGTAATGAGTAACGAGTAACGAGTAATAAGTGATGGGCGACGTTCGATGTTCGATGAGGTGACGCTGGAGGGGCTGCGTGAGCGGGTGGGGGAGGATTACCTGGCTCTGCGGCTGCGCGCTCAGGTGGATCACACGCTGCGCGTGAAGGGGCACGGCCGCAGCCGCTTTCATCTCGAGAACATCAGGGCGCTCTATGCGCTGCTGGAACGTCTCCTGCGGCTGACCGGGCTGCACGAGACGGGCCGGCGCAACGCGCTGGACGTGCAGGTGCGCGAGCGGGCAGTGTATCTGCCCGGCCTGCCGCGCGGCTTGGACGGGCTGCGCATTCTACAGATAACCGACCTCCATCTCGACGGGCATCCCGGCATCGGCGCGAACGCAGCGGCTGCGCTCCAGGGTCAGCAGTTCGACGTCTGTGTCATCACCGGCGACTTCCGCTGGCGCGTGTCGGGCAACTTCGCCCAGATCGAGGCCGACATGCGGGCGCTCATGCCTGCGCTGGCCTGTCCCCTCGGCGTCTACGGCATCCTCGGCAACCACGACGTCATCGAGATGGTGCCCTTCCTGCAGCGGCTCGGCGTGCGGATGCTGCTGAATGAGGCGGTCTCCCTCCCGTTCAATGGTGCGTCGCTCTGGCTGGTCGGGCTGGATGACCCGCACTACTATGGGCTGCACGACTTCCAGCGCGGCCTGGCGCGTGTGCCGCCGGATGCAGCCTGCCTGCTGCTGGTCCATTCGCCAGAGGTAATTGAGGAAGCTTGCCGGCATCACTTCCTCATGTATCTGACAGGGCATACACATGCCGGGCAGATTTGCCTGCCGAACGGCAGGCCGCTGCTGGTCAACGCCCGCTGTGCGCGTCAATATGCGGCCTACGCGTGGCAACACGGTGCACTGGCCGGGTATACCTCAGCAGGAATCGGCGCATCGGGCGTGTTTGCGCGTTTCTTCTGTCCGCCGGAAGCCGTAATCCACGAGCTGCGCGCCGGCGCGGTGCAGGGAGGCTAAGGGAGACCACGGAATACACGGACCACGCGGAAGGCTTGACTTAGCCCGGCGCAATCTTGTGATCCCCGCGGGTTCGAGCTGGTGCTCGGCGGTCCGACTGGCTGTGGGCTCCGCCCTGTAATGAGAGTAAGGGCGCTACTTGGCTTCCCTGCGCACTGCCGCTATACTGAGGGCGTCGTCTTTCTCAAACGCTTCCACCGGTGACACAATGACGTGTCACCCGTTCCATTTCTGACCGAAGGGAGGCAGTACATTGAAACTCCAGGAGTTCCAGGCGAAGCGGATTTTCGGGCAGTACGGGATTCCCGTGCCCCAGGGCGAGGTGGCTGAGACGCCCGAGGAAGCACGCGATATCGCCAAGCGCCTCGGCGGGCCGGTCGTCGTCAAGTCGCAAGTGCTGGTGGGCGGCCGCGGCAAGGCCGGCGGCATCAAGTTGGCACAGACGCCCGATGAGGCCGAGCAGGTCGCGGGGCGCATCCTCGGCATGGACATCAAGGGGCTGACCGTGAAGAAGGTCCTGATCGATCCGGCTGCTGATATCAAGACGGAATTGTACCTGGGCATGGTGCTGGACCGCGCGCGACGCCGCGTGGTTGTGATGGCCTCCAGCGCGGGCGGAGTGGACATCGAGGAGGTGGCCGCGACGACCCCCGAAAAGATTGTTGCGGTGGCCGTTGACCCCTGCCTGGGCATGCGCGAGTACCAGGCGCGCAACATCGGCGTCAGCATCGGCCTCCCGCGGGAACTGCTCGGCAAGTTCGCCCAAATCTGCCAGGGCCTGTACAACTGCTACATGGGCATCGATGCCAGCCTGGCGGAGATCAATCCGCTCGCCATCCTCGGCGACGGCACGCTCAAGGCGCTGGACGGCAAGATCGTGCTGGACGACAGCGCGCTGTTCCGCCACCCGGACCTGGCCGCAATGCGCGATGAGGATGAGGAAACGCCGGAGGAGCGTGAGGCGCGGCTCAATGGCCTGAGCTACGTGAAGCTCGACGGGCAGATCGGCTGCATAGTGAACGGCGCGGGGCTGGCGATGGCGACGATGGACATCATCAAGCTCTACGGTGGTGAGCCGGCGAATTTCCTGGATGTAGGCGGCGGCGCGAAGGCCGACAAGGTCGCGGCCGCGCTGCGCATCATTCTGTCGGACCCGAACGTCAAGGCCGTCATGTTCAACATCTTCGGCGGCATCACGCGCGGGGACGAGGTGGCGCGCGGCATCCTCCAGGCGCTTGACGAGGTCAAGACGGACGTGCCGATGGTCGTGCGCCTGGTTGGGACGAATGCCGAAGAGGGACGGGCCTTGCTGGCCGAGGCCAAGATGGCGACGGCAGAGACACTGGCAGAGGCGGCGGAGAAGGCTGTGGCTGCGGCGCGCGGCGAGGGGAGGACGGCATGAGCATCCTGGTAGGCAAAGAGACGCGGTTGCTCGTTCAGGGCATCACGGGCCGCGAGGGCGCATTCCACACGGAGCAGATGATCGACTACGGGACGAACGTCGTCGCAGGCACGTCGCCGGGCAAGGGCGGCGGCTGGGCGGTCGGCAATGTCCCGGTGTTCGACACCGTCGCGGAGGCGGTGCAGGCCACCGGCGCGAACACCAGCATCATCTACGTGCCTGCGCGCGGGGCGCCCGACGCCATACTGGAGGCGGCGGATGCGGGCATCGGTCTCATCATCTGCATCACCGAGGGCATTCCTGCGCTCGATATGCTCAAAGTACGCGCGTTCCTGGACGGCTCGAAGTCCCGGCTCATCGGTCCGAACTGCCCCGGCCTGATTACGCCCGGTGAGGCGAAGGTCGGCATCATGCCCGGCTACATCCACACGCGCGGCAACGTGGGCCTGGTCAGCCGGTCGGGCACGCTGACGTACGAGGTCGTGTACGCGCTCACACTGCGCGGCATCGGTCAGTCCACCGCGGTGGGCATCGGCGGCGACCCCATCAACGGCACGAGCTTCGTGGATGTGCTCCGCATGTTCGAGCAGGACCCGGAGACGCGCCAGGTCGTAATGATCGGTGAGATCGGCGGGACGGACGAAGAACAGGCTGCTGCGTTCATCGGTGCGCAGATGACCAAGCCCGTGACGGCCTTCATCGCAGGCCAGACGGCCCCGCCCGGCAAGCGCATGGGCCATGCCGGGGCGATTATCAGCGGCGGCAAGGGCACCGCAGCGGACAAGATCAGTGCGTTGCAGGCTGCCGGTGTGCGGGTGGCCCGCCATCCCGGTGAAATCGCGGAGATGGTCGGGGAACTCCTGTAGAAGAGATGTCACATGACTGCGTTGGTGGACCGGATTCTGGCCTTCATTCACGGACAGGGGCGACCTGCCTGGCTCGTTGGCGGCTATGTGCGCGACCGGCTGCTGGGCCGCTCCAGCCATGACCTGGATCTGGTGGTTCCCGAGGGCGGCATCCGGCTGGCCCGTGAACTGGCGCGCGCGTTCGACGGCGCGTGGTTTGCACTCGACGACGAGCGCGACGTGGGCCGGGCCATTCTTCCCGGTGACGAAGGCGTGCCGGTCGAAGTCGATATCGCGCGGCTGCGGGTGCCGGACCTGGTGGACGACCTGGCGCTGCGCGATTACACGATCAATGCCATTGCTATGGACCTTTCGACGGAGGGCGCGGAGCCGCGGCTCTTCGATCCGTTCGACGGCCAGGCCGACCTCCAGCGCAAGCTGCTCCGTGCGGTGACGGAGGGCGCGTTCCGCGATGACCCGCTGCGCATGTTGCGCGGGGTGCGTATGGTGGCGGAACTGGGCTTCCGCCTGGAGGATGCCACCTATAATCTCGTGCGCCGGGATGCGGGACTGCTGCCATCGGTCGCGGGCGAGCGGGTGCGCGACGAGATGATGCGCGTGCTGGCCGCGCCAGGCGCGTGGCAGCATCTGCGCCTTTTGGAGGATTTGGCCCTGCTGCGCCATGTGCTGCCCGAGTCGGTGAGCCAGATCGGCGTGGCCCAGAGTTCACCGCACTATCAGGATGTGTTCAACCACACCCGCAGCGTGCTGCTGCACCTGCGCACGCTGTACACGCTGCTCTGGCCCGGTGAGGCCGCGCCGCCCGCGCCTGCGGCGGAGGACGGGACCGTGCTGGCCCCCGCGAACCAGTGGGTCGATGTGGCTGCGCTGCTGGCGCCGTATGCTGCGGAGCTGCGCGAGCACCTGTGCCTGCCCCTGGCGTCCGGCCATGTGCGCCGCGACCTGCTCGTTTGGGCGGCAGTCGCACACGACTGGGGCAAGCCCGCGCGTCGCACGGTGAATCCCGAAGGCGACACGCACTTTTACGATCACGATCACTGGGGTGCGCTGCTGGCGCAGACCCGGCTGCAGGCGCTCAAGTTCGCGGGCGATGAGATTGCTTACGTCGCGCGGCTCGTGGACTATCACATGCGGCCCGCGCACCTGGCGCACGACTATCCGCCGTCGCGGCGAGCCATCTATCGTTTCTTCCGCGATGCGGAATCGACCGGCCCGGACTGCGTGCTGTTGAGCCTCGCCGATACGATGGCGACGCGTGCGACCGCACCTGACCCGGAGGGCTGCCAGCGCCGGCTGGGTACGTCACGCATGTTGCTCGACGCATACTTCCGCGAGCGGGCAACCTGGGTTAGCCCGGCGCCGCTGCTGAACGGGCGGCAAGTGATGGCCGAACTGAGCCTGCCGCCCGGACCGCAGGTCGGCAGGCTCATCGAGGGGCTGCGCGAGGCCCAGGCCACGGGCGAGGTGCGGACTGCGGAGGAAGCCGCAGTCTGGCTCAGGCGGCAGATGTCATTGACGGGCGAAGCACAGGTCGAGGGGTAAGGCCGTGGTCGTGGTAGAGGTCGCGGTTGCCAAGGCGTCGAAGTACGCGATGCGCGAGAGCGGCGATTCGGTGGAGGTCGTGGAGCGGCCGCGCGGGGGACTGTCCGTCGTGATGGTGGATGGCCAGCGCAGCGGCCGCAGCGCCAAGGCCATCAGCAATGTCGCGGTGCGGAAGGCCATCAGCTTGCTGGCGGAGGGCGTGCGCGATGGCGCAGTGGCGCGCGCGGCGCATGATTACTTGCGGACGGAGCGCGGGGGGCAAGTTTCCGCAGAGCTGACGCTGATTTCCGTCGATCTGGAGACGAAGACTATCGTCGTAACGCGCAACAGCCAGTGTCCTGTGTTGGTTGCCGAAATGGCGGGCGACCCGGACGAGGGGGTCTACACCTGGCGCGCGCTGGATGCGCCGGCGGAGGTCGTCGGCGTGCACAGCCGCTCGCGCCCCGTGATTGCCGAGTGGCCGCTCACACCTGCGCAAATGATCGTGGCTTTCACCGATGGGGTGCTCCACGCGGGTGAGCGCCGCGGCAGCCCGCTGGATGTCCATGCTGTGCTTGAGCAGCAGACCGCCAGGCTGGCTGGGCCGGCGCAAGACCTGGCAGACGCCCTGCTCGCCGAGGCGTTGGCCGCCGACGATGGCCGGCCCGGCGACGATACGACGGTCGTCGTCGTGCGGGTGTCGGAGCGACCCGACGTCTCCGGGCCGGAGGTGCGCCGCATGACGGTAACATTCCCCGTGGGGTAGCTTGCAGCAGACATAAGGGATTTCATGCGCCTGCCGACGCCTGACCCTGGAGTGCCGCCTGCCGGTCCGCTCATCGCCATTGTCGGCGTGTGCGCTGCCGGTAAGTCGACGCTCGCCGCGGGTCTGCGCGCTCAGGGCTACAATGCGCGCGGCATCCTGCAAGAGCACTCCTATGTCCCGGCCATGTGGGAGCGCATCACCCGCCCGGACATGCTGATCTATCTGGACGCCTCGCTCGATGCCGTCCGCCGGCGCCGGCATGACCCAGGGTTTCCGGCTGACCTGTACGAACAGGAGCTGGTGCGCCTGCGTCATGCGCGCGCCTACTGTCACCTGTACATCCATACGGACGCCCTAACCCCTGCCGAGGTACTCGCTGCTGCGGTGGATGGGCTGAACCGCCAGGGCATCATGCCACACAGCCCGTGAGGCTCCTGGCTCGGTCGGAGATTGGCCAGAACGCCGCGATGGAGGTACTGATGCGACAGGGAAACCTGCCTCGCTCTGTCCGGAATGCTAATCTTCCTTCTGCCTTCTGCAATCTTCCTTCATTTTTGACAGCCCTCCGCGGTGAGAGTATAATTGTCCTGTTTTGCCCCGCAAGACTCTTGCGGGGTTCCTTACGTCTGTAGATGCTCATTTGCAGACGGAGAGCCGCAGACGACCCCGCAAGACCATAACTGCGCGAGTCGATCCTTATTCGGGGGGAAGCAAGCTCATGCGGAACCGCAACACAGTTGTGTTGGCACTCATTATTCTGCTGGCCCTGGTGACACTGTTCATCGCGCTGCCCATTGAACACCCCAGGTGGGCCAAGCAGCTCCTCTTCTGGCAGCAGCCGCCGGAGGCGCGCGACCTGAAGATCAAGCAGGGTCTTGACCTGCAGGGCGGCACGCAGGTGCTCCTGGAGGCACGTCCCGTCGGTGACCAGGTGATCACGGCGCAGGATATGCAGACGGCCAAGGTGATTGTCGGCAACCGCGTGAATGCGCTGGGCGTGACCGAACCCCTGGTTCAGATTCAGGGCGAGAACCGCATCATCGTCGAGCTGCCCGGTATCGACAATCCTGAGCAGGCGGTGCAGACCCTCAAGAGCACCGGCCAGCTCGAGTTCGTCGAGATTGGTTCCGCTACGAACCCAGAGTTCCCGAATGTTGCTCAGGGCGTCTACATCCGCACGACCAACAACGACGTTGTGCCGACCGCGGAGGCCCTCGGTGATTCGCCGTTCCCGTACCCGGACAAAGTCTTTACCACGGTGATGACCGGCCGCGATCTGCGGACCGCCGCGGTGCAACTCGACCAGTACGGGGCATCGACGATTGCCTTCGAATTGACCGAGACCGGGGCGCAGATTTTCGGCGACTACACCGCGGCGCATGTCGGTGATATCCTGGCGATTGTGCTCGATAACCGGGTCCTTTCGAACCCGCGCATCAACAGCGCCATCCCCGACGGCCAGGGAGTCATCGAAGGCCAGTTCACGCCGGCCGAGGCCGAAAGCCTGGCGGTCCAGATGCGCTACGGTGCGCTGCCCATTCCGCTGGAAGTCGTCAACCGGCAGACCATCGGTGCTACGCTGGGTGCGGACTCGGTGCGCAGCAGCATCCTCGCGGGCCTGATCGGTCTGATCACCGTCCTGCTATTCATGACAGTCTATTACCGGTTGCCGGGCTTCCTGGCAGCCCTGGCCCTGATCCTCTACGCAGGTATCAACCTGGCGCTGTACAAGCTGATTCCGGTGACGCTGACGTTGCCCGGTATCGCCGGCTTCCTGCTCTCGACCGGTATGGCAGTTGACGCCAATATCCTGATCTTTGAACGCATGAAGGAAGAATTGCGCTGGGGGCGGTCACTGCGGCTGGCGGTCGAAGCGGGTTTCAGCCGTGCCTGGACATCCATCCTCGATTCAAACCTGTCAACGCTGATCACTGTTCTCATCCTCATCCTGTTTGGCCGGACTTTCGGCGCACAGGCTGTGCTCGGTTTTGCGGTCAACCTGGGGATCGGTGTGCTGGTCAGCATGTTCACGGCCATCACGGTGACCCGAACCCTGATGCGGGCGGTATTCGACCGGCAAGAGGCTGAGGCGCTGCGCGAAAAGCACTGGCTGCTGGGCGTTTGAGGAGGAAGGACCCATGTTTCACATCGTAGAAAAGCGCAGGTGGTATTTCCTGTTTTCTTCGCTGGTCATCATCATCGGGCTGGTCACCATGATCTATTCGACGATCACGACCGGCTTGCCCTTCAAACTGGCGATTGACTTCACCGGCGGCTCGCTGTGGCAACTGGCCTTCGACCAGCCTGTCCAGCCTGCAGAACTGCGCCAGGTCTTTGTGGACCAGGGCATCAGCGATCCGGCTGTCACTACGCTCGGTGACGGCAATTCGTTGCAGGTCCGGGTGCCACCTGTGGATGAAGAACAGAAGGCGACGTTGCTGCAGGCCGTCGAAGCCCGGTTTGGCAATACCGAGGAACTCCTCTTCAGCTCGGTTGGGCCGGCCATCGGCCGCGAGGTCACGCAGGCTGCGATTGTGGCGATTCTGGCTGCGTCGGTCGCCATCCTGGGTTTCATGGTGTTCGCATTCCGCAAGGTGCAGCATCCGGTGCGTTATGGCACCGTGGCGATCCTGGCGATGTTCCATGACCTGTTCCTGACGTTGGGCATTTTCAGTATCTTGAGCCTGGTGTTCGGGTGGGAAGCCGATGCGCTGTTCCTGACCGCGCTCCTGACGGTCATCAGCTTCTCGATGCAGGACAAAATCGTGGTCTTCGACCGCATTCGCGAGAACGCGCCCAAGTACCGCGGGGAGTCGTTCTCCAGCATTGCGAATCGCAGCATCATGGAAACGATCCATCGCTCGCTGGCAACGCAGCTCAACGCCATCTTCGTGATGGTCGCAATCTTGCTGTTCGGCGGCGCGACCATCAAGCAGTTCATGGCGGTCATGCTGTTGGGCCTGGCGAGCGGAACCTACTCGTCGATCTTCATCGCGATTCCGCTCCTCGTCGGGTGGACCGAGCGTGACCTGCTGGGCACCAAGGGCCGTGAGGCTCCCCCGGCCATGGTTCAGACGGCGTAACTGGCGTCGAACTCCACATGACGCCCCCTTCACGGGGGCGTCTTTGTTTTATCGTCCTGCTCAGACGGACGTTCAGTCAGGCTGAACGGAATTTGTTTGACAGATGACCACTATCAGGCTATTATTTTGCACTATGACCATAGCATCACGGTTAACACCGCGCGCTGTTTCTAGCCTGATGGCGCTGATAGTTCTTACCCTGGGGGTGACGGCCTGCCTGCCCGGCGTGCAGGTGATACGTCCGGCCGAGGAAGTCTCTCCCTTGCCGCTGCCGACAGCCGTGCCGCTGTCGCACAATGTTGCGGTCGTGGGTGTAGATTTCGACCCGCCACTCACTGAGGGTCTCGATCTGCACAGCGGCGTCACGCTGCTGGTTGCTGTCGCAAACCGGGGGCTTAACACGGAGCCGGTCGTCAACGTGACCACGCGGCTGCTGGACCCTCTGCTGGAAGGCGCAGGGGAGGACTTGCAACACGAGACGGTCATTCTGCGGGACCTTGCGCCGGATGAGGTGCGCATCGTGCGTCTGGCGACAGTCAGCGATCTGCCCGCGCGGAACCGCTATCAGCTTGTCATCCAGATCGCGCCATTGAATGACGAAGGGGATCTTGGAGACAATGTTCAGGTCTATGACGTACTGGTGGGCGAGGATGAATGAATGCGTGGGCGGCGGAATGCTCAGGACGCCTGGGACAGCGAAGGGGCGCTCAACAGCGCCCCTTTGTTATGTAACCGCGTAATCTGGCGTCCGGATGTGGGGGCAGGCTAATGGCTGCCGCAACTTGCGCAGTGACCCCCTGCGCAGGAACCGCAGCCGCTGGAACTGCTGCTCGCCACCATGCGACTGCCTCCGCCATCGCGCGAGATGGCGGCAAAAACCGAGATCACCTTGCGCGCGTTGGGCGTCGAGCAGCGCGGGCAGTCCATCGGGGCATCGGCCTGGCTCATCGAGCGCATCGCCTCGAACCGTTTTTCGCAACTTGTGCAGTAATATTCGTAGACCGGCATGAGGGTATCCTTGAACAACGATTGGGCCGCCGCACCTGTGACGTTGATGCACGACCGCTCTCATTTTAAGCTTTTTGGGCCCATACGTCAAGTGCGTGGCGGAGAAAGGACGCGTTTCACGTCGAGGGCAGGAACCTCGCCCCCCAGCCCCCTCTCCTGGCCGAGGTCAGGAGAGGGGGAGTCAGAGGGGGTGAGGTCGGCGTTTGCAGCTTCCCGCGTCAGATATGCCTTCCTGCCGCTGGCCCTGCTCCTCGTGCTGCTCTGCACTGGTTTCGGTCCGCCCATCCTTACTGACGGCGGATATCCGCCCTTGCGCCTCGCGCCCGATGATATCACCCGGCTGATGGCAACGAAGCAGCCCGTCCAGCTTTCGGCGGCATCGGCCCTCCTGATGGACCTGGATGCCGGGCAAACGCTGTATGCGCTGCGGCCCGACGAGCCCCGCCCGCCTGCCAGCACGGCGAAGCTGATGACCGCGCTCATCACGCTCCGGCGAGTCGCACTCGACGAGGCGGTCACTGTCAGCGCGACGGCCGCGGGCATGGAAGGCAGCCGGATGGGCCTCGTCGCCGGCGAGACACTGACCGTCCGCGACCTGCTGCACGGCTTGCTGATCGCATCCGGCAATGACGCAGCAGTTGCCCTGGCCGAGCACGTGGCGGGCAGCGAGGCCGACTTTGTGGCGTTGATGAACGGCGAGGCGGCGCGGATGGGCCTGCCGGCCACGCACTTTGCCAACTCGCACGGTCTGGACGCAGAGGGCATGACCAGCAGCGCGGCCGATCTGCTGGCGATAGCGCGGGCCGCGCTGGAATATCCGGTGTTCGCGGAGATCGTTGCCACGCAGTCTGTTCAGGTGGCGGGGCACGATCTGACGAATACGAACGAGCTGCTCGGCGTCTATCCCGGTGCGGATGGCATCAAGACCGGCACGACCGATGAGGCTGGGGAGTGCCTGGTCGCCTCGGTCAGCCGGAGCGGCCACCGTATCGTGGCTGTGATTCTCGGCAGCACGGGTCGCTATGCGGATGCCCGCGCGCTGCTGGATTTCGCCGAGGCAGGGTGGCAGTGGAACACTGTCGCGCTGCCAGATAACGCGCTGGCGTGGGAAGCCGGTCCCGCAGACCGCATGTACCGTTTGCACTCCGCCGCGTCTTCTGCTATCTTTCTGCCCGCCTGGCAGTGGTCGCTGCTCCAACCGGTTCGCCGGCTGGATGCCACCGTTCCGCTGACGAGTACGTTGCCGGTGGGCACGTTGGAATGGATGCTGGCTGACCAGGTGGTCGCGACCGTGCCGCTCAGGGTCATAAGCGGGCCGTAAGCAGGGTGACATGCCGGAAGAACGTTTGCAAAAGGTGCTGGCCCAGGCTGGCTTGGGCTCTCGAAGAAGCTGCGAGGAGTTGATTCTGGCCGGCCGCGTGACCGTGGACGGCCGCGTGGTCACGGAACTGGGGACGCGTGTCGATCCCGACACCGCGCGTATCACAGTGGACGGAAAATCCCTCGGCCTGGAGCCGCGGCGCTACGTCATGCTGCACAAGCCCGCCGGCTATCTCTCCGGGCCGGACCCGCGCGCGGGGTATCCTTCCTGGCAGGAGTTGGTGAAGGTGCCGGAGCGGTTGTATGCCGTGGGCCGGCTGGATCAGGACAGCGAGGGCCTGCTGTTGCTGACGAACGACGGAGAGCTGGCGCTGCGTCTCACCCACCCGCGTTACGAACATGCCAAGATTTACCTGGTTGAAGTCGAGGGTGTGCCCGACGAGCGCAAAATCCGCCGCTGGCAGCACGGCATCATGCTGGATGATGGGCCGACGTTGCCCGCAAAAGTGGTGCTGCTGCGTGAGCCGCCCCTGCCTTATCTGCGGCGCAGGCCAGCCCGGCCGGCAGCAGATGATGGTGTGCCTCCGCGTGGCGCAGCCGGCCGCGGGCGTGCCGGGTCCCGACAGGCACCGCGCACCAGTTGGCTCAAGATTACCTTGCGCGAGGGTCGCAAGCGCCAGATTCGGCGCATGGTCGGGCTGCTTGGGCATCCGGCCCTGCGCGTCATCCGCATCGGCATGGGGTCGCTTCTCCTGGGCGACCTGCGGCCCGGCAAGTGGCGTGATTTGACAGAGGGTGAGGTGCGGGCGCTGCGCGCGGAGGCATTCACCGCAGTTGAGGCGGCCAACGCAGAAGCCGCGGCAGCAAGAAGGAGCGTCAAGCCCATGCCCAGCATGATCGCAATCGACGGGCCGTCCGCGTCGGGCAAGAGCACGATCGGCGGGCTGCTGGCACGCGAACTGGGGTATCTGTATTTCGACACCGGCGTCATGTATCGGGCGGTGGCAGTCGCGGCGCTGGCACGCGGAGTGCCGGTGGACGACGCAGATGCCGTGACGGCCCTGGCTGAGTCCGTGCGCATCGAGGTGACTGCGCCGACCGTAGACGATGGCCGTGATGTCACGGTCATGGTGGACGGGCAGGATATCACTCTTGAGCTGCGCCGACCGGATGTGGAGAAGGCCGTATCGCCGGTTTCTGCGTATCCGGGAGTGCGAGAAGCGATGCTCATCCAGCAGCGGCGCATCGGGGAGGCCGGCCGCATCGTCATGGTTGGTCGCGACATCGGCACGGTCGTGCTGCCCGATGCCGACCTCAAGATCTACCTGGATGCGGCGCCGACCGAGCGCGCACGGCGGCGCTATGCGGAGCGGCTGGCGCGCGGCGAGACGGCCGAATTCGAACAAGTGCTGGCGGATATCCGCCGCCGAGATGAGTATGACTCCAGCCGCCAGCACGCGCCGCTGACCGCTGCGCCAGATGCGGTGTTGGTCGACAGCACGGGCCTGACCATCGAGCAGGTCCTGGAACGCGTGAAAGGCCTCATCGTGCGGGCGCAGGCCCGCTGACTGGCTGTTGAGAGAGGGAACCGTGTCGCGTCAACGTCGTATCCCCATTGGCCGCCACATCACCGGCGCGATCCTGCGCTTTCTGATCTGGCTGATGCTCCGCATCAAGGTGCAGGGCGCGGAGAATATCCCGCCTGAGGGCGCGGGCATCGTCTATTACAACCACATCCACTGGCTCGACCCCGTGCTGATTTGCGGCAAGCTGCCGCGCTACGCAGTGCCGCTGACCAAGATCGAGGCCAGCCGGTGGCCGCTGGTTGGGCAGTTGCTCCGCTGGTATCACGTCATCTTCATCACGCGCGGGGTTGTGGACCGAGCCGCGCTCCAGGCGACGTGGCAGGTGCTGACAGACGGCGACATCAGCGTGATCTCGCCGGAGGGTACGCGTAGCCTGTCGGGCAAGCTCCAGACCGCAAAAGAGGGCCTGGCGTTCGTGGCGCGGCAGGTGCCCGATGCCTGGCTGATTCCCTGTGCGGTGGTCGGCACACCGCAGTTCCACTGGCATTTCCCGCTGCTCAACCGGCCGCTCATCCAGATCAGCTACGGGCAGCCGTTCCGGTATCGCTGGCCGCGCAAGGCGACGGGGGAGGCCGATGTGCCCGAGGGCCGCGCCAGCCGGGAGATGCTGCGCGAGATGACCGACGAGGCCATGGCCCAGCTTGCCATGCTGCTGCCGGAGGACATGCGGGGCGACTATGTCGGCGTCGACGCCCACGCGACAAAGTGGTTGGCTAACGTCTAGAGGCAACCACGGAATACACAGACCACGCGGAAGGGGAGGGGTACACCCTCGCTGCCATAGTCCACTTCTGCAACCCTGAGTTGACACGGGAGAGCCCATGTGTGGCATTGTAGGTTACATCGGCCCGCGCAACGCAGCCCAGATCATCCTGGATGGCTTGCAACGGTTGGAATACCGGGGATATGACTCGGCGGGCATTGCGGTCATCCAGGCCGGGGAGATCGCTGTGCGCCGGGATGTGGGCAAGCTGAACAACCTGCGCGCGTGCCTGGAGCAGTCACCCGTGGCCGGTCAGGCGGGTGTCGGGCACACCCGCTGGGCCACGCACGGCAAGCCGAGCGAGCGCAACGCCCACCCGCACATGGATGCCAGCGGGCAACTCGTCATTGTCCAGAACGGCATTGTGGAGAACTTCCGCGAGCTGCGTGCGGAGCTGGAAGCCGAGGGCATCGCCTTCCAGTCGGACACGGACACGGAGGTCATTGCCCATTTGGTGGGGCTGCACTACACCCATGATCGGACGCTGGCCGAGGCTGTCCGGCTGGCGATGGCGGCGCTGCGCGGGCCGAGTGCGATCGTAGCGTTGAGCCATCGCGAGCCGGAGACCCTGGTCGCCGCACGGTTGGGCAACGCGGGCGGGGTGGCTGTCGGCTTCGGCGAGGGAGAGATGTTCGTTGCCTCCGACATGCCCGCTATCCTGGAACACACCCGCCGCATGGTCTTCCTCGAAAATCGCCAGATGGCTGTCATCACGCGCGACGGCGCGAGCTTCAGCACACTGGACGGCCGGAACTTCCAGCCCACCGTGCAGGTCATCCCGTGGGACCCCATCTCTGCAGCGAAGGGCGAGTACAAGCACTTCATGCAGAAGGAAATCTACGAGCAGGCGAACTCGCTGACCGACACCATTCGCGGGCGCGTGGACCTGGGCACGGGCGAAGTCTACCTGGAACAGCTCGCGCTGACCGCAGAGCAGGCGCGCAACCTGACCCAGATTGTCAGCGTGGCCTGCGGTACATCGTTCCATTCGGAGCTGGTCGGCGCGTTCATGTTCGAGCGGCTGGCGCGACTGCCCGTGCGGGTGGAATACGCGTCGGAATTCCGCTACCGCGACCCGGTGCTGGACGAGCGTACGCTGATGCTCGCTATTACACAGTCGGGTGAAACGGTCGATACGCTGGCCGCGCTGGAAGAGGGCCGGGAGCACGGCGCGCATCTTGCGGCGATCGTCAACGTTATCGGCAGCGCAGCCGCGCGCATGGCCGACAGCGTCATCTACATGCACACCGGCCCGGAGATCGGCGTCGCGTCCACGAAAGCGTTTACCGCCTCGGTCGTTGACCAGTATCTCCTGGCCGTCCATCTGGCGGCGCTGCGTAACACAATCCCGGCCGAGGAACGCCGCAAGCTCCTGGACGACCTCGCCGCGCTGCCCGACCTCGTCGGCCGGGTGCTCGACCCGGCGAACGAAGCGGAGTACCGCCGACTGGCGCAGACCTTCTTCCACTACACCAACTTCCTTTATCTGGGCCGGGGCAGCAACTTCCCGATTGCACTCGAAGGCGCGCTCAAGCTCAAGGAAATCAGCTACATCCACGCCGAGGGCTATCCCGCCGGCGAGATGAAGCACGGTCCCATCGCATTGATCGACGAAACCATGCCGGTGGTTGCGATCGCGCCGCAGGATCACGTCTACGACAAGATGATTAGCCAGGTCGAGCAGGTCAAAGCACGCGGGGGCATCGTCATCGCCGTGGCGAACGAGGGTGACGACTTCATCGCGACGAAGGCCGACCACGTATTGCGCATCCCGCGCGCATCCGACCTGCTGACGCCGGTGCTCTCGGTCATCCCGCTGCAACTGCTGGCCTACTATATTGCGGTGCGCCGCGGCGCGGATGTAGACCAGCCGCGCAACCTCGCGAAGAGCGTGACGGTGGAGTGACCTTCATCGTGCGTGCGCCGCCGCGGGGCGCGGACCCGCGCGCCGAGAGGAGACCAATGTCATCCTTTACGCTACACCTCCGCACACAAGGCCTGACCGCAAACGAGCGTGGCTGGGCGATCTGGCAGACCTATTCTGAGGTGCGCGCCCTCCCCGCTGAGGCGGTCGCGTTGATCATCTGCGACATGTGGGATGCGCACTGGGCGCGCGGCGCGATGGAACGGGTGGCGGAGATGGCCCCGCGTATGAACGAGGTCATTTGTGCCGCGCGGCAGCAGGGCGCACACATCATCCACGCGCCCTCGGAGACGCTGGGCTT
>JAKPQT010000135.1 GCA_029555885.1 Chloroflexota bacterium | reverse complement strand
CGGGGGTGAGGTAAAGTGAAGAGCCATCCATATCGCAGGCCGCCCTACTACCTGTCCGCCCCTGAAGTGGTCAGTCCCAAAGGCTGATAGCGCCATTATACTCCGAACTGAGCCGCGCACGCCTGCGCCCGCGCCGAATCGTGCCCCTGCCTGCCAACGCGCCGGTCAAACTTGCGCCCAAATGTGCTACAATAGCCCCGCTGCGGCACCGAGCCGCTTAGAACGGAGCCACTCTATGCGCGAGGTCATCGTCGCCCTCGACCTGGAAACAACCGGACTCAACCAGTACGAAGACGACATCATCGAGATTGGCGCGGCCAAGTTCCGCGATGGCGAGCTGCTGGAAACGTACGAAACGCTGGTCAACCCCGGACGGAGCATCCCGGAGCGGGTGACGGCCATCACCGGCATTCGCAGCGACGACCTGATCGGCTGCCCGACGGTGCGCGAAGTGCTGCCCGACCTGCGGCGCTTCATCGGGGCGCACCCGGTCGTCGGCCACAATATTGAGTTTGACCTGGGCTTCCTGGCCCGCTTCGACGTGGCGACCGGCAACATGGCCCTGGATACCTACGATCTGGCCTCGGTGCTGCTGCCGACCGCGCCGCGCTACAACCTCAACAGCCTGGCCGGTCAGCTTGACCTTGACCTGGAGAACGCGCACCGCGCGCTGGCCGACGCGGTGGCAGCCGGACGGCTGTATTGGGAGCTGTGGCAGCGCATCCTGAGCTTGCCGCTGGACACGCTGAGCGAGATCGCCGAGGCCGCGCGCAAGGTGGACTGGGGCGCGAAGCCGGTGTTCGTGGCCGCGCTGAGCGAGCGCAGCCGCACCGCCTTCACCGATGTGCCAGCGCGCCGCTCGGCGATAGGCGCTGATGACCTGTTCACGCCGGATCGCACTCCCTGGCGGCCCCTGCGCCCGAACACGGAGCGCCGTCTGTTGGACGTGGATCGGCTGGCGGGGATGATCGAGGAGGGCGGCGACATGGCCGCGGCCTTCCCCAACT
>JAKPQT010000128.1 GCA_029555885.1 Chloroflexota bacterium | reverse complement strand
TCGTCGGTGTCGTGGGTGTCGGCGTCGTGGGCGTTGGCGGAGTCGGTACGACGGGCACAACCGGTTCCTTGCTCAACAGCGACTCCCACTCATACCGGTGCGTCATGGCCTGCCGGAAGTCCTCGATGACGCCCGCCTTGCCGTCGATGCCCCACTTATCCACGTTCGGCCAGCGGTACAGGATGACGGCCCGGATGAGCTGGTTGCCCGGCTGCCGGTTCCACCAGTCGATCTCGCCATAGGCACGCTGCACCCAGCCGATGTTCTCGTTGCGCCAGGCCTCGTCCTGGTCCGTCTCGGTCAGGTAGACGGGCAGCTTCCGCATAGCCGTCGGGATCGCCTTCATGAAATCCTGGTACGTGCGGAAGTTGTACTGCCGGTTCTGGAAGGGCGGGTTCATGAACGCATCGGTGTAGATGAGCTTGGGATCTGCGCCGTGCGTGTACGCGTGGATGGAGATGCCGTCGCAGTTGGCCGCGCCCACCAGGTTCAGGATATCCTGCAGATACTTGACCCAGTCGCCGTTCGGGTTGCCGTCATAGGTCGTCTGCGGATTCCAGGGCGCGACCGCACCGATGATGACCTGGTCGTTCTGGTGGCCTGCCACACCCCTGATCGCGCTACGACACTGGCGATAGCAATTGGCATACATCGCCGGCAGGATGATTTCGCCCGTATTCACGATGCGCGGCGGGTTGACGCTCCGGTCGAAGCTCACGCCCGGCCGCTCGACGGCAAAGTTCATCTCGTTGCCGATGATCCAGATATGGCACCCGCGCGAGCTGCGCACGAAATTGGCGCACCGCTGGGCGAACTGAGCATAACGGTTGGAGAAGGGGATGGTGCCATTCGGTTCGTACCCGTTGTTGAGCCGGACGATGATGCCGAAGCCCTGGTCGGCCCACCGGCTGTAGTCGCCGCCGCTCTGGTCGCCGGGATCATTCCCTACCGCTTCGGTGAACAAGACCCAGCCCGGGATCCCCTGCTGGGCCATGATGTGTTCGCCGCCGGGATCGTGGATGCCATACAAATATGGCGAGTCATTGAGTGGTCGCGCCATGGTATTCTCCGTCGCACGCTAACGCCAGGTTGCCAGCGCCGTCTGACACAGTAGGCTTTACTTGGCGAAGATTATACACCGAGTACGCACTCCTGTCTATCTCTGCAACTGCCGAATCGTTGGACGATGTCCCACCCTTGCGGTATAATACGCCCATCTCGGTTCATCTTCATGGAGGCCTGCTTTGGATATCGATTGGTATGGCCAATCCTGTTTTCGGTTGCGCGAAGGCAGCGTAATCGTCGTGACTGACCCGTATGACAGGAGCATCGGATACAACCTGCCGCGGCTGCGCGCCGACCTCGTGACATGCAGCCATGATGCGCCCGGCCACAGCAACGCCAGCGCCATCAAGGGGGACCCGAAAGTGTTGACCCGGCCCGGCGAGTATGAGGTCAAGGGCATCTTTATCACCGGCATCCAGACGTGGCGCGGGGGCAGCGCGGGCAGCACCGCGAAAGAAGAGAACACCGTCTTCGTGTTCGAGTTCGGTGACATGACGGTGTGTCACCTGGGCGACTTGAGCCGCGTGCTGACCCAGGCGCAGGTGGAATCCATGCCCAATGTGGACATCCTGCTGGTGCCTGTCGGCGACGGCTCCGCGCTGGACGCAGACAAGGCCGCCGAGGTCATCAGCCAGTTGGAACCGCGGCTCGTGATTCCCATGCACTACCTCACCCCGTACACGACGCTCAAGCTGGACCCGTTGAGCAAGTTCCTCAAAGAGATGGGCGTGGCAGAGTCGCCCGCGGTCGAGATGCTGCGCACATCGCGCTCGCAGTTGCCCCAGGAGACGCAGGTGGTCGTGCTGGAGTGCAAGCAGGCGTAGACGATTGAAGATTGAAGATTCCATGCGGGAGAATCTATGAGTCAGTCACGTTTGCTGGTATTGACATTGCTGGCTTGGTTGTTAGTCCTGGCCGCGGGGTGCTCCGGCAGGTCGCCTGCGCCTGCTAGCGTCACGCCGGCCGGTGACCTCGCGTCTACACTCGCCGCCGCGCAGCAGGCGCTCGACACGGGCAACCTGGCCGCCGCGGAGCAGGGCTTCCGCGCCGCGCTTGCGCTGGACGCCCGTTCCGCGCAGGCACAGTTCGGCTTGGGCAATGCGCTGGTCCGCCAGAACAAGCTGGCAGAGGCCGAGGCAGCCTATCGCGCCGCCATCCAGGCCGACCCGCAGATGAGCACCGCCCATGCCAACCTGGGCGTCGTCTATTACCAGCAGGGCAGTCTCACGAAGGCCGCGGAATCGTTCAACGCGGCCCTGCGGCTGAAGGCCGACGATCCGCAGACGCTCTACCTGCTCGGTGCGGTCCGCATCCAGGAGAACAATCTAGCCGAGGCGGAGAAGCTGCTGACGCGAGCGCGCGATCTGGCCCCCGACCTGCCGGAGGTGTACTACGGCCTGGGCGTGCTGCACAGGCTGCGCGGAGAGAAGGACGCGGCCATCGCGGCCTTCGAGAAGTTCCTGGAGATTGGGCCGGGGCAGGATAAGTCCGCTACGGACTACGCGCAAAAGGAACTGGCGGAGCTCAAGGGGCAATAGCTGATGTAGGGCGGATTGGCAATCCGCCCTACAGGGCACGCATTATGGCTTGCGCGTGCGCTCGCTCGTGCGCGCCCGAACTTCCCCGAGCACCCACTGCCGCCACAGCCGCGGCTGCAACGAACGCCATGATTCGATGACCTTTGCCAGCATGCCGGGCGGCGGCTCCTGGCGGCCATACTGCTGCGCAACGAACAGCCCCGCGATGGTATCGACCGCAGGCGCAGCCTCCGGCAGCTTCTCGTTGAACTGCGCCGCGCGTTCGAGCGGCGTCTGGCTTGGCTGCCAGGGGATGCGGAGCCGCACCGCCCACAGGCCCAACACACCGAACAGCCGCGCCAGCAGGTCGCCTTCCTGGAAGAAGGCCCGATTTCGCCGCTGCAGCCACAGGTACGCGCCCACGGCCGCGCTCAGGAGCAGTACAACCGCAACCAGCCAGCCCCAGTTCCGCTTGAACCAGCGGCTCACCGGACTCTGTGTCTCAAAGTACCCCGATGGGGCCTCAGGCATATAGGCAAAGGGGTCTTCCTCTTCCAATGCCTCATTGAGGTTGTTGCTCGGCTCCGGCGTCAAACCCGCATCCAAAGGCTCTGTCGGCGGCAGCGGCCGCATCAGCAGCGGCTCGGACGCGGTCGGCTCAAACTGGATCCAGCCGAAGGACGGGAAGTAGACCTCCGGCCAGGAGTGTGCATTCTTCTCGCGCACCCGGTAGCCGATCGGCTCGCCCGGGTTGCGCCCCTGCATGATCCAGTCCTGCGTATCCTCCGTCAGGATGGGATCGCCCGGCGTGTAGCCGACGGCAATGCGGGCCGGGATGCCCACTGACCGCAGCATGACGACCATCGCGCTGGCGTAGTAGTCGCAGTAGCCTTCCTTGCTGTCGAAAAGGAAGTAATCCACCCCGTCGCGGCCGTCCGGCGGCGCCTCGATGTCCTGGCTGTAGGTGTAGGTGCGCAGGTACGCCTGGATGGCCTCCGCTTTCTCGAACGCAGTCTCATACGGCGCCGTCACCTCGGCGGCCAGGTCGCGCACGCGCGCAGGCAGGGTGTCGGGCAGTTGGAGATAGCGTTCCGTCACCCAACCCGGATACGCCACTGCATCATCCTGCATCAGGGCCTCCACCGGCGCCGTGCTGACTGCCGAGACTACCCGGTAGGACCCCTCCTGGTCCAGGTCGACGCGGCTCTGCATGAGCGACACCAGTTGGAGGGCATCCTCTCCCGACAGCGGCGTGACGTTGGCATTGATCGGCACACTGACGCGGACCGGCTGCGGCGGCACGAAGATGGTCTCCTGCCGCTCCTCCAGCGGGCGAATCGTCGTCGTAATCTCGCGGCGGGCCGCGGCCACCGGCTCGTTCAGCGGCGCACCGCCCTCGATGATGACCAGCTCCGAGTCGGTGTTCAGCCAGCCCTCGCCCGTATAAACGTCATAGGCCGCCGCGCGCCAGTAGGTCCGCTCGGACGTATCCGCCTCGAAGATAAGCCGGTCGCTGAGCGAGACGGCCCCGCCCAGGGCCATGGACTTACCGAAGGATGACACCGGGGCCGCGCTGCGCGAGTAGTTCAGCGCCTTGTACATGCGGTTCCAGGTGTCCTCGACCTGCTGCCAGGGCTTCTCGAAGGGGCGCAACAGCCGCTCGGTGGTCAGGTGTTCCGTCGCATCAGGCAGCACCCAGGCGGCAACCAGCACGATGATCGTGAATCCGAGCCCGGCCTTCAGGAAATCCAGGGCAATGTCCGGCGCGTACCGGACGCGCGTCATCTGCCAGCGGGCCTCGTTGCGCGCCAGCTCCACCCGAATCGCGATGAGCAGTACCGCGCCGAGAAACACGACCAGGTACGGCGTCATGTTCGCCGTGGTATAGTACGCGTTGACCAGCAGCGCGACGCCTGCAGGAATGACCGCGTGCAGCACGCGCTGGTAGCGGTACAGGCTCCAGATAGCCAGGAAGCCGATCCACCAGCCGAGCAGCGCAAGCTGCGTGACGAAGATCAAGTTGTCCGCGCTGGCCGTCCCGCTGATGAGCGCGGCAATCCAGTTGCCGTTGCGCATCAGCAGTTCGCGGAACGCCTCAGTCGCAGGCAAATTGCTGAACACCAGCTCCCGGAACAGCAGCGCGATCCAGGCCAGGCTGGCGACGATCCCATAGACGGCCGGGAACAGCCCGCTCCATCGCGTCAAGGAAAGGAGAAAGGCCAGGAGCGCGCCTCCCAGCATCGACAGACGCACGACTTCCAGCCAGTTAGTCCACTCCGCCGTCACCAGCGCTTCGGTGACGGCGAGCAGCATGACCATTGCCAGAGCTAAAGTCCACCAGCCGCCTCCGCGGGCGAGCCGCTCCGCCGGCGTCTGTCCGGGCGGCGCCTCCACGTAGGCCGGCATGACACGAGTATCGTTAACAGCCATCGCTTCCTCTAATTTTCCAGCGAACAGAACCTCTCGCTGGCAACACCATTTTATCACTGCCGCAGGGCTGCATGTCAAGTGATGTGCGTACCCGTCCGCTTTCGTCATTCGCGTACGTACATTATAATGTTCTGCGGCCCGGGTGACGGGCCTAATTCGACCAGGCGGTAAGCATGTCCTCTGTTGCCCAGGAAGGAGACCTCGTTCTCCTCGTCGCTCCCGATCGCAAACACTATCTCATCCGGCTCAAGCACGGCGAGCAGTGGTTTTCTCACCGCGGCTCGATCCTGCACGACGACCTGATCGGCCGGCCGCTGGGCCGCACGCTCAGCACCCAACACGGCGCGGCCATCCTCGCGCTGGAGCCCTCGACCTATGACCTGATCCACGAGATTCCGCGCACCACGCAGATCATCTACAGCAAGGACGCCGCGCAGATTGTGCTCCGGTTAAGCCTCTACCCGGGCCGCACGATCATCGAGGCAGGCACGGGCAGCGCCGGGCTGACACTGGTGCTGGCGCGCGCGGTGATGCCCTCCGGCCGCGTATACAGCTACGAGACCCGGCCGGAGTCCTACGACATGGCCCGCGCCAATCTCGACGAGATGGGCCTCCTGCCCTATGTGACGCTCTATAACGAGGACATCACCGCGGGGTTCCACGAGCGCGAGGTGGACTCGGTGTTCCTGGACGTGCGCGAGCCGTGGTATTTCCTGGACCAGGCGTGGAATGCGCTCAAGGGCAGCGGGTTCTTCGGCGCGCTGGTGCCCACCGTGAACCAGGTCAGCGACCTGCTGGCCGGGCTCAAGGCGCGGCCGTTCGGTGATATCGTGGTCGAGGAGATCCTGGAGCGCCAGTGGAAGCCCATACCGGGGCGGCTGCGGCCCGAGGACAAGATGACCGGCCACAGCGCCTTCCTGGTTTTTGCGCGGAAGGTCGAGGCGGGCGACGAGTCGCTCACGTGGAATGCGCAGAAGAAGCACCGCGCCTATCTGGGCAAGCTGGCGATGGCCGAGCGCGAGGCGGCTGAGGCCGCTCTCCTGGCAGAAGAGGACGAGGAGACCCAGCGCGCCCGCCGCAAGCGCCCGCGCCTGCCGGGGTGAGAACGAGGTCGCTCACGCAAAAGCGCAAAGGACGCCAAGAAGCACTTTATGTAAAACCCTTTGCGCACTTGGCGTCTTTGCGTGAGCCCTACCGTCAGCGGCGGCGCACGAGGACAGCCGCGACACCGAGCAGCCCGGCCCCGCCCAACGCACCGAGGCCGCCAAACAACAGCGACCGCTGGCTGTCAGCCGCAGCCGGCCCATGGGCCGCAAGCGGCCTGCCGGCCACGAACTGCATGGCCGCCACGGCCTCCGGATCAGCCGTCGCCTTCGGCCGCGGGGGCAGCGTCGAGGTCGCCGTGGCTGTCGGCGTCTGTGTCACCGTGGGCGTCGCCGTCACCGTCGCGGTCGGCGTCGCCGTAGGGATTGCGGTCTCCGTCGGCGTGGCGGTGGATGTGGCCGTAGGCGACGACGTTGGTGTCGCCGAGGGCCGCGGCCGCGCAGGCTGCGGCGGTGCGGCCTGTACCGCGGCCGCGGCAGGTTCCGGCGCAGGCGTTGCAGTGGGCGGCGGACTGGTCGGCGGCACGACCGGCTGGCTGTTGTCAGCGTACAGACCGATGGCGTCCACAAAGATGTAGTTGTCGCCGGTCGAGTAGTTGTGGTCCACGTAGAAGAAGACCGTGACCGTGGACGCCTGCGCGACCGCCGCGACATCGATGTTGACGTTCGGCACCGGGTAGTTGAGCATCCGGCCGGGACCATAATGGATCGGCCCCCACACGACGCTCGCCGCGTTCGGGTCCGTGCCGCCCGTCGGGTCGATGCCCAGCCGCCGGCCAAAGGCCTCCGGTGCGTTCGGTGCGCCCCAGCCGACCGATGCCTTATAGGTCGCGCCCGGCTGGAGCCCGCCGACCTGCGTCCACACGCCCGCGACGAAGGTGCCGCCGTTCGACCACATCATCAAGCTCGGCGCGCCCCAATAGGTATCCGAGTGTTGCATGAAGGTGAGGTCGCCGGACAGCACAAACGGCGTCCAGCCTGCGGGCACCTGGCGCGGCGGATCGCCTCTGAAATTGTCGAAGTTGCAGTTCGGGATCAGGTTGCCCGGGTCACAGCCGTGCTGCGCAGCCACGGGCAGCGTGGCTCCCAGCGAGATCAGTGTTATGAGGAATAGAACGAGCACTGCCCTGGGCAGTGAGGATGACCGTAAATCCATGATAACAAAGTATAGCGCAGAGACGACGAACCGGCAAAAAGATCGGAAGGAACCTATGCGGAACAGCGCAAACACGGATCGTGATGCCCAACATCACCGGTGTGCAAGCAGCGCAACTGAGCAAATCGGCAGGCATTTTGAGTGGGCGGACGGCGCATCGTGGAGAACGCGCAGCCGCCAGTCGAAGGATGCGCCTTCAGGAATACCGAATACAGCCGGAGTCGAGGCTTTAGCCGGTTTCACTGTCAACGCACACAGACCGCCAAGGCGTGCCGTGCACGCCCACCGGCTGAAGCCTCGACTCCAATACCGGTCTCGCCGCACGCCACCCTGGATCGGCCTGGCAGCGCTCCTGCTCGCGGTCCTCGTGCTCACTGCCTGCCAGGCCGTGCCGGGCCAGCCGCCGGGAACCGCGGCTCTGCCCCAGCCATCCCCTTCTGCAGAACCGGCCATTCAACCCATCGCCCCCGCCCCCCAGACGGGCGGCACGCTGCGCTACGGGCTTACCCTGCCGGTGTCGGGCATCGACCCGCACGTCAACGCCAGCTCGGAGCTGGGCATCGCGCTGAGTGGCGTCTACGACACCCTGGTCGTCCAGGATGCGCTGGGCCGCTTCCATCCCTCGCTCGCGACGGCGTGGACGGTCAGCGAGGACGGCCTGACCTACACCTTCACCCTGCGCGGGGATGTCACCTTCCACGACGGCACGCCCTTCAACGCCGCCGCAGTGGTGCGCAATCTCGAACGCATCGCGGACCCCGCCACCAAGTCGCAGAAAGCCGTGTTCCTGCTCGGCCCGTTCGAGCGCGCGTATGATGACCGGTACGAGTATCGGGATATACGAACGGGCCTTGGCTATCGGTCCGCCTTTTCCGCTCCCGAATGCCGCGCCCCGCGATGCCTGTGCCTTCG
>JAKPQT010000114.1 GCA_029555885.1 Chloroflexota bacterium | reverse complement strand
TACAGCTCGACCCGGTCTTCCTGCCCGGCGTGACCACGGTCACGAATCGTGCGGTCATCAGCACCACCTCCGCCGGCGACACGAACCCGGCCGACAACGAGGCCGCCGATGACACCAGCGTGACCGCGCAGGCAGAACTGAGCATCGACAAGACCGCCGCGCCGGAACCGGTGGATGCCGGCAGCGAACTGACCTACACGGTAGACTGGACCGTGGGCGGCAACGCCTACACGGAAGACGTGACCATCGTGGACACGCTGCCGCAGGAAGTTACCTTCGTCAGCGCAACGGATGCGGGCCTGTATGACCCGACCACGCACACCGTCACCTGGCTCCTGGGCGATGTCACGCCCGTAACGTCCGGCGTGTACGAAGTGACGGTGGAGGTCAAGAGCCCGCTGTACAACGGGACTACCTTCACGAACGACGTCACCATCACCGACAAGGCGGGCGACAGCGCGAGCGACAGCCTCGATAGCACCGTGCGCAGCAGCCATGAACTGGTGGTGAATAAGACCTCCGCGCCGGACCCGGTGGACGCGGGCGCTGAGCTGACCTACACGATCGACTGGGCTGTCACCGGCAACGAACCGGCGGACAACGCAGTCATCGTGGACACCCTGCCCGACTACGTCACAGTCGTCGATGCGGATGGCGGCACGTATGATCCCGTCGCCCACACGATTACCTGGAACCTGGGTGACCTGATGACGCCGGAGAACGGCAGCTTCACGGTCGTCGTGCAGGTCGCCAGCCCGCTGTATGACGGCACGCTGTTGACCAACGTCGTCGATTTCACCGACGAGACCCCCGGCTCCACACCCGTCAAGGACACCAACGTCACGACGGTGCGCGCAGACCACGTGCTGACCCTTGACAAGGCGGACAGCCCAGACCCGGTGGCAAAGGGCGGGGAACTGACCTACACGCTCTCCTGGGGCGTGACTGGCAACGAACCGGCGGACGGCGTCGTCCTGAAGGACCCGCTGCCCTTCGGCACGCAGTTCGTGAGCGCATCGGACGGCGGCGTCTATGACCCCGCGACGCGCATCATCACGTGGGACCTGGGCGACAAGGTGCCCGGTGACTCCGGCACGGTGACGCTGGTCGTCAAGGTCAACCTGGATTTCCCCAACGGCCTCAATATCGAGAACCGGGCCACCATCTCCGACGAAAAGCCGGGCAAGGATCAGGAGGCGGTCGAGCTGACCAACGTCCTGCAGACGCCGGAAGGGACCATCGGTGATACGGTTTGGTACGACAACAACCGCAACGGCATTCGCGAGCCCGGTGAGCCGGGCCTGGGCGGCGTGACGGTGACACTCTCGCTGGCCGGCGAGGACGGTGTGTGCAGCGCCGACGATACAGTCGTTGCCACGAAGGTCACGAACCCGAACGGCAATTACCTGTTCACCGGTGTGGGCGTTGGCGTCTACTGTGTGCGTGTCGACGACGCGACGCTGCCTGGGGGGCTGACGCTGGTCAGCGGCACGAATCCCCACGGGCCGATCGCCCTGGCGACAGGTGAGAACTACCTGAAGGCGGACTTCGGCTACGCCAGCGACCAGGCCATCGGTGATCGCGTGTGGAGCGATGCGAACGGCAACGGCGTACAGGATGCCGGCGAGGTCGGCATCGGCGGCGTCACGCTCAATCTGCTCTCCGCCGGCGCGGACGGCCAGTGCGGGACCGCCGACGACAGCGTGGTCAGCAGCACGACGACCAACGCGGCGGGCGTCTACCTGTTCACGGGCATGGGTCCCGGCACCTTCTGCGTGCGTGTGACGGATACCGCGGGCGTACTGACCGGCCTGACGCAGACCGGCGGCACGAACCCGCACGGCCCGATCACCCTCGCGGCCAACCAATCCTACCTCGACGCAGACTTCGGGTATCAGCGCCAGTGCGTCACCATCGGTGACCTGATCTTCTACGATGCCAACCGCAACGGCGTGTACGAGCCCGGCCCGAACGAGCGCGGCATCTCCGGCGTGACGGTCAACCTCGTCGCCCCCGGCCCGGATGGCGTCCTCGGCACCGCGGATGACGTGACCGTGGCGACGACGACCACTAACGCGAGCGGCGCATATCTCTTCAGCGGCCTTGCCCCCGGTTCCTACTGGGTCGTGGTCACTGACCTCAACAACCGGCTGTTGGGTTATACGCAGACGTACGGCGCGCCGAACGCGAATAACAACGGCCAGGTGAGCCCGTACCCGGTCACCATCGACGCGTGCGGCGACGTGCTGACGGCGGACTTCGGTTATGCCGACGGCCACATCCTGACCGTGACGAAGGACAACAACCTGCCCGCGGGCCAGCCGGTCGAGGCCGGGGCCGAGCTGGTCTGGACGATCACCTATGCTGCGGCCGGCCGCGAGGCCGCGCCCAATGTCGTGCTGACGGACTACCTGCCCATGCAGGTGGACTTCCTTTCGTGCAGCGACGGCTGCGCGTACGATCCTGCGACCCGCACGGTCAAGTGGAACCTGGGCAACCTGCAGCCGGGCGACGAGGGCACGCGGACGCTCACCGTCAAAGTGAAGCGGCCGCTGCAAAACGCCAGCTACATCTTCAACACGGTCGTCATCCTGGATGACGCGGGCGTGCGCGACGAGGCCACGGATGCGGTGCGCGTGCGCGCGCTGCCGGTGCTCCGGCTGACCAAGGTCAACGATCCCGCAGGCGCGGTGAAGCCGGGCGACACGATCAAGTACACGGTCTGCTTCGGCAACACGGGCAACGGCAACGCGACGGGCGTGAAGCTGGTGGATCCGATTCCGACCAACACGACGTACGTGCCGGGCAGCGCGACCGGCGGCGCGACCTATAATGAAGCCACGAAGACCCTGACCTGGGACCTGGGCACGCTGGCCGTGGACCAGGAAGGCTGCGGCACGTTCGAGGTCAAGGTCAACATGACGATCGTCGGGCTGACGGGCCAGGCGGCCGCGCCGCTGAGCTTCGCGGAGTGGACTGCGCTGACGATCGACAACATCGCCACGCTGGAGACCAACGAGGTGCCGGACGTGACCGCAAAGGTGAGCAACCCGCTCGACGCGACGGTCAAGCCGGAAATCTACAAGTCGGTCAACAAGTCGCAGGTGTGGATTGCCGAAGGCCACCAGGAGACCATCGTCTTCACGGTGCGCCTGACCAACAGCGGCTCGGCCAATGCGTCCAATGTCGTCATCACCGACATGATTCACCCGAAGCTGGTGAACGTGACCGCGACGACGACGCAGGGCACGGCGACCTATGACGCGGCCACCCGCGTGCTGACGGTCACCGTGGGCGAGCTGGCGCCGGGCGCCGAGGTCGTCGTGACGATCACCGGCAAGACCGCGCCGGTGGCGCCGGGCACGAAGGTGCCGTTCCAGTACCTGATCACCAACGCGGCCACCGTCAGCTTCGCAGAAGGTGCGCCGCGCGAATCCAACGAGGTGTCGGTGACGGTGCGGGCGCTCGCGCCGGAAGAAATCCCCGAACCGGGCACGCTGCTGCTGTTCGGCAGCGGGCTCGCCGGGCTGGCCGGCTACGCGCGGATGCGGATGCAGGCGCGCCGGCGCAAGAACGACTGAGGGCTACGACACGATGAGCCGCGCTGATCGGCGCGGCTCATCGGGCAACTGAATTCCAAGTGAGGCGCTGCCCAAGCAGCGCCTCACTGCGTGTGCTGCTTCTAGGCCTTGTCCTTGCCACGATCCAGCAGGCTGCTGAACGCGTTCATGAACTCGATGGGCACCGGGAACAGGATCGTCGAGTTCTTCTCCGCCGCAATCTCCGTCAATGTCTGCAGGTAGCGCAACTGGATGGCTGCGGGCTGGCGGCCGATCATCTCCGCGGCCTCGGTCAGCTGCTGCGACGCAACCAACTCACCTTCCGCGTGGATGATCTTGGCGCGCTTCTCGCGTTCGGCCTCGGCCTGGCGGGCCATCGCGCGCTTCATCGTATCGGGCAGCTCCACGTCCTTCACCTCGACGATGCTGACCTTGATGCCCCACGGCTCGGTCTGCTCGTCGATGATGACCTGAAGCTGCTGGTTGATTTCGTCGCGACGGGCCAGCAACTCGTCCAGGTCTGACTGGCCCAGGACCGAGCGCAGGCTCGTCTGCGCAATCTGCCAGGTCGCGCGGCGGAAGTCCTCCACCTTGACGATGGCCTGCGAGGGGTCGACCACCCGGAAGTACGCCACCGCATTGACCTTGACCGTCACGTTATCGCGCGTGATGGCTTCCTGCGAGGGGATGTCGAGTGTGACCACGCGCAGGTCAACCTTCACCATCCGATCCACGATCGGGATGATGAAGAACAGGCCGGGGCCTTTGGCGCCGACCAGCCGGCCCAGCCGGAAAATGACGCCGCGTTCGTATTCCTGGACAACCTTGATGGCCGAGCTGGCGAGCACGAGCAGGGCCAGGATGATCACGCCGAACGAGGTCAGAAACTGGAACAGGAAATCCATGTGCTTCCTCCTGAGCAAAGGGTGCATTGTGGGTGTTCGTCTCCGCCCATTATACCGCAGAAAATCGTGAATGGCATTTGACGCGCGCGGACAACCATGATAAGATGCGCCGCGTCATCATGTGGGACATCGAAGCCCTCCCAGCGGCGAACAGCCTGTGCGGAGGGCCTTTTTGCGATTACGCAGTCTGGAGGCCGGTTGGGCATGCATGTTAGCATCGATGCAAGACTGGTGTATTACACGCGCGCCGGGATTGCAGCTTATACCCTCTCCTTGACCGATGCCTTAGCCGCCGCCTTTCCCGAAGAACGATTCACGCTGTTGCAGGATGCCCGCAGCCGCGAGCCGTTGATCAACGCGCCCAACGTCAGCATTGCGCGCACGCACGTGCCCAGCCACCACCGCGCCGAGCAGTTCCTGATGCCGTGGGTGGCACGCGGCATCGGCGCCGATGTCTTCCACAGCCCTGATTTCATTCCCCCGCTGCGCTATCGCGGCCGGTCGGTCATCACCATCCATGACCTGGCCTTCCTGATCTATCCGCACTTTATGACCCGCGACGCCGCACGTTACTACGGCAGCATCGACCGCGCCGTCCGCCATTCGGACCAAATCATCGCCGTCTCGCAGAGTACCAAGCGCGACCTGATTCGTATGTTGGGCACGCCGGAGGAGAAAATCTCGGTCATCTACGAGGCCGCGGACCCGCTGATGGGACCGGTGGATCGGAATGAGGCGCTGCAGCGGGTGAAGGCGCTCTACGACCTGCCGGAGGAGTTCATCCTGTTCGTCAGCACGATTGAACCGCGCAAGAACGTCGGCGGGCTGCTGCGCGCCTACAGCCGCTTGCGCCAGGATTACAAGCTGACTCCCGCGCTGGTGCTGGTGGGCGCGCCGGGCTGGTTGAGCGATGATGTCTACGCGCTGGTCGACAAGCTCGAAATCCGCCCCTATACGTTCTTCCTGGGCCGCGTCGAGGCATCCAACCTGCGCTATCTGTATAACGCAGCGCGCTGCCTGGTGCATCCGGCCTTCTATGAAGGGTTCGGCCTCACGCCGTTAGAGGCTATGGCTTGCGGCACGCCGGTCATCGTGTCCAACATCTCCAGCCTGCCCGAAGTGGTCGGTGACGCGGGGCTGCTGGTGGACCCGCAGCAGGACCAGGAGATTACCGTGGCCTTGTGGCGACTGCTGACCGACGATGCGCTGGCCGCGGAACTACGGCGCAAGGGCCTGCAGCGCGCCAGCGGCTTCTCCTGGCAGCGCGCGGCCGAGCTGACGATGGATGTGTACCGGAGGGCGGCCTACCTGTGACCCGGCTACCTTACAGGCAGGCACCGGAGCCTTTCCAATCCAGATGGTTCAGATGACGGGGACACAATGGCGCGTATCCTGATGCTCACCCCCCAGTTGCCCATCCCACCGCAGGCCCTGACCGGCACCTCGCAGGGCACGACGATCCGCAACTTCAACCTGATTGCAGGGCTGGCCCGGCGGCATACGGTGGACCTGGTTTCGTTTGTCGCGGCGGAGACGCCCGCCGCCGCCCTGCCGGAGGCTCTGGTGCGCTGCTGCCGCCGGATTATCACCGTGCCGCAGCCCGTGCGCACCACGCGGCAGCGCATCCGCGATACCTTTCTCAGCCCGCTGCCCGATATGGCGTTGCGTCTCGCCTCACCGATCATGCACGAACACCTCGACCGCCTGCTTACCGGGCAGGACGCGAGCGAGTATGATGTGATTCAGATCGAAGGCATCGAGATGGCGGGGTATATGCCGCGGCAGCCTGGGCGCCGCGCGGTCCGCCTCGTCTTCGATGACCACAACGCGGAGTATGTGCTGCAACGCCGCGCGTGCCTGACGGACTTGCGCCGCCCGCCGCGCTGGCCCGCGGCGGCTTACTCGTTGATCCAGTGGCGCAAGCTGGTGGGCTACGAGCGGCAGGTCTGCCGGGCGGCCGACCGCGTGGTGGCCGTATCGGAGGCCGATGCCGCGGCGCTGCGCCGGCTGCTTCCCGGTCTGGATGTGACCGTTGTGCCGAACGGCGTGGATCTGGACTTCCTGCAGCCCGGCGTGGTCCTGCCGCAGCCCGGCATGTCGCCTCACGCCCTGGTCTTCACCGGCAAGATGGACTACCGGCCCAACGTGGACGCGGTGCTCTGGTTTGTGGATGCGGTATTGCCCCTGATCCTGCAGCAGGCCCCCAACGCGCACTTTTACGTGGTCGGCCAGCAGCCGCACGCCCGCCTCGCGCGGCTGGCGCAGCATCCTGCGGTTACGCTCACGGGCCGCGTGCCCGATGTCCGCCCTTACATCGCGGGCGCGGGGGTTTACGTCGTTCCGCTGCGCATCGGCGGTGGGACGCGGCTCAAGGTGCTCGAAGCGATGGCGATGGGCCGGCCGATCGTCTCCACCCGCCTGGGGTGCGATGGTTTTGCGTTCACCGGCGGGCAGGAGGTCGTGTTTGCGGACGAGCCCGCGGCCTTCGCGGCCGCTGTGCTGGCGCTGTTGCGCGACCCGACGCAGGCCGCCGCGCTGGGCCGCCGCGCGCGGCAGCACGTCGAGGCCGAGCTGGGGTGGGATGCCATTGTGCCGCGGCTCGAGGCGCTCTACCGGTGAGCGCGCTGCCTGCGCCGCCCTTCGATAGCCCGCCCGTTACCGTGGAGCCGCGCAGCCGGGTCCTGCGCGGGCGGTTGCGCCGCGCCGGGCTGAGCCTGGCGGGCCGGCTGTATGCGCGGCCGCAAGCGCGGCCGGCCCCGCGCTCGCTCCTGCTCATCCGGCCGGACCATCTCGGCGACATGCTCTTCCTGACGCCCGCGCTCCATGCGCTGCGCCGCGCGCTGCCAGAGGCGCGCATCACGCTGCTGGCGGGGCCGTGGGGTGCCGAGGCCGTGCGCAACAATGCCGACCTGGACGACGTGCTCCTGCTGCCGTTCCCCGGCTTCGAGCGGCGGCCCAAGAAGAGCGCCTGGGCGCCGTACCGCCTGTTGCGTGAGCAGGCCCGCCGGTTGCGCGGGGCCGGATATGATACGGCGGTCGTGCTGCGGTTCGATCACTGGTGGGGCGCGTGGCTGGCCGCGGCCGCGGGCATCCCCTGCCGCATCGGGTATGACCTGCCGGACACGCGGCCCTTCCTGACCCGGCGCGTAGGCTATCAGCCGGGCCGTCACGAGGTGGTGCAGAATGCCGGGCTGCTGGCCGAGCTGACAGGCGGCGTGCCTGGCTTGCCCGGCCCGACGCGCTTTTTCGTCACCGAACGCGACCGCGCGCATGTTGCGGGGTGGCTGGCGGAGCAGGGGGTTGGGGCCGAGCCGCCTATCGCGGCCATCCATCCGGGCGCGGGCGTGGCCGTCAAGCAGTGGCCGGCGGCGCATTGGGCAGGCATCGCGGAACGTCTGGTCCGGGCGGGGTTGCGTGTGGTACTGACCGGCGGACAGGGCGAGCGCGGCCTCACGGCTGCGGTGGCCGCAGCGACAGATGCGCCCGTCATCGACGCGGCCGGGCAGACGAGCCTCGGGCAGTTGGCCGCACTATACAGCCGGGCTGCGCTGGTGCTCGGCTCGGATTCCGGGCCGCTGCACCTGGCCGTTGCGGTCGATGCGTCGACCGTGCATCTCTACGGGCCGGTGCCGGCGGCTAAGTTCGGGCCGTGGGGCGATCCGGCCCGGCACGTGGTGGTGACCAGCCCCTTTCCGTGTGTGCCCTGTGACCGGTTGGATTGGCCCGCCGCTGTGCTGCCGCAGCACCAGTGCCTGGCTGCAATTCGCCCGGAGGCCGTCTGGGCCGCGGCCGAGACGCTGCTGGAGCGAGAGTAATAGAGGAGATAACCTGGATGTCTGCAACCCCTATGTTGACCGTGCTGGAAGAAGACCGACACTGGTGGTTTGCTTCGCGCACGCGCGCGATTCTGGCCTACCTGGACCGGTATGTGGGGCCGGGCCGCGACCGCCGCGTGCTGGACATCGGCTGCGGCGCGGCGAACATGGCGCACCATCTCGCGCACTACGGCCAGGTGGTCGGTGTGGACACGAACCCGCGGCCGCTGGAGGTGGCGCGCCAGCGCGGGATGGAGGCATACCAGGCCACGGCGGACGCGCTGCCGTTCGGGGATGGCGAATTCGGGCTGGTGGCGATGCTCGATACGGTGGAGCACGTCCCTGCGCAGGATGCCGCGTTCCAGGAATGCCACCGGGTGCTGCGCTCGCCGGGCGGGGGGCTGGCCGGCGGCCGGCTGCTGGTCACGGTGCCCGCCTTCATGTTCCTCTGGAGCAAGAACGACGTGCTGAACATGCACCAGCGGCGCTACAGCCGGCCCGAACTCAAGGCCAAGCTGGAACAGCACGGCTTCCGCGTGTTGCGCATCTCCTATAACAACTTCTTCGTGTTCCCGCTGGCCGCCGCGTTGATCCTGCTGCGTCGCGGCCGCGCGGAGCCCGAGCTGGCTTCGCCGCACTTTGACGAGGACGCCTACCAGGTCGAGATGGAACCCGCGCCGCCGCTGCTGAACGCGTTCCTGACGTGGGTGGGCAAGCTGGAGGTGGCCCTGCTGCGCCGCGTCGACCTGCCCTTCGGCACCTCCATCATTGCGATTGCCGAGAAGGTCTGACGACCGTCCGGCTAACTGCAACCATGATGATTCTGCCGCATATGGGAACGCCGAGCACCAGCTCGACAGCACAGCACGCACCCGCCGAGCTGGTGCTCGGCGTTCCAGCGGTCCCTCATCCGCCGATTTAACTGTGGTTGTGCTTAAGCGCTACCAGGGGAGGTCGAGCAGGGCCGCGAGGTTCTCTGCCGTGTGCGTCCCGCGCACGCGCACGCGCTTCAGCTCGAAGATATCTGCCAGGGTGTGTGTCGCGCCCTGCTGCGTGGTCAGCCCGCCCCAGTAATGCGCGGACGCGAAGACGGCAATGGTGCGCGCATCATAGCCGCCCGACGGGTAGGCCACCCAGCGCGGGTGGTAGCCCAGGTGCTCTTCGATGGCCTCTTTGCTGCCGAGCGCCTGCCAGACGAGATAGTCCACGGACTGGCCTGCCAGCGAAGGATGGTCACGACTGTGCGACCCGAAGCGTTGCCCTGCCGCGGCCATCTCCTCGATCTGCGGCCAGGTCATATAGCCGGCGCGGGACGCATTGACCCAGTCCGTGACAATGAAAAAAGTCGCTGTCAGTCCCCGTTTCTTTAGGATGGGAAATGCGTTAATGTAGTTATCTTCGTATCCATCATCAAAGGTAAGGATGACCGGCTTCTCCGGCAGCGGTCGCCCGAGGGTCAGCGCATACAGCAGGTCGTCGAGCGTCACCACGACATAGCCCGCTTCCTGCAGATAGGCCAGATGCTCGTCCAATTGCGCCGGCGTGACCGATAGGTCCCGGCGATAGATGTCTGCGCCGGCGGGCGGCTGCGAGACATAGTGGTACATGAGGATGGGTACGCGGAGCTGGCGCGCGATCCCATCGGGCGTTGGGCCCGGGGTGGGCGTCGCGCTCGGTTCAGGCGTGGCGGATGCCGTCGGCGTAGCAGTAGTGGTCGCGGTTGGCGTTGCAGTTGCCGTGGGTGTGGTTGATGGAGCCGGCGTCGTAGATGGCAGGGGCGCTGAAGTCGTCGCGGTGACCGTGACCACTGTTGGCGCAACGGCTGCGCTCAGGGCCGGGCTGCCGCCCGTGGGCTCGCCATCGGCCGCGCAGGCTGCGCTGACCGCGCTGACCGCCAGGACGCTCAACCACACCAGCCACCGTTCGACAAGACGTACGCGCAAGTTTCCCATGCCCCCCGTTAGCTTCTGTAGCCGAGGATAACCGAGAGCGGGGCGGGTGTCAAAACCGGCTTGACTGAGCAAGATGGCTCGGAACAAGTGTGGCGTCATTTGCCAAAAAAGCTGGAACTCCTAAATTGCTTTTGGCTATAATTAGGGTTGACAACGCTTTATTTCTATTGTACACTATACTTGACTTTGAAACATTTGCCAGCCATGTCTTGGTTTGAGTTCTGGATTGCTTGACAATAGTGTTTGATTTGGCAGTTTGTGTATTCCAGCACACCCGATCCAGTGCAATCATAGCCGCCTTCTGCATGAAGGCGGTATTGATATGAGCCTCGGTGACCTGTCCGAGGCTGAAGACCTTGCGAGGTGAGACATGTTCAGAGAGCAGATCCGAAAGCACTACGACCACCTGTCGCGCAGCTATCGTCGAGTTGCCGACTTCATCCTCAGCGACTATCGGACTGCAGCGTTTATGACCGCGGCTGCCCTCGCCGACGCCGTGGATGTG
>JAKPQT010000105.1 GCA_029555885.1 Chloroflexota bacterium | reverse complement strand
CGGGTCTGTTTCGTCGGTGGCCGTAATATCTTCCCACCAGCCCACCCGCTCTAGCGGCCAGTCAAACTCCACCGCCTGCGCAAAATAGGGCACGGCCTCCAGGCGAACAGCAAAGCCGCTTTTAGTCCGGGCCAGCGTGCGCAGGCCGGGCCGGTCCTCGATCAGAAACTCGCCCCAACCTAGCTCGTAGTCCATGAGCGGCCGTAGCGCGGCCAGCTTATCCACGAGGTCTGCGTGGCTGTCACCGGTCACCACGCACCTAAACAACATATCTACTAGGCCTCGTCTCTGGACGGTGTCGCAGGGCATATCAGAGCCTGCTACCCACTGCCGATCAAGCACGGCCGGGGCTAGATCATGCACACCACTAACAGCTGTAGTCGCGAGCCCGTAGTCAGCTAAATTGACGCCGTGAAAATATTTTGGGGCAAGCGGCTCAGTCATAGCTGCCTCCCTAGACCACCCCGGCGCACGTCAATCTTGCGCTTGAGCCGGTCCTCCACGATATCGGCCAGCGTGCGGATATCGAGCCCGGTAGCGTCGCCGGCAAACTCTATACGGATAACCTCCTCAGCACGGGCTACCTGACGCACGCCCGCGGCCACCGCACTAGCCGCCTGCCCGGCCTGATAAGTGTCAAGCGGCCGCATGAGGTCCTGGGCCACCAGCGGCTGATAGAGCGTGGGCGCGAACTTCTCCCACCAGCGATCCAACGTGCTGAGCGGGCCTTTGTCGGCCGGGCTGTTCAGCTCCAGGTACTGAGCGGCGGCCTCGGCCGCAGCCTGTGCGGCCGCCTGGATGGCGGGGATGGCGTCCATGATGCCCTGCGCAAATGCCTGTCCCAGCGCTTGGCCGGCGCTCTGGTAGGTACCCGCCTCCCCCAGCATTTCGTTCTGAGCGTCAATCACTTCCTGCATGAGCGCTGCATATTTCTCGATGACGCGATCCAGCTCCGCCTGATGCGCGGCCTCGGCCTGGCGGCGGAGATCCTCGAAGTGCTGACGTTGCTGCTCGCGCTCGCGGTCCATGGCCTCGCGCTGGGCATCGAGAGCCTTGCGCGCCGCCTCCACCTGATCCTCTAAGGCGATACGCGCCATTTCCTGCTGCTGCTCCAGGCTGGCCACCGCCTCATCGCGCTCGCGCCGCAGCCGGGTGCGCTCGTCCTCGCGTGCCCAAGCCGCTTCCTGGCGGGTCATCTCGTCGCGCTGCTCCTGGATCTGCGTCTCCAGCTCGCGCATACGGGCGATGTCGGCCTCGGTGTAGTAACCCTGACCGCGCAGGATGCGCAGTTCGTCCTCCAGCCCGGCTACGCTCTTGGCCGCACGGTTGCGCTGTTCGGCGCGGGTGATCTCGCGCTCGCGGTCGTCTAGGAGCCGCAGCTTGTCATCGTAGAACTTGTTCAGCTCGTCGAGTTGATCACGGTGGGCATCGCTTGGTCCTCGAGCTGCTGATCCAGCAAGTCACGCTGGCGGTCGGTCTCTTCCTCTACCGCGAGCTCGAATGGCGCGACCTGCCCGGCATCGTCATGGGCTCGATGCGCACGACCGCCATCGTCATGTTCATCATCGCGGCGGCCGCCCCGTTCGGCTGGCTGGTCGCGATGGAGCAGCTTCCGCCCAAGATCGCCGCCGGCCTGACCGGCATCTCGGACGAGCCCTGGATCATCCTCCTCGCCGTCAACCTGCTGCTGCT
>JAKPQT010000102.1 GCA_029555885.1 Chloroflexota bacterium | reverse complement strand
CTGCACACGTGGATGCAGCGAAGCTGGCTCGATTCCGCGAGATTGTCACGCCGCTGGCCCCGCGCGTCGATACGCCGGAGGATGTGGCGGCCGGCCGCATGCCCGCGGACAAGAATCCGCCCGCAATTTTCGTGCTCTCGCCCCCCCGCTCCGGCTCGACGCTGCTGCGCGTCATGCTCGCCGGACATCCCGGGCTTTTTGCGCCGCCGGAGCTGGACCTGCTGTCGTTCAATACGCTGGCCGAACGCCGTGCGGCGTTCTCCGGCAAGTACGAGTTCTGGCTCGGCGGGCCGATCAAGGCGCTTACGGAGCTGCTGGACTGCCCCGCGGACGAGGCCGTGCGGCGCATGGACGCGCTGGAGGCCGCGGGCTGGACCACCAAGCAGTTCTACCGCCAGTTGCAGGAATGGATCGCGGCTTCGCGTCCGGCGGCGCCGATCCCCTGGGCCGGAGCCCCGCGCGTGTTGGTGGATAAGACGCCCGTCTACCCGATGGATGCGCAGATTCTGGCGCGCATGGAGCAGGACTTCCGCGACGCGCGCTACATCCACCTGGTGCGGCACCCGTTCGCGACGGTCTACTCGTTCATGGAGGCCCGGCTGGAAGAGATCTTCTTCCGCCACGAACATCCCTTCTCCATCCGCGAGCTGGCGGAGCTGGTCTACACTGCCAGCCATCAGAACATCCTGGCCTTCCTGAAGGACATCCCCCCGGCACGGCAGCACCGGGTGTGGTTCGAGGAACTCGTCTCCGAGCCGCGCACGGTCATGGAGGAGCTCTGCCGGTTCCTCGAAGTCGAATTCCACCCGGATATGCTGGAACCCTACCGCGGCGACAAAATGACGTCCGGAGTCCAGCCGGGCAGGCAGATGGTCGGGGACTTCAAGTTCTACCTGCGCAACCGGATCGACCCGAAGGCCGCCACCCGCTGGCAGCGCTTCAGGGGCGAACACGGTTCACAGGGCGACCAGCTCTCGGACATCACCTGGGAGGTGGGCGGGCAATTCGGATATCACCTGCCGCCGACCGGTGGTCCTGAGACGAATACAGAAAACCAAGCCGCAGTTGAGGATTCTGCAAACCGGCCTGCGGAAATCTTCACACCGCAGGCGTCCATCACGCCCCGCGGCCCGGACCAACCCGCGCCCTTGTCGTATGCCCAACAGCGGCTCTGGTTCCTCGACCAGTGGGAACCGGGCAGCCCGTCCTACAACGTGCCTGCCGCCGTGCGGCTGACCGGGCCGCTCAACCTCCCTGCCCTGCAGCAGGCCATCAACGAGATCGTTCGTCGGCACGAAGTCCTGCGCACGTCTTTTGCGACGGTGAACGGCGTCGCGGCGCCGCAGGTTGCGGCGGACGTCATGCTGCTGCCCGTCACCGACCTGCGCGGCCTCGCGGTCGCAGAACGCGAAGCGGAGGCGCAGCGCCTCGCCGCAGAGGAAGCCCGCCTGCCCTTTGACCTGTCCACCGGACCGCTGCTGCGCGCGCGCCTGCTCCGCCTGGGCGACAGTGAATACGTGGCCTTCGTGACCATGCATCACATCGTGTCGGATGGCTGGTCCGTGGGCGTGTTCATCCGGGAGCTGGCCGCTCTGTACGAAGCCTATGCGGCCGGACGGCCCTCGCCCCTGCCGGAACTCCCCGTGCAGTATGCGGACTATGCCGCGTGGCAGCGGCGCTGGCTGGAGGACGCGCAGGACGGCGGCAACTCTGCGCTCCAGCGCCAACTGGCCTACTGGCGGCAGCAGCTTGCCGGATTGCCGCCGCTGCTGGAACTGCCTACCGACCGGCCGCGGCCTGCCGTGCAGACGCTCAACGGCGCGCGGCATGCCTTCCGGCTGTCCGCCGAATTGACGGCGATGCTGAAGAGCCTGAGCCGGAAGCACGGCGCGACCCTGTTCATGACTCTGCTGGCCGCGTTCCAGGCGCTCCTGTATCGCTACACCGGCCAGGACGATATTCCGGTCGGCACGCCGATTGCCGGGCGCAACCGGCCTGAGATTGCTGACCTGATCGGCTTCTTCGTCAACACGCTGGTGATGCGGGGCAATCTCGCACCGGAGCGCGAAGGCGGCGGTGCGCCGACCTTCCTGGAACTGCTGCGGCGCACGCAGGCCACCGCCATCGCCGCCTATGCCAACCAGGATGTCCCGTTCGAGATGCTGGTGGATGCGCTCGGCGCGCCGCGCGACATGAGCCATACCCCGCTCTTCCAGGTCATGTTCGCCCTGCAGGATGCACCGCTGCGCGCGCTCAAGCTCCCCGGGCTGACCATCACACCCATGCAGCCGGACACGCAGACGGCCAAGTTCGACCTGGTGCTGAATATCGTCGAACGGGCCGATGAATTGTGGGGCGCGCTGGAATACAATACGGACCTGTTCGACGCAGCCACTGCGTCCCGGCTGACCGGCCATCTGGAGACCCTGCTCGCCGGCATCGCCGCCGATCCCGGCTGCCCCATCTCGCACCTGCCCCTGCTGACCCCTGCCGAGCGCGACACGATCCTGCACGCCTGGAACGCCACCGACCTGCCGGTTGAGGGCCCCGCCACCCTCGATGCTGCCATCGCAGCCCAGGCCGCGCGCACGCCCGTCGCGCCCGCGGTCATCGACCCGGCCCACGGCGTGCAACTGACCTATGCCGAGCTGCAGGCCCAGGCCGCCGCGCTGGCTGCACAGCTTACGGCCCTGGGTGCCGGCCCGGAGACAGTCGTCGGCCTCATCAGCGCGCGCCGCGCCGAGACCCTGGTTGGCCTGCTCGCCATCCTGCAGGCCGGGGCTGCCTACCTGCCCCTCGACCCGGTCTACCCGCCCGACCGCCTGGCCTTCATGCTCCAGGACGCCGACGTACGCATCGTCGTCGCACCGACGCAGGAGGACACCGCCGGCCTGGTGCCGCAGGAAGCCTGGCAGCCCACGCCCTCCGTCGGCGCGCCCGAGCCCTGCGGCCTGCGCCTGCTGGCCCGGCCAGATGCAGATTGGCCCGCCGCGCGCCAACCGACAAACAGGTTTCCACATTCGACACTCAACATTCAACATTCCCTGGCCTACGTCATCTACACCTCCGGCTCCACGGGCCGACCCAAGGGCGTCATGGTCAGCCACCGCGCCGCGCTGAATCTGGCCGCCGCGCTGCATCACGCGGTCTACGCGGAGCACGCCGCCGACCGGCCGCTGCGCCTGTCGCTCAACGCGCCGTTGGCCTTCGACGCCTCGGTGCAGCAGCTCGTCATGCTGACCTACGGCCACGCCCTGGTCATCGTGCCCGCCGAGGTGCGCACCGACGCCGCCGCGTTCGTCGCCTTCATCCGCGACCAGCGCCTCGACCAGCTCGATTGCGTGCCCGCCCAGCTCAAGCTGCTCCTGGCTGCCGGCCTGCTCGACCCCGCCGCACCCTGGACCCCCCGCCTGCTCTTCCCCGGCGGCGAGGCCCTCGACCCCGCCACCTGGCAGCAGTTGGCCGCGGCTGCACCCGCCACGGTCGCCTACAACATGTACGGCCCGACGGAGTGTACCGTCGACGCCACCACCGCGGCCGTCCACCAGACGCCGGACCGCCCGACCCTCGGCCGGCCGCTCGCCAATGTGCGCGCCTACGTGCTGGACCCCGCCGGCCAGCCCGTCCCCATCGGCGTGCCCGGCGAGCTTTACCTGGGCGGCGCGGGCGTCAGCCGCGGCTATCTCGGCCGCCCCGACCTGACCGCCGAGCGCTTCGGGCCCGATCCCTTCACCACGGTTACAGGTTTCAGGTTGCAGGTTGCAGGTTACGGGTTACCGACCGAAGAGGACACACCCAGTTTCGGGCAATCCGCCAACCTGCAACTTGCTAACTTGCAACCCGAAGCGAGCCGCAGCTTGCACACCCGCCTCTACCGCACCGGCGACCGCGTGCGCTGGCGGCCCGACGGCACGCTCGAGTTCCTGGGCCGCCTCGACTTCCAGGTCAAGCTGCGCGGCTTCCGCATCGA
>JAKPQT010000094.1 GCA_029555885.1 Chloroflexota bacterium | reverse complement strand
TCACGCCGGTCTTCCAGGTCATGTTCAGCCTGGAGACGCGCAGCGCGCAGGCAGGACTCCGGCTGCCGGGCCTAACAATTACCCCGCTCGACATCCACAGCGGCACAGCCAAAGTCGACCTGACCCTGTTCATGGTCGATGAAGCCGCGCACGGTGCGGATGGCGACCGGCTCACCGGCGCGTTCGAATACAACACCGACCTGTGGGACGCCGGTTCGATTGCCCGCCTCGCGGATCACTTCGGTGAGTTGCTGCGCGGCATCGTCGCACAACCCGACCGCGCCGTGAGCGCGTTGCCGCTGCTGACGGATCGCGAATGGCAGCAGGCCGTGGCCGGTTGGAACGAGACGGCAACCGGCTATCCGCACGACAAGGCCCTGCACGAGCTCTTTGCCGCCCAGCTTGCCGCCGCGCCTGACGCAGCCGCCGTGGTCTACGGGGATACCTCCCTGACCTTCAGAGAGCTGGACCGCCAGGCGAACCAGGTGGCGCACTACCTGCAGAGTGCGGGCGTCGGCCCCGAGGTCCTCGTCGGCGTGTACATGGAGCGGTCCGCGGACCTCGTGGTTGCGTTGCTCGGCATTATCAAGGCCGGCGGCGCTTACCTCCCGCTGGACGTGGACTACCCTGCCGAACGACTGGCCTTCATGCTGCATGACGGCCGCGCGCAGGTCCTGCTGACCCAGGAGAGCCTCGCGGGCACCCTGCCGGCAGTGCAGGCGGCCGAGTCGCGGCCATTGATCGTGCTCCGCATGGACACCGACCGGCGCCTGCTCGACGCGCAGGCGGACATCCCGCCTCCGTGCCGTGCCACATCGGCCAATCTCGCTTATGTCATCTACACCTCCGGCTCGACCGGCATCCCGAAGGGGGTGGCGATCCCGCAGCGCGCCATCAGCCGGCTCGTGTTCAACACCAACTACATCGAGCTCGGCCCGGCGGACCGCATCGCGCAGGCGTCCAACGCCTCCTTCGACGCAGCGACGTTCGAAATCTGGGGCGCGCTGCTGCGCGGGGCAACGCTGGTCGGCGTGAGCAAGGACACCACCCTCTCCGCACACGACTTTGCCCGTTTCCTGCGCGAGAAGCGCATCAGCGTCCTGTTCCTGACCACCGCGCTCTTCAACTACATGGCGGCTGCGGCGCCCGATGCCTTCGCAACACTGGGCCATCTTCTGTTCGGCGGCGAGGCGGTCGATGTCCGCTGGGTGCGCCACGTCCTGCAGCACGGGCCGCCGGCGCGGCTGCTGCACGTCTATGGCCCGACCGAGAGCACCACCTTCGCGTCGTGGCACCGGGTCACAGAGGTCGCGGACAATGCCACCACGGTTCCCATCGGGCAGCCCCTTTCGAACACCGAAATCTACGTGCTCGACCGCTGGCTCCAACCCGTACCGGTCGGCGTGGCCGGCGAGCTGTGCATCGGCGGCGATGGGCTGGCGACGTGCTATCTGCACCGGCCCGAGCTGACCGCGGAGAAGTTCGTGCCCAACCCGTTTGCGGGTTACAGGTTACAGGTTGCAGGTAACAAGTTGCAACCTTCCAGCCTGCAACTTTCTGACTTGCAACCTGCAAATCGTATCTACCGCACCGGCGACCTCGTGCGCCGGCTGCCGGACGGGGCGATCGAATTCCTGGGCCGCATCGACCAGCAGGTGAAGATTCGCGGGTTCCGCATCGAGCCGGGCGAAATCGAGGCGGTGTTGGCGCAGCATCCCGACCTGCGCCAGGTGTTCATCATGGTGCGCGAGGATGGCGAGCGCCGCGTCGTGGCATACGTCGTCGCACAGCCGGGCGCGTCCGTCACGGTCAGCGACTTGCGGGCCTACCTGAAGGCACGCCTGCCCGACTACATGGTCCCTGCGCAGTTCGTTTTCATGGATGCGCTGCCGCTGAACCCGAACGGCAAGGTGGATCGCCGCGCCCTGCCCGCGCCGGAACAGGCCCGGCCTGATCTGGAGCGCAACTACGTGGCCCCGCGCTCGCCGGTGGAGCGGTTCCTTGTCCAGAAGTGGCAGGAAGTGCTCAGCATCGAGCGCATCGGCGTATTCGACAACTTCTTCGAGCTCGGCGGCAACTCCCTGCAGGCGGCCGTGCTGACCAACCGGATGCAGGAGGAGCTGGGCGCGACGGCCCATGTACGCGCGCTGTTCATGGCGCCGACGATTGCCGACCTGGCGATGTACCTCGACGAGTACTATGCGGATGCAGTCGCGCGCATCGTCGGCATCACGCCGCGGTCCGGCGGGGCCGAGGCTGCCGCGGGCAGCTACACCTTCGTGCAGAAGGCCGCGACGCCCGCGCACGTAGACGAGGCGAAGCTGGCCCGCTTCCGCGAGATTGTCACCCCGCTGGCCCCGCGCATCGACACGGCAGAGGACGTGGCAGCAGGCCGCGTGCCCGCCGACAGGAATCCGCCCGCCATCTTCGTGCTCTCGCCCCCGCGCTCCGGCTCGACGCTGCTGCGCGTTATGCTCGCCGGCCATCCTGGGCTCTTTGGGCCGCCGGAGCTGGACCTGCTATCGTTCAACACGCTGGCCGAGCGCCGCGCCGCCTTCTCCGGCAAGTACGAGTTCTGGCTGGGCGGGCCGATCAAGGCGCTTACGGAGCTGCTGGACTGCCCCGCGGACGAAGCCATTCGGCGCATGGACGCCCTGGAAGCCGCAGGCTGGACGACCAAACAGTTCTACCGCCAGTTGCAGGAATGGATCGCGGCTTCGCGTCCGGCGGAGCCGATCCCTTGGGCCGGAGCGCCGCGCGTGCTGGTGGACAAGACGCCCGTCTACCCGATGGATGCGCAGATTCTGGCGCGCATGGAGCAGGACTTCCGCGATGCGCGCTACATCCACCTGGTGCGACACCCGTTCGCGACCATCTACTCGTTCATGGAGGCCCGGCTGGAGGAAATCTTCTTCCGCCACCAACATCCCTTCTCCATCCGCGAGCTGGCCGAGCTGGTCTATACCGCCAGCCACCAAAACATCCTGGCTTTCCTGAAGGAGATCCCCCCGGCACGGCAGCACCGGGTATGGTTCGAGGAACTCGTCTCCGAGCCGCGCGCGGTCATGGAGGAGCTCTGCCGCTTCCTCGAGATCGAGTTCCATCCGGACATGCTGGAGCCATACCGCGGCGACAAGATGACATCCGGAGTCCAGCCAGGCCGGCAGATGGTCGGGGATTTCAAGTTCTACCTGCGCAACCGGATCGACCCGAAGGCCGCCACCCGCTGGCAGCGATTCAGGGGCGAACACGGTTCACCCGGCGACCAGCTCTCGGACATCACCTGGGAGGTGGGCGGGCAATTCGGATATCACCTGCC
>JAKPQT010000075.1 GCA_029555885.1 Chloroflexota bacterium | reverse complement strand
CGGGCATGACGATGCAATACTGGCCGAACGCGCCGTCACCCCGGAATGCGTTGTGGCGGCAGCGCCAGTACTGGTAGCCATAGCCTTGCGCCCAGTCGCTCTTCGGGTCCGTGCCGTTGGGCACCTGGCGGGCTGTCGCCTCGGCCACCCACGCGGCGGGGATAACCTGCCGGCCTTGCCACATGCCGCCCTGCAGGAGCGTCTGGCCGAAGCGGGCGATCTCCTCCGTCCGCAGGAATAGACCCCAGCCGCCCGTGCAGATGCCGTCGGGCGTCAACTCCCATTCCGGCGTCGGGATGCCGAGCGGCTCGAACAGCCGGGGGCGCAGGTAGTCCACGAGCCGTTCGCCGGTCAGCCGCTGGACGATGGCCGAGATGACGTTGGATGCCTGGCTGTTGTAAAGGAAGTGCGTGCCCGGCTTGTACTTGACCGGCGCAGCGAGGAACGCGCGCGTCCAGTCGCCCTTGTCCCGGTCGGGCGCCGGCTCGACCGCGTGGCCCGTGGTCATGGTCAGCAGGTCGCGCACGCGCATCGCGGCGAGGTTCTTGCTCACCCGCTTGGGCAGCAGGTCGGGGAAGAACGATACGACCTGATCATCCACGGTCAGCCGGCCCTCGGCCACGGCGAACCCGCAGGCAGTTGACGTAAAGCTCTTGGTCAGCGAAAACAGCATGTGCGGGATGTCCGCGGCGTACGGATGCCACCAGCCCTCGGCCACGACGTGCCCGTGGCGCACCAGCATCAGGCTGTGCAGTTCGAGGTTCTGGCTCGCGATGGTGTCGAGGAACGCGAGGACCGCGGCGGACGGGATTCCCTGCGCCTCCGGCGCAGAGCGGGGCAGTGAATTGTCGGTCATCGATGACCCCCTGTGACAGATTCGCTTGGACAAACCTGGTTTCTCAGGCGCAGCTCCGCTGCGCACGAAACCGGGTTTCTGAAGGGATTATATTACTCCCGCCGCAAACTCGCGAATTGGATCAGCAGCTGTTCTCCTGGAACCCTGCCGGCTCGTCCGTCGTCATACCGCCAAGTGTGCCAGCCCGGACCGACGTTCTGGCCCGAACGCAACTACGTCGCCGGGCTGCCACCCTATTCCTCTATGTGGAGGCGCAGATGAAACGTCCTGTTGTTCTGAGCGTGCTGGCGTTGACCACCCTGTTGCTGGCAGCGTGCTATCCGCCACCCTACTCACCGGTTACCCCGTCGCCTGATGCCCCGTCACCGGTTGCACTGGCAACGCCTCTGCCGACGCCTGTGGAGGCTGCCGCGGTCGTATTCGCGGTCCGCCCGGAGACGCAGACCGAGCACCTGTCGCCGGATGGCCGCTGGCGCGCGGTAGTCTACACCTATCCCTGCACGCAGGTGGACGATGTGCCTATGGCGTATGATGAGCTGCGGCTGATCAGCGTGGACTCCGGCTCAGACCCGCTGATCGCACACCAGTTGCAGTACTGCG
>JAKPQT010000071.1 GCA_029555885.1 Chloroflexota bacterium | reverse complement strand
CAAAGCGGACCGCGTCGATGGGCTGGAGCCGCTCATGGATGTCGTGCAGTAGCTCCACCTCGTCACCGACCGCGGTGCGGATGTGCTCCATCATGCGCAGCATATTGCGGCAGTAGTCCCGCGGGTCATAGTAGGCGCCCGGGGGTGCACCTTCCGGCGGGTGCAGGATGCTCGTCTTGCCGCCATAGCCGCCCATCTGGATGCGGATGTAGCGGTAGCCCTGCTCCATGAGCCGGCGGACGTTATCCTCCACCTCCTGCGGGTCACGGCCATCCGCATGGCTGTACACCGCAGCGCCCTCCCGGCACTTGCCGCCGAGCAGCTCGTACAGGGGCATGCCGGCGAGCTTGCCCTTGATATCCCACAGCGCCTGCTCGATGCCGGAGATGGCGTTGTTGAGCACCGGCCCGTTGCGCCAATAGGAGTGTACCATCGCCATCTGCCAGAATTCCTCGATGCGCGAGACATCGCGGCCGATGGCGAAAGGCTTCAGGTGGTGTTCCAGCGCGGCGGCGACCGCGTGCCAACGTTGGGTGAAGGTCGCACAGCCCAGCCCGTACAGCCCCGGCTCCGACGTGATGACCTTGACGACGATGAGCCGCGAGCCTGCCGGCTGGGTGAGGATGACCTTGACATCGGTGATGGTGATGGGTTTGGACATGGGAGTCCTTTACTCCTTGCTCGTTACTCATTACTCGTTTTCATAACGAGTAATGAGTAACGAGCAAAATTTACCGCAGCCTCGCGCCGCTCTCCGTATCGAAGAAGTACAGCCGGTCCTCGGGCAGCACGACCTCCATCTCCTCGCCGACATGCCAGCCGGTATCCAGGCCGGTGACGACGGAAAAGGTCGATGCTGCGGCACGCAGGAGAACGGATTGCTGGTGGCGGCCGAAGTCCGGCTCGATCATCTCGACCGTGCCCTTGACCCGCGGGCCGGCCGGCGCAGGCAGAGGCGGCTCGAAGGCGACCGCGTCATCGGTGTGGACGCCGAGGGTGATGCGGCGACCCGCCGGGCTGCTCAGCCGGATGGCCGGCGGCAAGGCGACGTTGAACTCGCCCACGTGCAGCGTGCCGTCGCCTTTCACGGTGCCCTCGAGCAGGTTCATGGGCCGCGGACCGAGGAATCCGGCCACAAACGCGTTGTTCGGGTCGTCGTGCAGCGTTTCGTACGTCCCTACCTGCTCAATGCGGCCGTCGCGCATCACTGCTATGCGGTCGCCCAGCGCCATCGCCTCGACCTGGTCGTGCGTCACGTAAAGCGCGGTGATGGCGAACCGGTTGAGGAGGCGGCGAATCTCGATGCGGGTCTGCGTGCGGAGCTTGGCATCCAGGTTGGACAGCGGCTCGTCGAACAGGAACAGCTTGGGATTGCGCACCAGCGCGCGGGCGATGGCGAGGCGCTGCTGCTGGCCGCCGGAGAGCGTGCCCGGCTTGCGGTCGAGCAACTGACTGAAGCCGAAGCCCATGATCTCCGCGGTGATGCGGATGCGCTCCTCGGCCTCAGTGTCGGGCGCGCCGCGCACCTGGAAGAAGAAACGGAGGTTGCCGCGGCCCTGGAAGTGGGGATAGAGCGCGTAGTTTTGGAAGACCATACCGATGTAGCGGTCCTTCACCGGTACCTCGCGCACGTTCTGGTCGCCGTAGTAGATTTCGCCGGAGTAGCCAGAGTCCAGCCCCGCGATGACGCGCAGCAGCGTGCTCTTGCCGCAGCCGGACGGCCCGACCACGGCCAGCGTCTCCCCATCCGCAACCGTCAGGGTGACATTGTCGAGCGCTTTGACGCGCCCGCCGGCAGCGGGCCGGTTGATCTCCGTCTGGGCCGCCATCCGGTCCGCGAAGGCGCGATCGTACTGCTGGCCGGCCTCCCCGCGCGGCCGGCCAGCTGCGCGGTCAAACCGGCTGGCGGGGTCGTAGGTGCGCGATACATTGACGAGTCGGATTTCAGCCATTGAGTTGTCTGAGTGCCTTTCAGGGAGCTATGCACGGCCATCGGAGGCAGGTCCGATGGGCAGACGCCCCAGCTTCCAGCTTCCGGCCTACAGCGCGTTCAGCCGCGGGAACAGCGGTTCCAGCGCGCGGTACGCATCCTGGAACAGCGCATACACCGTGTCATACGCGGCGTGACGGGCAGGATCAGGCTGCTCCGTCTCGTCCGTATGCACGAAGCGCCGTGCCGCCTCGAACCCTTCGTACAGACCCACGCCTACGCCCGCAGTGATGGCCGCGCCGAACGAAGTTGCCTCGCCCAACAACTGGGGCCGGAGCACGGGCACCCCGTAGACATCGGCCAGGATCTGCCGCCACACCGCGCTGCGCGCACCGCCGCCGATGACCCGCATGGCGGCAATGTCCTCCTGCGCGCGGAAGGCATCCAGGATGGAACGCAGATTGAACGTGACGCCTTCAAGCACCGCGCGGCTGACCGACGCGCGGCCGTGGGCCATGCTCAGCCCCACGAACGCGCCGCGGGCCAGCGGGTTCCAGTGGGGGCTGCGCTCTCCGAGCAGGTGGGGCAGGAACAGCAGGCCGTGCGCGCCTGGCGGCTCGGCCGCGGCAAGGCGATCCAGGGTTGTGTACAGGCTGCGGGCCTCCGTCTCGCTGTCCTGCAGCAGCCGCACCAGCCAATCCAGCGCACCGCCTGCGCTTTGCATCGCGCCGACCGCGAAGTAGAGCCGCGGGTCGGGGTGGACGAAGGTGAACGTGCGCATGAGCGGATCATACAGGGGATGTTCCAGGGCGGTCGCAATCCACGCGGACGAGCCGATATAGGTGTAGGCGTCGCCCGCGCCGACCACGCCGGAGCCGACCGTCGCACATGCGCCGTCGCCTGCGCCGATGACGACCGGCGTCCCTGCCACCAGGCCGGTTATACCTGCGGCCTGCCGCGTGACCTGGCCGATGACGGTGGCGGACGGATGCACCGGCGGCAGCATCGCCGGTTCCAGCCCGATGGCCCGGATGATGTCCTCGGCCCAGGTACGCGCCTCGAGGTTGAACAGGTTCGTGCCGGAGGCGTCGGACAGGTCGGTCGCAATGACGCCCGACAGCGTCATGGCAGCGTAGTCCTTCGCCTGCACGATCCAGCGCGTCTGCGCGTAGACCTCGGGTTGGTTGCGTTTGACCCACAGAGCCTTGGCCGCGGTATAGGACGCGCTGGCCCGGTGGCCCGTCCGCCGGTAGACGGCCTCGAACCCACAGGTCGCGCCCAGGTGATTCGCCTCGTCCATCGCGCGCTGGTCGGCCCACAGCATTGCAGGCCGCGTCGGCTCGCCGGTCCCGTCCAGGAACACCGCGCCGTTCATGGTGCCGGAGAAGCTGACCGCCGCGATGGCCGCGGGACGGACCTGTGCCTGGTCGAGCAGCCGCCGTGTGCCTGCATAGACGGCCGCGCGCCAGTCTACCGGGTCCTCTTCCGCCCAGTTCGGCTGTGGATAAGCAGCAGGATATGGCTCGAAGACGGCAGCGCGTGCCAGGCCGGTCGTCGCATCAAACAGGGTGGCCTTGTTGCCGGTGGTGCCCAGGTCATGGGCGAGCAGGTAATGGGTCGAGGTCATGCCTCGATTTTACAGTCGCGCGCTGCTAAAGGGCAAATCACGGTCCCTGGAGAAGGAAAGGAATTGTTTGTGGCCGGTACATAGGGCATAGGGCACGGAAACGATACTTGCTCTGGCTCCTTTGCCGGAAGACGTGGTTTTGACTTCTTGCTTGTGCTGGCCTCAGTACGGCCGTACGCGCTCCGCCAGGGGCAGGAGCGGCTGGTGCCGGACCGGCCCGCTGCCCGGCACCTGGTACCAGTAGACCGTCGATGCCACGTCGATCGGCCGGCCGCCGACCTCGTCCAGCCAGACGCGCAACTGCCCCGGCGACGAGTCCTTGCCGGAGCGGGTAAACTCGGCGTCCCAGTTGACCTGGATGCGCAGCGAACGTTCGAAGCGGATCACGTTGTTGGCCCGGAAGCGGAAGACCGCCAGCTCGAGCGGCATGACGCCGTGGTTGCAGTGCGGAATCGCTGCGTAGGTGCCGATGAACGGGCGCTGGAAGCCCCAGGAGTAGCCGAAGTAGTCCTCGGTGCCCAGGTAATCGAGCGACTGCGTCGGCTCGCCATCGATGAAGTGCTCGTCGTTGCCCTCCATCACAAAGTGCGCACCCTCGAAGCGCGGTTCCGTGCTGGTGATCCCCAGGCTCACCCCGACGAGGTGGCCGCGACCGGTGATGTTTGCCAGCGGCAGGACTTCGCGGGGAATGTAGATCTCCTGCCGGTCCCACGTCGCGTGGAAGCAGGCCAGATTATCCTCCCAATCGGGCAGGGTCTCGTACTCGACATAAGCGTAGCCGTTGGCCCGGCGGTCAGTCTCATTGGTCAGCTCAATGCGTGCCCGGCTGCGGAAGGGCATGGGCAGGTAGCAGTTGCGCGCCTCCGGTACCTTCTCCATGAAGGGTGTCGAGAAGTACTGGCCCTTGCCCTGAAGCGCGTCGCAGAAGAAATCGCCGATGGGGCATTGCACGGCAGGCACGGTCTCATCGTCCCAATAAATCCGCAGGATGATGCCCCGGTGTTCGTTGGCATTGGCAAATCTGGTGGCGTGCAGGCAGGTGATGACGGCCGGCCCCGGGATGTCGGCGATGGTCACGGTCGCGCCGGGCTCAAGGATGGGCAGCTCGGGGTAGGCGTCCCAGGGCCAAAGGCTGTTCACCATGCCGGTTCGCCGCGCGCGCACGCGGGCCAGGTCGAAGGATGCCGGTTGTGGGAGTGTCATGCGTTTCTTACCTCTCGCTACTCAGCGGTAGGTGGCCTTCAGAAAGCGCGGGTAGTACAGCCGGTCGTCGCTCATCAGGTTGGTCTGGCTCAGCGAGTTCGTCGCGTACGTCAGGATGAGGTCTGCGCCCTCGCCCGTGAGCTCCGGGTGCGCCTTGCCCGCATAGATCATCACGTCTCTGATATCGTATTCCTCGGGGCGGTAGAAGATCGTCGCCGCGCTCCATGGGCCGGTCGGCGCAGGTGCGAGGCGGAATGCCAGCTCCGCCTGCGGGAAGCCCACGGTCTGGATGCCGAGGTACTGCTCCAAGGCGGGGGCGTAGTGAACCGTGAACTCGGTCTGGCCGCCGGTGTAGAGTGGCACGGGCAGGGCGGCCAGGTCCTGCTGGACGACCCACCCGCCGTCTTCGCCCGTCCACCACTGGAGGCGCGACAGGTCATCCTGCATCAGGTCGGTGATGGGCCAGCGCACCAGGTAGATGTCGTGGCTCGGCTCCTGGACGCTGTAGACATAGACGTAGTCCTCCTCGAGCATCGCGCCGCCCGATATCAGCACGCCATAGTCGTTGGCCGGGGTGTCGAGCCAGGTGAGCTGCCACCCTTCAGGCGGTCCGTCGATGCCCGTGAGCTTGACTGCGGTCCAGCCCTCGGTCGCAAAGCCGAGCCCGCCGGATGCCTTGCGTACGACCATCAGGAAGACGATCACCCGATCCTCCAGCCGGACGCCGTGGCCGGGCCAGTACCACAGGTCGCCCCGCTCGGAGAAGAAGGACGAAGGGAGATAGTCTACCATCGGCCAGTGAAAGTCCATCTCCGCAGTCGACGGATCGTAGCCCGTCTGCACCGCGATGCTGTTGCGGATCATGATGGACCCCTGGCGGGAGCGCCGGGTGTCGTAGGTGATGAAGGTGTCGCCGAACAGCCAGAGCACGCGGCCGTCACCCAGGTCGATGGAGTAGGCATCATCGGAGCCGAGCCAGTGGGGGTCGCTGCGGAAGAGTTCGTCGGCCTCCGGCCAAGGTTCGGCGTCGATGCCGGCTAACGCCTGCAGAGCGGGCTGCACCTGTGCGGCTTCGGGCGGTGGCTTCACTGGCAGGGGGGCCTCCGCGGTGGGCGTCGCGGTGGGCAGTGGTGACTCTGTTGGTGGAACCTCAGTGGGAGTGGGTTCTGTGGTCGGCGTGGCCTTCGAGGGCAAGGGTGTGTCTGGGGCGGGTTGCTGCATCGGCATCCCCTGGCAACCGCTGACGGCTGCGGCTATAAGAATCAGAGCCAGTAGTAGGTAAGTTTTGCTGTTCATAAGGGGATTTTAGCGCGGAAGGGCTCGAAGTGACAAAGAGCGGAAGTTGATGTTACTCGTTACTCATCACTCGTTATTGGGACGATCGAGTGATGAGTAACGAGTAAGGAGACCGTCGTTACGCCATCAGCAGGTACGGTTCCTCGATCAGCCCCTTGATGTATTGCAGGAAGCGCGCGGCGGGCGCGCCGTCGATGATGCGGTGGTCGAACACGAGGCTCAGCGTTAGCATCTGGCGCAAGACTGGCGCGTTCGGACTCTCAGGCCGGTAGACCCACTTGGGCGCGATGCGGCCGACGCCCAGGATCGCGGCCTCCGGTAGGTTGATGACCGGCGTGAACGCATCGATGTCGTGCATCCCCAGGTTCGTGATGGTGAACGTCCCACCGGTGATATCGTCGGGCATGGAGCGGCCCTTGCGCGCACGGTCCACCAGCTCGCGGAACTCCGCGCCGAACTGCTGCAGCGTCTTCGTGTCCGCATCGCGGATGACCGGCACGAGCAGCCCGCGCTCGGTATCGACCGCCATGCCCAGATTGACGTGGCCCATCAACTCGATGGCATCCGCAGCGAGTCGCGCGTTCATGTACGGGAACTTGCGCAGCGCTTTGGCGACGATCAGGGCCAGCAGGTCGTTGTAGCCAGGCGCGAAGCCCCACGCCTCACTGACTTTCGCCTTGAGCCGCTCGCGCATGGAGACAAACTCGGTTGCATCGACCTCGGTGACAAGGGTCACACGCGCGGTCGTGTGGACGCTCGTGCCCATCCGGTCGACGATGATCGCGCGCACGCCCTTAAGCGGGATGCGCTCGGTCACATCGGCGACGGGGAGCACCACTGGCGCCGGCGCGGGCACAGCGGGCGCAGGTGTGGGCGCAGCAGGCACGGGCGGTGCGGCGGGCGCAGAAACCTCGCTCCGACCGGGTGCTGCAGCGCGGGCGGCCTCGACGTCCTCGCGCGTGATCTTGCCGCCGGGACCGGTGCCGGTGAGCTTGCGCAGGTTGATGCCGGACTCCGCGGCCAGCTTCTCGGCCAGCGGGGTCGCCTTCGGTGCAGTCGCAAGATAGGCGAGCACATCCTTCTCGGTCACGCGCACGCCGCCGCCGCCGGTCGGCGTAACTTGCGCCAGGTCGACATGCCGCTCCCCGGCGAGCTTGCGCGCGCGGGGGGAGGCGAAAGTCTTGGTTTCTGCTGCAGGAGCCGCGGTTTCCTCTGCCGAGGCTATTTCGCTTTCCTCGTTACTCGTTTTACTCTCTGTGGTCTCTGCGGCTTCGTCGCCGACGGTCCCGGCGCTGAACTGGATGTCCTTTGGGCCGATGAGCGCGACGACTTCCAGCACGGGCACAGTCTGGCCGACCTCGTAGGGGCCGCGATGGAGGAAGCCGGCACCCTCCGCTTCGACAAAGAAGGTCGTCTTGTCCGTCTCGATCTCGAGGATCTCCTGGCCCTTCTTGATCTCTGCGCCATCCTCGGCCAGCCACTGGACGATTTTCACCTCTTCGACCGTCTGGCCGTACTTCGGGATGTAGACCTCGGTTGTCTTTGGCGCCATCAGCTCACCACCTTTCGACAGGCTGCCACGATGCGGGCGGTATTCGGGATCGCGATGTCTTCCAGCACCTCGGCGCGCGGGACCGGCACATTGAGCGCCGCAACGCGCACCATCGGCGCATCCAGGTAGTCGAAGGCATGGTCGTTAACCTGCGCCATGATCTCGTTGATGAAGCTCGTGTTCTCGTAGGCCTCGGTCACGCCGACCAGCCGCCCCGTCTTCTTCACGGAAGCGAGGATGGTTTCCAGATCCAGCGGCTTCAGGCTGCGCAGGTCGATGACCTCGACATCGATGCCTTCCTTCGCCAGCGTCTCGGCGGCTTCCAGCGAGCGGTGCACCATGCGCGAGTAGGTGACAAGGGTAATGTCCTTGCCGGGCCGCTTGATGTCCGCGACGCCGAGCGGAATGATGTAATCCTGCTCCGGCACGGGTCCCTTCTGGCCGTAGAGCATCTTGTGCTCGATGAACATGACCGGGTTGTCGTCACGGATGGCGGCCTTGAGCAGGCCCTTCGCGTCGTAGGGCGTGGAGGGCATGACCACGTAGATGCCGGGGAAGTGCGTCCACAGCGCCTCGAGGCTCTGCGAGTGGTGCGCAGCGATGGCGCGGCCCGCGCCGCCTTCCGTGCGGATGACCATCGGGACACTGGTCTTGCCGCCGAACATATAGCGGTTTTTGGCACCCTGGTTGGCAATCTGGTCCATCGCCAGCGGGGTGAAGTCGACGTACATGATCTCCGCGATGGGCCGCATGCCGGCCATGGCTGCGCCGACGGCCGCGCCGCCAATCGT
>JAKPQT010000046.1 GCA_029555885.1 Chloroflexota bacterium | reverse complement strand
CTTCCTCTACCCTGCTGAGGCCCTGCGACAGCAGTACGGCCTGCACATCGACACCGTGTTGCAGAACGACGTGCCGGGCTACTCGTGGACCTACCCCGGGCTCTTCGCCGCGACGGGCTACCGCTACTTCCTGACGGGTCTCAACCTCTTCATCGGCGGCGGGACGAGCATCTCCCGCGCCGACCTGCCCTTCCATTGGCAGGGTGCGGACGGCAGCACGATCCTGACATGGGTCAACTTCGACTCTTATGTCGAGGGATTCGAACAGCTCACCCTGCACAAGGGCGCCATCCCCGAGGACAAGTTGGTCGAGGCCATGCGCCGCTACACCGACGCCGGCTACCCTTACGATGCCATCCTGCTCCAGCATTCCTTCGACAACCTGGACATCGACGGGATGGGCGTACCTGCGCTCACGGGGCTAATTCGCGAGTGGAACCGCACGCACGCCAACCCGCAGCTCCTCCTCGCCACGCCCGGCCAGTTCTTCCAGCACATGGAGGCGCAGTATGCCGGGCGGTTCAAGACCTACCGCGGCGACTGGGCGGGCCGCTGGGAGGAGGTCAAGGTGGGCAGCCCGGCGGGGCATGCGCTCGTCCGCCATGCGAAGGCCGACCTTGCGGCGGGCGCGGCCCTCAACACCCTGGCCAGCTTGCTGGACCGGGAACACTTCACAGACGAGTCAGCCCTCGGTGAGCAGGTGGATGCACTCTACCGTGACCTGCTCTGGTGGGATGAGCACTCCGTCGGCAGCCCGGTGCCCTGGCCGAACTATTTCACCGAGGCGGAGACGAACCAGGACAACCGGCTGCGCTGGGAGATGGCACAGAAGCTTAGCCGGGAGGCCGCGGTCCTGCGCGAGGCAGGCGTGACGGCCATCGCCGCGCATGTCGCAGGCAGCGAGCCGGGCATCGTCGTGGTCAACCCGCTGGCGTGGGAGCGTGGCGGACCGGTCAGCCTGCCGTGGTCAGGCGAGCCGATGGAGACGATAACTGCGACGCATCCTGAGCGGAGGGAGGCATTGGTCCGCCGACCGGAGTCGAAGGATGCGGCTTTTCCTCTCGACGGCCCGCATCCTTCGACTGAAGGCACTTCGTCACCCACGCTGAGCCGCGCACCCGCTCAGGATGCTCTCGCTACCGTGTCCATCAGTCTGCGCGACGAGGTGACCGGCGAAGTCATCCCCGTAGAGGTCACGGGGGGGCACCTGCATTTCATCGCGCCGCCCGTCCCGTCCCTGGGCTACCGCCGGCTGAGCGCAGTAGTTGGCCCTGAAGCTATAAAACGCGACGAGCTCGGGCCGGTCTCGGCTGTGGCAAAGGCACACCACAACCGTGCCCAACTCGAAAATGCCTTCTTCCGCGTGATCGTTGACCCCGCGACGGGCACCATCACCAGCCTGTACGACAAGACGGCAGGCCGCGAGTTGATGGCCGGTGGGCAGGCGTTCAACACGCTCGTCCAAGCGGAACGCGGCAAGAGCCACCCGCGCCGGCTGACCCCAGTCGAGACGCAGGGACCGACGACCATCACCTTGACGCGCGGCGTGCTGGCCGACACGCTCACCATCGAGCGCGCGGGCTCGCCTTTCGTGCGTACGACGATTACCCTGCCCGCGGACCAGCCGTGGCTCGAATGGACCAACGAGGCGGACCGCAGCCTCATGCCCGAGGTGCCGCCGGGCCACGCGTCCGACCTCTACCTGTTCGGCTTCCCCTTCAACCTGCCGGCCGGCGGGTTGCAGTTCCGGCCCGAGACCCCAGCGGGCTACCTGACGCCCGTGGCGGACCAACTGCCCGGCGCCAACGGCCGCGGGTGGACGGTCCAGCGGTCCGCCGCGCTGACCGCGGCGGACGGCTACACGGTCGTGCTGGCTGCGGTCGAGCCGTTCCTCTTCTACATCGGCGATGCGGAGGGCCAGGGA
>JAKPQT010000034.1 GCA_029555885.1 Chloroflexota bacterium | reverse complement strand
GGGGTGGACCTGAGCAAGGCCACGCGGCAGGAGATGCGCACCTACGTCTGCGCGCAGTGCCACGTGGAGTATTACTTCGAGGGCGACAACAAGCTGCTGACCTTCCCGTGGGAGAAGGGCCTGCAGGTCGACAACATCATCGACTATTATAACGAGTACGGTTTCAAGGACTGGACGCACAAGGAGACAGGCGCGCCGATGCTGAAGGCGCAGCATCCGGAGTTCGAGACCTACACCACCAGCCTGCACTACCGGTCGGGCGTGGCCTGCGCCGACTGCCACATGCCCTACATGCGCGACGGTGCGACGAAGGTCTCGGACCACTGGCTGCGCAGCCCGCTGGATAACGTCAACCAGGCGTGCCAGACGTGCCACAAGATCGATGAGCAGGCGCTGAAGGATCGCATCACGATCATTCAGAACAACACGGCGCAGCTCTTGCGCACGACCGAAGGCGCGCTGGAGGACCTCATCGACGCGCTGGCCGCGGCCAAGCAGGCGGGGCTGACCGATGAGCAGTTGGCCGAGGCCCAACAGATGCACCGCGAGGCCTCGATGCGCTATGACTTCGTGATGTCGGAGAACTCGACCGGCTTCCACAGCCCGCAGGAAGCGGCCCGCAGCCTGGGCATCGCCATCGACACGGCCCGGCAGGGCCAGCTCATCACCGAGCGGCTGATGATGGGCCGCGAGAGCGCACAGAAATAACTGCACTGGGTGAGGGCCGCATACGTGCGGCCCTCACCCCCCGACCACCTCTCCTGAGCACAGGTTGCTTCGTTCTCAGGAGAGTGCAGCCTCAGTCAGCGATTTCCTCCATCATTCTCAGCAGCTTAGTCGTCGTATTCCAGTTGCGAATGGTCATGCTCTGATAGACGGGCAGACCGATGAGCCGGGTCAGGTGACTCTGGGCAGCCCGGCTGATAAGCCTGGATGTATAGAGCACGCCTTTCCCCGTCCAAACCCGGTCAACGCCTTCGTTGGCGATCACGCTCCTCACAGCTTCGGACGAGGTCAGCGGCTCCTTCAGGAAGAAGACATCGTAACGGTAGGTGTCCGGCTCGCTCCCGAAACCCTCCGGCGCCTCCAGGACAATGGTCTTCAGTTCCTCGTGTGTCTGCAATACCACGCGCGCATCATAGTCGAAGGTGCGGGAGAGGGCTTCCTCGATCTGGATTGTGAGGCCGGCCTTGTCTGCCGCCTCTGAGCGGAAAACTACGTTGCCGCTCTGGATGTACGTGCGAACCTGCCTTAACCCCAAGGCTTCGAACAGCGCCGCCAGTTCAGTCATCCTGATCAGGTTCTTGCCGCCAACATTGATGCCCCGGAGTAGGGCCACACAAATCATTCTACATGCTCCCCGAAAACGCGGTCAGCCCGTACCGCTCGACATACGCATACGGCAGCCAGAAGTAGCCCCGGCCGTCAGGACACTGCCCCGCCCACGTCTCACCCCAACTGTTGCGCACGATGTAGTATCCCCCGCCCGGCACTGCCGCATCATCTTGATATCCCACCAGACAGATCGCGTGCGCCGTTTCCAGGCGGGTGAGCGGGCTGCGCGTGCCCTCCGCCGTGAACGGCAGCCGCACCGTGCCCGTGTAGTCGATCAGTGCGCCGCCCCAGAAGCCGAAGGTCGGCACAGTCACCGCTACCGGGTTGTCGTGCGCTAGCTGCACCTTCAGGCTGTAGGTATCGCGGGGGAAAATGCCGCTATACTTGCGCAGGCGATTCGCGCGTGCGGGTGCCTCGATGCCGGCCGGGGGCGGGCCCTGGTCCTCGTTCCCCGGGAGCTGTGCAGGGTTGTACGGCCACGCATCCTCGGGCGGGATGCCGTGCTCGACCAGCGCGGCCATGCCGTATGCCAGCAGCAGGCCGGGGCGATCCTTGAGGATGGGCGTGATGAGCTTCTGCCGCGCCGCCCAGTAGAGGTACTGCTCGGAGAGGTCAATGGCGCGGTCGCCGGTCAGATACTCGCGCAGCGCGGTGCACGCGTGGGCCACGCACGTGCCGCGCGGCCCCTGGTTGCGGATGGCCGGCATTTTATCCACGAGCGATGCGCGCGGGGGAAGCACTTCCAGGGCGCGTGACCGGTCGCGCGGCAGGCTGCGGTCCAGCGTATCGAGTGCGCCCGTGGCCCTGGCCTCCGGCGGGACGTGGATGCGCTCCCGGACCGCGGGCAGCACCTGCGGCAGCAGCTCGCGGCCGAGTGCGTCGATCTCGCCCTTTGCGATGCGCAGCACATCGGCCAGGCCGTTTCGGGCCTTCTCCTCGAAGGCTGCCGTGACCAGTTCTTCTACGGTCGTGATCCAGTACGGGCGCAGCGCCTCGGCCAGACCGGATCGCAGTCCGCCGACCTGCTCCAACGGGGTCCCTTGTTTCTCAGCCATACTGCCTCCTGCTGCCAGACGTACCTTGACCTACAGGGTTGTGAGCGTATTGTACCACACCGAAAACCCTACATCACCTCTTCACCTCTTCACCTGTTCATGCTCTATGCCCGCGTCTTGACCGGCATGCGTATAATAGGCCCTATGGCAATGATTACACTGCGCGACGTGACGATCGGCTTCGGCGGACCCCTGGTCCTGGAAGGCATCAACTTGCAGGTGGAGCCGGGCGAGCGCATCGGGCTGCTGGGCCGCAACGGGACCGGCAAGACCACGCTGCTCAAGCTGCTCGCGGGCCTGTTGCTGCCGGACGAAGGCGTCGTGTTCCGGCAGCAGGGTCTGCGCGTCGCATACCTGGCCCAGGATGTGCCGGAGGACCTGGACGGCACGGTGGGGGAGATCATTGCGGGCGGACTGCCTCCCATGGACGCGCGCGCGCCGGCAGCCAGTGAGGATGTGCAGGCCGAGGCTGCCTGGCGCAGCCGCCAGCAGGTCGAGACCATCCTGAGCCGGATGCAGCTCGACCCGGCGGCGGACTTCCGCAGCCTCTCTGCGGGCTACAAGCGCCGGGTCCTGCTGGCGCGCGGGCTGGTCAGCGATCCCGACCTGGTGCTGCTCGACGAGCCGACCAACCATCTCGATATCGAGGCCATCACCTGGCTGGAGGACTTCCTCGCGCGCTATCGCGGCACGCTTGTCTTCGTGACCCATGACCGCACGTTCCTGCGCCGGCTGGCCGCGCGCATCATCGAGGTGGACAGCGGCCGCCTGGTGGATTGGGCCTGCGACTATGCGACGTTCCTCGCGCGCAAACAGGCGGTGCTGGATGCCGAGGCCACGCAGGCGGTCGAGTTCGACAAGAAGCTGGCGCAGGAGGAAGCCTGGATCCGGCAGGGCATCGAGGCGCGGCGCACGCGCAACGAAGGACGCGTGCGCGCGCTGGAACGGCTGCGCGAGCAGCGCCAGGCGCGCCGCGAGGGCGGCCTGCTGCGCATGCGCATCCAGGAGGCCGAGCGTTCGGGCCGGCTGGTCCTCAAGGCCGAGCACATCGGCTTCGCGTATGGCGAGCGGCCCGTCGTCAGGGACTTCTCCACGACGATCATGCGCGGCGACCGCGTCGGTATCGTCGGGCCGAACGGATCGGGCAAGACGACGCTGCTGCGCCTCCTGCTGGGCGACCTCGAGCCGCAGACGGGCCGGGTGCGCCACGGGACGAACCTCAGCATCGCCTACTTCGACCAGTTGCGCGGGCAACTGCGCGAGGACTGGACCGTGTTCGACAACGTGATGGACGGCGCAGACTACGTGGTGATGAACGGCCGGCGGCGACACATCATCGGCTACCTGCAGGACTTCCTCTTTCCGCCGGAGCGGACGCGGGTTTACGCGGGCACGCTCTCCGGCGGGGAGCGCAACCGCCTGCTGCTGGCGCGGCTGTTCGCCAAGCCGGCCAACGTGCTCGTGTTCGATGAGCCGACCAACGACCTGGACCTGGAGACGCTGGAGCTGCTGGAGGACCTGCTGCTGCAATACGAGGGCACACTGCTGCTGGTCAGCCACGATCGGGAGCTGCTCAACAACGTGGTCACGAGCACGCTGGCGGTGGAGCGGGACGGCCGCGTGGGCGAGTATGCCGGCGGCTATGACGACTGGGTGCGCCAGCGGCCGGCGACGAACGGCGGCGCGGCCTCACAGGCAGCGAGACCGGAGGCGGGACGCGGGGGTGCAGGGCGACCGGAGGTCGTGCGACCACAGGTCGCACGTAAGCTGACGTTCCGGGAGCAGCGCGAGCTGGAGGCGCTGCCCGCGCAGATTGAGGCGCTCGAAGCGGAGCAGGCCGCGCTCTACGCCCGGCTCGCCGACCCCGCGCTCTACCAGGCGGGCGGCGAGGATGTGGTGGAGGCCACGGCGCGGCTCGCCGCGGTGGAGCAGGAGTTGCCTGCGCTGTATGCACGCTGGGAGGAACTGGAGGCGCTGGCGTAGGGTTCGTAGGCGGCACTTTTGCACTTTGACAAAATGACTCGGTAGTCAGTCCTGTGCACCCGAGGTGGCCCGGCGACCTCGGTCACCGGGCTGTCCTACTACGAACCGTGACGTCACGCCTCCGTCGCGGCCAATTCGAGCTGCCGCTGGTAAAGCTGGCTGTATAACCCCTGCCGTGCGAGCAGATCGCGATGATTGCCAATCTCGCGGATGCGCCCGCCGTCCAGCGCGATGATTTTGTCCGCATTCCGAATGGTGCTCAGGCGATGCGCGATGACCAGCGCAGTGCGGCCCTCCAGCACGCGTTCGAGCGCCTGCTGGATCAGGTACTCCGCCTCCGCATCGACCGACGAGGTCGCCTCATCCAGGATCAGGATGCGGGGGTCGGTGAGGATGGCGCGGGCCAGTGCGAGCCGTTGCCGCTGGCCGCCGCTCAGCTTCACGCCCCGCTCCCCGATTTCCGTGTCATACCCCTCAGGCAGCGCCAGGATGAAGTCGTGCGCGTAGGCGGCCTTCGTGGCCGCGACCAGTTCATCTTCCGTCGCATCCGGCTTGCCGTACAGCAGGTTCTCGCGCACGCTGGCGTTGAACAGGAACGTATCCTGCAGCACCACCGAAACATGGCTGCGCAGCGAGCGCAACTGCACCTCGCGCAGGTCGTGACCGTCCACGCGCACGGAGCCGTGGGTAGGGTCATAGAAGCGGCAGAGCAGGTTGGCGATGCTCGTCTTGCCCGCGCCGCTCGGCCCCACGAGCGCAACGACTTCGCCCGGCGCTACATGGAAGTCTACGTCGTGCAGCACCTCGTCGCCCTCGCTGTAGCTGAAGTGAACGTCATCGAACGTCACTTCGCCCTTGACCTGCGCCAAGGCCACGGCCCCCGGCGCATCCTGAATCTCCGGCAGTTCATCGAGCAGCTCGAAGATGCGGTCGGCAGCCGCGCCGGCCTGCTGGAGGATGTTGTCGATATCGGTCAGGCGGCGCACGGGCTCGTAGAATGAGACGATGTACGAGAGGAACGCGACGAGTGTGCCAAGCGTGAGCTGGCTCTGCACGACCATCCCTGCGCCTGCGCCCAGCACCAGCACGCCGCCCAGCGCCGCCAGGAAGCCCAACCCCGGGAAAAAGCTGGACCAGGTGCGGATGGAGGCGATGCGCTCGGCCATGTACGTGCTGCTGATGTTGCGGAAGCGCGTCAGCTCCGCCTCTTCCTGGCCGAACGCCTGGATGACACGGATGCCGGCGAGGTCGTCCTGCAGGCGCGCGTTGATGTCGCCCAGCCGGTCGCGCACCCGGCGGTAGATGGGCCGCGCCCGGCGGTTGAAGTAACGGAGGCCGATGGCGATGAACGGCACGGGCAGCAGCGCGACCAGTGCCAGCCGCCATTCGAGCGTCAGCAGCACGACCGCCGCACCGACCAGCCGGATGGCCGCGACCGCGGTGAGGATGGTCCCGTGCGTGACGAACTGCTCCAGCGCGTTGACATCGTTGCTGACGCGCGACATCAGCTCGCCGGTGGAGGTGCGCTCGAAGAAGGCCAGCGACAGCCGCTGCAGGTGGTCGTAGATGCGTACGCGCAGGTCGTAGAGGAACCGCTCCCCGACGGTGTGCCGTAGGTACTGATCGCCGAACTCCGTGACCGCAGACAGGGCATACACGACGACCATCCCGACAATCAGCGGCAGCAGACGGTCGAGCTGCCGCGCGCCGATCACATCGTCGATGATGGCGCGCTGAAAGAGCGGCGGGAGCAAACTGATGCCCGTGTTGAGCAGGATGATGATGCTGGTGACGATCAGGGTCAGCGCATAGGGACGCAAGTAGTGGATGAGCCGTTTGAGTGCCGCCATTGCACAGCCTCGTGAGGTGATTCATCGTGTCGCGGTGGGTGACACAATGGACTATCGTTCACATTATACCATGCGGTGACGCGGCGGGACCTTCCACACCCGACCGCGTGTGCGAGCGAGGAAGGTCCAGGGATCCAAATCCATGTGTATGCCGTCGGCGCAGCCGACGCACAGCATCCTAAGCGGGTCAACGGCTGAAGGTCGCCAGCGGCATGCCGCCAGTCGAAGGATGCGGCCCCCTCAGGCGCTTGCCAGCTCGCGCTCCACCAGCCGCACCGCCGCCAGCGAACTCTCCGGCGGGTGTTGCTCGGCCGGGTCGCAGTTGTTCTGGAGGCAGCGGACGAAGAAGACGATTTCGGCTTCGTAGGGATCGCCGTTCACGGTCGGGATCTCGACCTCGTCCGTTTCATTGTGCATCACGCTCAGGGTCGGCTGCGCGCCGCCATGATACCGCACGATGCCTCGTTCGAAGACGGCTTCATAGGCCGAATAGAAGCCGTAGCGTGCCGGCGCATACCACCCGCCGTCCACGGTCACGGTCAGGCCATCGGCGTACTCGAACTGTGCCGTGATGATGTCGTGTCCCGTCTCTTCGGGTGAGACGACGTGGCGGGCCGCGACCCGCTGCGGTTCGCCCAGCAGATAGTGGACATAATCCACATCGTGGATGTGGAGGTCGAAGGGCGCGCCGCCGCTGCACTCGACCTGCGACATCCACTTGCGCCAGGACCAGCGGGGGCGGCTGCCGCGGCGGATGAACTCGGCGTGCATCAGCCGGCCCAGCCGCTTGCTGGTGACGACTTCCTTCAGGTAGAGATACTCCGGCCAGAAGCGCACGACCTGGGCCACCATCAGGCGGACGTCGTTGGCGCGCGCCGCGGCAATCATACGTTCTGCATCCGCAGAACTGAGGGCCATCGGCTTTTCGACGATGACATGCCGCCCGGCCTCCGCGGCGAGCACGGCCATCTCCGCGTGCAGATGGCTCGGCGTCGCAATGTCCACGAAATCCACATCCGCCTGGGCAATCAGGTCGCGGCCATCGGCGTACGCCTGCAGCGTCTCGAAGTTAATCTTCGGCTGCGGCAGGTCGATGTTGCCCGCGACGGTCGCCTTGTTGTGCAGCCGGATGGGGTCCGGGTCCGCGATGGCGACGAGTTCCACCTGGGGCAGTTTCTCGTATTGCCCGACGTGATGCCGGCCCATGAAGCCCAGGCCAATCATGCCTCCACGCAGGCGCCTTTGCATTTTGTGTGTCACGATAGGTCTCCTGGCTGGTAGTGGTTGGTTTGATCTGATGGTACGCTTTATTCGATCAACGTCGCGAGGAACGCCTGGGCGCGACGGATATCGGCAATCTGCTGCGGGCCGGAGATCTCGCGCTCGATGGTGAGCGCGCCGCTGAACCCCAGTGCCTTCAGTTTCGCCACCAGCGCGGGGAAGTTGACGCGGCCCTCGCCGAGCGCCTTCTCGTGGCCCAGGTTGCGGCCATCCGTGGGATACTCGCCGTCCTTCGCATGTACGCCGCGGACGTACTTGCCGAACACATCCAGTGCATCGACCGGGTTGGCCTTGCCATACATCAGCAGGTTGGCGGGGTCCAGATTGATGCCCAGGTTGCCGGTGGCAACATCCTCGATGGTGCGCAGCAGCGTGATGGGGGTCTCCTGGCCCGTCTCGAACCAGAACTCCTGCCCGTTGGCCCGGCAGTGTTCCGCCACCTCCCGGAGTGCGGCGACGACCTCGCCATAGGTCGGGTCGCTCGGGTTCTCGGGGATGAAGCCGACATGGGTCGTGATGCTGGGGATGCCGACGCGCCGCGCGAAATCGGAACCCTGCTTCAACACGGCGACGCGCTCCCTGCGCATCGCCGGCGGGACCAGGCCGATGGTCGTCGGCCCTTCGATGAAGTTCCAGACATAGCGCCCCGGCGCACCCGTCCACAACGTCGTAATCTCGATGCCGAGCCGTGCGGCGGTCGCGGCCAACCGGTCGGCGATCGCATCGGTGAACAGGCTGTTGTCCCAGCAGACTACCTGGCAGGTTGGGAACCCGAAATCCGCAACCTTCTGCAGGGCTTCTTCCGGCCCCTCGGGTAAGGGGGCCATGACTCCAAGCCGAATCTGGCTCATCAGGGCTGCCTCCTCGTTGAGTTCTTGGGCGCTATTGTGCTTCAAAGCGCGAAAGACGTCAAAAAGTCGAAGCTGCCGCCGAACCTGGCCGGCCAGGTGGACAACCTGGCGGCTGGCAAGAGCCTGGACCTCGGCAGCCTCGGCGGGCTGGGCAGCCTGTTTGGCGGCCGGTAAGGGGATGCCACCTGTAGGGCGGATTGCCAATCCGCCCTACAGCAGCTCCCGCCCCATCAACCCTGCGCGTACGGATTCTCCGGCATCCGCATCAGCGACAGGCAGACCGGCGTGAAGTAGCGCGGCCAGAAGGCCGCGGCCTCCGGATTGAACGACTCGAAGTTGACCGCACACACAGGGAAGCCGAGCGCGGCATAGTGGCGCAGGCCCGCATGGAGGATCGCGGCGGCCGCGTGGCGGCCGCGATAGCCGGGCCGTACGTATGCGCCGTTGATGCCGATCATCGTATCGGCGGACAGCAGCTCCACCCCGTCATAGTCACACCCCGCGAACCGGATGAAGCCGACGGGTGCGTCCCCATCGAGCGCCAGCCAGGCGCTGTTGCGCGGCCGCGCCAGGAAGGCTTCCCACGCGGCCGCATCCTCAGCGGCAGGCGGGGCCATGAACACCGGCGGCGCAACGTAATGCCGCACATGCTCGGCATCCAGCGCGGCCAGCGCCCTGGCATCCGCTGCGGTCGCCTGCCGGATGGTGAGGTCAGTGCGCGACGCGGCCTCTAGCGGGCCGGTGGGCCGCACGCCGTCCACCACCAGCAGGCCGAACCCGTTCCAGAACCAGGCGCGCTCGGCTGCACGGTCGTCGGCAAGCAGGGTGAGCGCGTGGACCTCGCAGCCCTCCGCCGCCCAGCGGCCCGCTGCCTCCCGGTAGAGCGCCCGATAGATGCGGGCGGCATCTGCCTCTGCCCGGACCGCGTGCGCCCACTCCGGCACGTAGGCGCCCTTCCGCCCTGCGCCGCGGAAGTCCTCTGCCAGCCACCAGCCCATGTAACCGGCCAGCTCGCCGTGTTCCACCGCCATGAGGCCGCCGTTGGCCGCGGTGATGCGGGCGATATTGCCGCAGACGCGCTCGCTGTCGAGCAGGGTAGCGGGCACTTCAGGCACACTGCGGCGCAGCCGGGCCAGCCCTGCCGTGAAGAGCTGGCCGGCGGCAGCGAGATAGTCAGGGTAGAAGGGCAGGATCTCCATCACACTTCTTCCGTGTGGGCCGTGGTTTGGGTGAATGAGTTCATCGCGCAGGCTCGATCGTGATGTCTCCGTTGCCGATGCGCAGGGCAACGGACAGGCCGGGTTGGTCACCGACTGCGCCGGTGACATGCTGCTTCTGGGCTGCATCGGGGTCGCCCAGGTCGAAGCCGCTCTTGATCTTGCCGTTGCCGACCGCTGCGTCCAGCGTGAACTGTGCGTCGCGCGGCAGCGTCACGTTGACGTTTCCGTTGCCGACCGCCGCCTTGAGCGTCTTGCCGGGCACGGCCTTGTAGGTGATGGTGCCGTTGCCGGTGACGAGCTCGACATCCGACCCGGCCGGAACCTGGATGTTCAGGTCGCAGGTGGCGTTCGAGGGTTTGTTGGGGTCCGACCAGGCGCACTTGCCCCTCACGTTCAGGCCTTCCTGCGAGAAGTTGAACTCCATGCGGTCGAAGTCAGTATCGTCCGCGGCCGACTCGATGACGCCTGCGCTCACCTTGTCCGCGGCGCCGGTGGTCACCTCGATGTCGCCGTTGAAGGTCTCGATGCTGACATGGGGCGTGCCCGTCACGATCACGGCGGTCTGGTACGCCTGCTGTGTGCGGCCGAGGACCAGCCCGCAGCCGGTCAGCGCGAGCAGAGCCATGATGAGAGTGCCAACGACTATGTATGTCCGACCTGGCTGATGAGTCATGTGATATCCGCTCCTGTCTTGATCTCGTGCCCAGGTACACTGTCAGTGTACCCGTGTACTGATGCCCAATACGTCAGGCAGGGCGGTGGGTTGCAGCTTTTCGGTCTTGCATACGGACACACTCTGGCCGCGTGATATAATAGTCCCACGATGCGATGTGATCAAGAGGTGGCAGTCGTGATGCGCAAGAGACTTGTCGGCAAATCGTGGCTCTGGATGGCAGTGATCGTCCTCGTCGTGGCCGGCTGCATGCCGCCCCCGTACCTGGGTGACGCGCCGGACGCAGCGAAAACCCCCGCCGCCGGCGATTTGGGTCTGGCGGGGATCGGCGACACTTATTACCCCGGCCTCGGCAACGGCGGGTACGATGTCAGCCACTACACGATCGTCCTCGACGTGGATCCGGAGGCGAACACGCTCCAGGGTTCGACCACGATCGAGGCAACTGCCTCCGAGGACCTCACGGCGTTCTACCTGGATTTCGCCGGGCTGGATATCGACCAGGTCACGGTCGATGGCGCGGCCGCTGGTTTTGCGCGGCAGCAGGGCGAGCTGCGCATCGCACCGGCGGGGCCGCTGGCCGCCGGCGCAGCATTCACGGTGCAGGTGGCGTATCGCGGAGAGCCGACGCCGGCAGAGGCGGTCACATCCGTGGATGTGCTGCCGGACCTGGGCTGGCTGACCGCGCCCAACGGCGCCATCAACGTCTTCAGCGAGCCCAACGGCGCGTCCTCGTGGTATCCCGTCAACGATCACCCGCGCGACAAGGCCACCTACCACTTCGAGATCACCGTGCCGCAGCCGTGGGTCGTCGCGGCCAACGGCCGGCTGGTGGAGACAACCGACGATGGCTACACCACGCGCTATGTGTGGCAGATGGATCGCGCGATGGCCAGCTACCTGGCAACCGTGAACATCGACAGATATGAGGTGGTGACGGACGAGACCGCCGACGGCATCGTGCTGCGCAGCTACTTTCCGCCCGGATATGCTGCCGGCCTCCGCCGCAATTTCGAGGTGCTGCCGGAGATGCTGGATTACTTCGCGCAGCTCTTCGGGCCATACCCGTTCGATGAGTACGGCGTGGTCATCGCGGCAGAGGATAACCCGGTCTGCGAGGCCAGCGCCGGCGCGCTGGAGACGCAGACCCTTGCGCTGCACTGCCCGCAGCCCATCATGGCCGAGGAATTCGTCATCGCGCATGAGCTGGCCCACCAGTGGTTCGGTGACAGCGTAAGCCTGGAGAACTGGCAGGACCTGTGGCTCAAGGAGGGACTGGCGACCTATGCCGAACACCTGTGGGAAGCCCGCGGCAGCGGGGCGGACGGTGTGAGCCGCTCGCTGGCCGACATGTCGCGGGGGTATCTGCCTCGCGTGCCGGTCGGCCAGCCGCCGCCGGACGAGCTCTACAGCGCGGAGACGTATCTCGGCGGCGCGCTGGTGTTTCATGCGCTGCGGCTGGAAGTGGGGGATGAGACGTTCTTCGACATCCTGCGCACGGTCTATCAGCGTTATCGCGACAGCTACGCGGGCACCGATGAGTTCATTGCCGTCGCGGAAGAAGTGAGCGGTCAGGACTTGCAGGCCGCGTTCGATGCGTGGCTGTATGAGGTAGGCACCCCGGAGATGCCGGAACCATAGGATGCAGTAGCCATGAGCATAGGTAACAGGATCAAGACCTTGCGCGAGCGCCACGGCTGGTCGCAGGCGCAGCTTGTCAACGAGGCCCGCAAGTATATCCCCGAGGGCAAGGTGCTGGCGCGCGAGACGATGTCGCGCATCGAGAACGGCCACCGCCCGCCTGACCTCTGGGTGTTGAGCGCGATCGCCCAGGCGCTGGGCATCTCATCGGGTGACATCATCGACGCACTGGAGACGGAGCCATCCGCGCCGCGCCCGCGCGCGGGAGAGCCGGCCGCCGATGTCGCCGGCCTGGTCGAACGGCTAGAGCTGCTGCCTGCGGGCCTGCGCGAGGACCTCACCGGGCGGTTGAGCGCCCTGTTGGATGTGCTGCTCACCGCCTTCGAAAGTATCGGACTATCGGAGAACGAGCGCGAGCTGCTGCGCTATCTGCGGGAGGCTGCTCCTGAGAAGCGGGAGGCGATTCACCGCCTGATTGTGGCGGCGGCGGCTGAAGCGGCGGCGCCGGATGCGGCGGCTGCCGCGGCGTCAACGGCGCTTGCCTCCCACTCCGGCGACTGACGGACGGCGGCTTCTTCTCTGTGGTTCCCTCTTGCGACGCGTCCGTTGCGGGTGGGGTGGGCGGAGGGTGCTGTTTCCGTCCGCGTCGTCTGGTCTCATCTTTCCTGCGCTGCTCATCCTCGGGCAGCGGCTCCATGCCGATCCGGTCGAAGGCGATCTGTGTCAGCACCCGTTCCTGGCGCTCTTCGGGCAACTGGCGGAACAGCTCTATGGTTTCGGAGAAGCGGCGCAGCTTGCGCTTCGGCATTGAGGCCTCGGTGGGATAGAATCGAACATATGTTCGACTCCAGTATAGCCCGACCCCACTGCCCCGTCAAGTTTCTGCCCTTACTGGCGGCATTCAAGGTATAGCCGGAGTCGAGGCTTCAGCCGCCTAGGTCGTGTACTCATACAGGCCGCCTAACCGGCTGAAGCCTCGACTCCAACTTCTGCGCGGCGTTACACTCGCTGTTCCTGTTCTACTGCAAGCTCACGCGCAACTCACCCGTATCGGTGAACCAAGCTGCGGCACAGGCGTCCAGCCCGCGCTGCACCTCCGCCGATAGCGCCAAGCCCTTCGCGCGGCCGCTCACCTGCACCGACAGCCCGCGCTTCGCCAGCAGGTGCTTGACCCCGAGCGGATGCACCGCGCGCCCCGCCATCTCGAGGGCGCACAGGTGCGCGTGCAGCGGCCCGGCGCTCGGGTCGCCCGCTCGGCCGCGTGCCACCACCGCCGCCACCAGCTCCGGCAGCCAGTTCGTCGCGATGCTCATCGTGCCCGGCGTTCCCGCGCGCATGGCCTCCAGGAGATAGGGCGTGTTGGCCTGAAGCAGGGCCAGCGGCGTCCCGCGCGTCGCGTCCAGCAGCGCGCAGATCTTCGGGAGTTCACAACTGGTCTCCTTGAAGGCCACGAACCGGCCCGACGCGGCCAGCTTGCGCACGAGCTCTACACCGAGGTGATATTGCCGCGGCACCGGACACTCGTACAGTCCCAGCGGGGCATCGACCTGCTCTGCCACCGTGAAGTAATAGCGCTCGAGGTCAGCGTCGTTGTCGTGAAATTCCGGCACGACCAGCATCACGATGTCCGCGCCCGCATCGGCCACCTTGCGGCAGAGAGCGATATGCTCGGCCAGCGATGCGCCCAGGTTGCCCGTCGCTGCGACCGGCACCCGGCCGCCGGCGGTCTTCACCGCATCGGCCACAATCTGCACCCGCTCATCGTCGTCTAGCAGGTACATCTCGCTCGACAGGCAGTTGGCGTACAGCCCGCCGACGCCTTTGGTGATGTACCATTCAAGCAAGTCCCGATAGGCTGAGTAGTCAACCTGCAGGTTGCCGTCATAAGGGGTGATGAGCACCGGCCACGCGCCGGCGAGATGAGTGACGTCCACGAATAAGCCTCCATGTATGATTGCTCCTGCGCCCAACTCGTAGCATAGGGCCTTGTGCCCGTCACAGCGCCCACAAGGGGCTATGCTACCCTCTGCCCATCCGGGCATTCAGTCGCTCTGCCGGATGAGCGCGCGCACCAGCGCGGCCAGCCCCAGCGCCGCCACCAGCCCCAGCGCGACCGCCAGCCCGAACGCAAGCTGCACCCGCACGGCCAGCGCCAGCCATGCCAGCGCCAGCCCCAACAGGCTCACCCGCAGCAGGCGGCGCAGGTGTTGTGCTTCGAGGCTGCGGCGTTCTGCGAGCGATGCTTCGTTGGCCCTGCCCGCTTCATCGAGCCGCGCGGCAAACCGGTCCAGGTCCCACGCGGCCAGCGCCGCAACGACGGCCAGCGGCGCGAGGAAACCGACCTGTGTGTTCGTTGCCAGCGCCCCCAGGATGACGTACCCGGCCAGCAGCGGAGACGCAAGCCGGTGCCGCCCGCGGCGCAGTTCGAACAGCCAGAACGCGCCGAGCACCAGCGCCAGCACGACGAGCGGCCAGCCTTCTCCCCGGATGAAGGGCACGGCCGCCGCAACCGCAGCCACCAGGATGGCGGCGCTGGCCGCTCGTTGGGTTGCAGAGCGAATCAGCGGAGGCTGCGGGTCCATTGGGGCGTCCTTCCCAGCGCGGCGAGCACGGTGCGGTCGAGCGGCGCATCCACCTGCCAGTCCACCACCTGCGCGCCGGCCTGCCGCAGCCGGCGGATGAGCAGCGTGCGCTCCAGCCGGGCCGCGCGCACGGCCAGCTCGACCGTCTGGTTGGCCGGCGCGCCGGTCTGCTCGAACGCGACCGGGTTCGGGCTGACGACGAGCAGCTCATACCGGTGCGCGCGCAGCGTGAACAGCATGGGCAGGTCCTCGGTCCACAGCGGGCTGACCATGACAATCTGCGACTGCGGGGGAAAGAGCCGTGTCGGCAGCGACTCGAAGGTCTCGAACACATCGCTGGCCCCGCGGCTGGCCCGGCCCAGCGCCTGCAGGATGCGCTCGCGCTGGACGCGGCCGTAGCCCGGAAAGACCCATTCGATGCCGCCGCCGTAGACGAGCAGCGCCACGCGGTTGCCCCCGCGCAGGAAGGCATCGGCCAGGGACGCGGTGGCAGTCACTGCGTGCTCGAACAGCGACTCCCCGCGCGCCTGGATGTCGCTGCGCACCCGCGCGTCGAGAATCAGGCCGACGTCCGCAACGCGCTCCTGCTCGAACTCGTTCGTGAACAGGTGGCGCGGATGGCGGGCTGCGGCGCGCCAGTTGATCCAACGCAGCGAATCGCCGGGCTGGTACTCGCGCACGCCGAAGAAGGAGAGACCGGGGCCGCCGAGCCGGGCGGGCACGGCCCCCGCACTGGCCCGCGTGCGCCGGGGCCGGATGGAGACCTGCGGCATCCGGCGCAGCTCAGGCAGGACGGTGAAGCTGCCCGGCGCGGCCACCCGAATCTGGCGGCGGAACAGGCCCAGGTGGTCACCGGCGGTTGCCGCCACGCGCTCGAACTGATACTGGCCGCGCGGCGCAGCCACCGTGTACACCAGTTCCACGGTCTTGCCGGGCGGCAGGTGGACCACGTTGCGGGTCTCCCCCTCGGTGACTTCGACGCCCGCGGGCAGCACATCCTCGACCAGCACCTCTTCCAGGTAGGAGCCGGCATTGGTGATGTGCAAGCGCACATCGACCGTGCCGCCCGGCTGGACGCGCTCGGCGGACAGGTCGCGGCTGACGGTGAGGCGCGGGGCTGCGGGCGCATAGATGAGCGCCGCTGCCAGGTAGAGTGCGACAGGCAGCGCCAGCGCCAGCAACTGACCGTTGAGGGTCGCCAGGCCGACCAGGAGGAAGCCGTACAGCAGCGCGGCCAGCAGCAGCAGGCGGTTCATCCCGGCAGGTCGGCCACCACCGGCACGGGCGTCATGCGCACGATATCGGCCAGCACCTGCTCTGCGGCCTGCCGGGTCATCCACAGGTCCGGCTGCAGGATCAAGCGGTGAATGAGCGCGGGCTGCACGAAACGCTTGATATCATCCGGCAGCACGTAATCGCGGCCCTGGATGGCGGCCCAGGCGCGCGTCAGCTTGAGCAGCGCCAGGGAGCCGCGCGGGCTGGCTCCCACGGCCACCTGTCTCCGGTGGCGCGTGGCATCCACCAGGTCGATGATGTAGCGTTCCAGGTCCGGCTCGATGTGGACCTCCTCGACCGCCACGCGCATCTCGCCCAGTTCATCGGCGTTCGTGATGCGCGCCAGGTTCACGGCATCCTGGCCGCGGCTGCGGCGGCGGCGCAGAATCTCCCGCTCCTCGTCGGGCGTCGGATAGCCCACGCCGAGCTTCATGATGAAGCGGTCGAGCTGCGCCTCGGGCAGGGGGAAGGTGCCCTCATACTCGATGGGATTCTGCGTCGCCAGGACGATAAAGGGCTGGGGCAGGGCCATGGTCTCGCCTTCGAGCGTCACCTGGTACTCCTGCATGGCCTCCAGGAGCGCGGACTGCGTCTTGGGCGAGGCCCGGTTGATCTCGTCTGCCAGGATGATGTTGGCGAAGACCGGCCCTTTGCGCAGGACGAAGTGGTTCTGCTCCCGGTCGAAAACATAGCCGCCGGTGATGTCGCCGGGCAGCAGATCCGGCGTGAACTGGATGCGCTTGAAATCCAGCCCCAGCGCGGTCGCAAAGCTCTTGGCGATCAGGGTCTTGGCAAGGCCCGGGTAGTCTTCGAGCAGGACGTGGCCGCCCGGCACGAGGATCGCGGCCATGATCTGTTCGAGCAGCGTCCGCTTGCCGACAATGGCCCGCTCGACTTCACGGATGATCTGGTCGCTCCGAGCGGCGACCTGCGCGATGCTGAGAGACATGCGTTACTCCAACTCCCTCTCCAGGAAGGCGATGATTTCCTCCGGCGGCAGGGCGAGCGGCGAGCGCCGCGCAGCAGGCTGCTTTCGCAGGCGCCACTTCTCGCGCAGCCAACTGGGCGCGTCGACCAGGCTGGCCGGGCCGCGCAGCGGCTCTTCCGGCGCGGTGCCCAGCCCGGCGGACAGATAGGCGGTGATCTCCGGCGGGCCGCTCAGCCCCGCAGCGCGGTGCTGTCCGAGGCGCGTGACGCTGCTGCCCTCGCGATAGGCCTGGAGGCCAAGCGCCAGCCGCCCGAACTCGTGCGCCAGCCGCCAGCGGAAGTACTCGCTGTGCCGGCCCAGGTTGATGCGATGGAACCACGTCGTCGCCGGCCCCTCCCGGATGACCGGCTCGCGCAGGACTGCCGGAGGCGCGTCCGGCCGGCCCTTGAGGCTCTTGCTGGCAATGATGAAGACCATGATGAGCAGCCATGCCCACCAGAGGATGCCCGGCACGCTGCGGAAGACAAGGCCAATGAGCCACCCCACATAGGCGATGGGCAGGGCGATGGCGCCCCGCACCGCGGGCTGGAGCAGCAGGCCGAGCAGGACGACCAGGACCAGCCCGCCGATGAGCAGCAGCGCAACCATCAGCGGCGTCAGCTCCCGCGTCGGACGGGTCTGCCTGCCCTTGCTGTCCTGTTGTTCAGCCCTCATCTGTCGTCTGACCCACCGACCGTCACCGCAGGTTCGGGCTCCGCGTCGCTGACGAGCGGCGCGCTGCGGTTGGCCGTTGACCTGCCTTCAGCGCACGCGGCGATGATGGCGGTCAGGCTGGCGACCGCGCGCCGTTCCTCGGCCAGCCCCATCTCCTTCGCGCCGTAGCGTGCCTCCTCGAAGAGGTGCGTCAGATCGTGGACCGGCTCGGCCGGCAGGCCCGCGCGCCGGAGCTGCTGTTCGAACTCGTGTGGCGTCATCTCGCGTGCCCGCGCAACCCCGCGCGCCTCGAAGACGACGCGGTTCATCTCCCGGTAGGCCCGGATG
>JAKPQT010000023.1 GCA_029555885.1 Chloroflexota bacterium | reverse complement strand
GGAAGTCCAAGTGGTACTATGGAAGATGGTACTTTCGGTCAAAGACTAGCGGTACTTTTGAATGCGGGGTTTTCGGTATTAGTCTGGTTGGGGCGGCGAATGTGCGTGGTTTTGTGGAGCGTTAGGACCTATCTGCGTAATGAGGCTGGGCGACGGGTGTCTGTAACCTGTCGCCCAGCGTGCGTCCGTCAAATATGGCTGCCGCCGCTCTCCACCCAGGCATCGGCAGTCTGGTGGTCATCATCCAGCCGCATGTGCTGCAGCGTGTGTTCCACCGCCACCAGCCGCGCGGTCAGGTGGCGCAGGGTCTCGCCGTTGAGGTCGGGCAGGCGGTCGTGCGCCAGGTCCTCGCGCTCGCTCTCGGCCAGCTCGCCGTTGCGCGTCTTGATGCGACCGGGGATGCCAACCACGACGGAGCCAGGCGGCACATCCTTGACGACGACCGAGTTGGCGCCGATGCGGCTGTGCGCGCCGATGCGGATCGGCCCCAGCACCTGCGCTCCCGCGCCGACCACCACGTGATCCTCCAGCGTCGGATGCCGTTTGACCTTCTCCCAGCTTACTCCGCCGAGCGTGACGTTATGATAGAGCGTGACATTGGCCCCGATTTCCGCGGTTTCTCCGATGACCGTGCCCATGCCGTGGTCGATAAAGAAGCCGGGCCCGATCTGCGCGCCAGGATGAATCTCGATGCCGGTGAAGAAGCGCGAGACGTTGCTCACGAGCCGCGCCAGCCACTTCAGGTCGTTGCGCCAGAACGCGTGCGCCACGCGGTGCAGCCAGACTGCATGCAGGCCGGGGTAGAGGAACAAGACTTCCCAGACGCTGCGCGCGGCGGGATCGCGGTCGAAGATGGCCTGGATGTCGCGCCGGATGCTCTTAAGCATAGTCAATGCTCCCTTGGAAGTCTCAGTAGGATGGGTTGCCAACCCGTCGTACTGAGACTGCGTATGCCCGCTGTGCTTAGTCCGCCAGGTCCGCGAACAGCGCGGTGCTGAGATACCGCTCGCCGTTCGACGGAATGACGACCACAATGGTCTTGCCCTGGTTCTCCGGCTGGAACGCGACGTGCAGCGCTGCGTGGATGGCTGCGCCGGAACTGATGCCCACCAGGATGCCCTCTTCCCGCGGCATCCGCCGGGCCATCGCAAAGGCCTCTTCATTCGTGACCTGGATGATGTTATCCACAAGGCCGGTATCCATGACGCCGGGCACGAATCCCGCGCCGATGCCCTGAATCTTGTGCGGGCCCGGCTTGCCGCCGGACAGCACCGGCGAGTCCGCCGGCTCGACCGCAATGATCTTGAGGTCGGGCCGCCGCGGCTTGAGCACCTGCGCTACGCCCGTGATGGTGCCGCCGGTGCCGACCCCGCCGACGAAGAAGTCGAGCTGGCCGGCGGTGTCGCGCCAGATTTCCTCCGCGGTGGTGCGCCGGTGGACCTCCGGGTTGGCCGGGTTCTCGAACTGCTGCGGGATGAAGTAGTTGGGGTCCTGCGCGGCCATCTCGGTTGCCACCCGAATCGCCCCGCGCATGCCCTCGCTGCCGGGGGTCAGGATGAGCTGTGCGCCGTACGCGCGCAGCAGCTTACGGCGTTCCAGGCTGGCGGTTTCGGGCATGATGAGCGTGCAGCGATAGCCCTTCGCGGCCGCGACCATCGCCAGGCCGATGCCGGTGTTGCCGCTGGTCGGCTCAAGGATAATCGTGTCCGGGCCCAGCTTGCCGGCGGCCTCCGCGGCCTCGATCATGCTCAGGCCGATGCGGTCCTTGACGCTGCCGCCCGGGTTCTGGAATTCCAGCTTCGCTAGCACTTCGGCATACGCGCCGCGGGTCACGTTGCGTAGGCGGACGAGCGGCGTATTGCCGATCAGTTCGGTGACGCTATCGGCGATGCGGGGAGAAATCTCGCTTTTTGACATGGTATCGACTGCTCCTATCCTGGCTATGATGATGACAAATAAAAAAGGCTCATCGGGCTGCGAACAGCCAGGCGATGAGCCTCGGTGGTGCTACTGGAAGCTGGAAGCTGGTTACTGGAAGCTGGCATCCGATAGATTATGTCTCCATCGTCGGCTGTCCAGTATTGTCGGGTTTTGGTTATCTAGCTTCTGGCTTCCAGCTTCTAGCTTTCGTCTCTGCGCGTCCCATCGCCGCGTGCTATCCTCAGCGAGCGTGGGCTGGCGCCTTGCCAGTTCACGCCCGCTCAAAACACGAGCACGCGCGCGCGATGGTTTCAACCGTGTGTGACAACATCCGACTCAACCTCTTACCTGCGCCAGTGTAACGTATGTGACTCTGGCCGTCAAGTAAGCTCGCGCACTGACAGGAGTTTCGAATAGACTCGGAGTCGAAGCTTTAGCCGGTTGAGGCGTGTACGCACACACCCGTCCTAACCGGCTGAAGCCTCGACTCCACTCTGCCGTATGGCAAGACGCTTGGAGTCGCTCTGGCGCACCTACGATGGAAGCTCTATTTGCATCACCGCAACACCAGCGGCAGGAACACCCCTTGCAGCGGTGGGCCTTCTTCGACCGTCAGCGTCTCGAAGTCGGACGCGGCGCCGCTAACCGCGACGACCTGCACCGGGCCGGGTTGCAGCGGGGCCGTGAGCCAGGTGAGGGCCGCGCCATCACTCGTGAGCACAAGCGCCTGGCTGAGATGGCCGCTGCTCGCGGCGAAGCTGACCTGCGTCCCATCCTGCACCGGGTTGCCGAACTGATCGGTCACCCACGCGGACAGTTCCACGCGGCCGCCACCCCGCACCTGCGGTGGGTCGACTGACAGCGTCAGGCTGGCAGACGCGCCGGGGCGGAAAGCCACGCTGAATGTATCGTGCACCTCGGGTGCGACCGCCGCGCGTACCGTGGCCGAGCCCGCCATGCTGCCGGAGACCAGCTCGGCCTGGGCCACGCCCTGCACGGTCGGGACGGACAGCACCCCCACGGGTGCCCCGCCGTTGCCGGTCAAGGGGCGCAGCCCGCCCAGGTTCACGGCGAAAGTGACGACCGTGCCATCGGCTACCAGGTTCGCATATGCGTCGCGCACTGTGGCTTGCAGCCGGCTCACCTCGCCGCCCACGGCGACCGCTGCCGGCGCAGCCGTCAGTTCGACCGCAGCCGGCGCAGCCGGTCGGATCGTAACGGTCGCCTGCCCCTGCGCACCGCCGGGCGCGGTGGCCGTTACTTGCGCCTGACCTGCGATCAGCCCGCCGATGAGATTCACCTCGGCCTTGCCCCCGCTGGTGGCGACCGAGGCGACAGCCAGTTGGCCCAACGTCGTCGTATACTGTATCGACGTCCCATCCGCCACCGGGTTGCCGTATTGGTCGGCTGCCGTCGCCGTCAGCCGGGCGATCTGGTTATACCCTGCGGTCAGCTCCGCCGGCTGCGCGCTGAGCGCCAGCGTCGCGGCGGGGCCGGCCAGGATGGGCACGGTGAGGCTGCCCTGCACGTTGCCCGCCTGCGCGCTGATATGGGCATCGCCTGCCTGCGTGCCGGGCGTGAGAGTCACCTCTGCCTCCCCATCATCCGTCAGGGCGGTCGGCGCGGACAACTCGCCCAGGTCGGTCACGAACTGGAGCGGGATACCGTCGCTGACCGGGTCGCCGAACGCGTCCACCACCTGTGCCGTGATGCGCACCGGGGCTCCGTTAACCGACGTGGCCGCGGGGTCGGCCGTGAGGGTGATGGCGAATGGTTCGCCCGGCCCGATGACCGGCAGCGGCAGCGTGGTCGTGAAGCCGGCCGCCTGTGCCTCAATCAGCGCCACGCCGGAGGTCATGCCCGCGGTGAACACCGTGGCCGCCTGCCCCGCCGAGGTCATGACCGAGACGGGATCGAGCGTGCCGAGCGTGGCGGTGAAGCTGACGGGCAGGCTGCTCATCACTGGGTTGCCGCCTTCGTCGCGGACGGTGGCGGTGATGGTGGCTGTGCCGTTGGTGATGACGGGCGTGGGCGCGGCGTCGAGGGTCAGGGTGACGGGCACGCCCGACGTGATGGTGAGCGGAACGGTCGCGCTCAACACGCCGGACGTTGCGGTGATATGTGCGGAGCCGGGCTCCGAACCAGCGGTGAATTGCGCGATCGCGGTGCCCTGGCCGTCGAGCGTGACTGTGGCCGGCGTGAGCGTGCCGAGTGTGCTGCTCAGCGCAACACGCGCGCCCAGCCCCGCGGCGCGGCCCTCCGGATCGGTGATGCGCACATGCACACCGGTCTGGCCGTTGATGCCCACGCCGGTGTCCGCGCTCACCGCGAGGATCAGGCCAGGGATGGACGCCGAGATGGCCCGCGCCGCATTCAGACGGCCCCAGCCGGTCAGCGTGTCGAAGCCGGCCGTGCCGACATCGTCCGCGGTCTGCCGGAGCAGGTCATACACCGCGGCCTGGGACAGGTCGGGACGGAGCGCCCGCACGAGCGCGGCAACGCCGGCTGCGTGGGGCGCGGCGAACGA
>JAKPQT010000005.1 GCA_029555885.1 Chloroflexota bacterium | reverse complement strand
GCGCAACCCGGCGGAGGCGGACCGGGCCATCCGCGATGCGCAGGAGACCGCGCGCGCCGCGCTGCAAGACGTGCGGCAGTCGGTCGGCACGCTGCGCGACGCAGGCGACCGCTTCTCGCTGCGCCAGTCGTTGGCCGAGCTGACCGGCCGGATGGCGGGTGGGACGCTCGAAATCACGTACAGCGTCGAGGGCGATGAGACGGACTATGCGGGGCCGGTGCTGACCGTGCTGTACCGGGTCGCGCAGGAGGGCCTGACGAACGCGCAGCGCCATGCGCAGGCCCGGCACGCCGTGCTGGACGTGCGGCTGGGGGAGACCGAGGCCCGGCTCCGGCTGCGGGATGACGGCATCGGCTTCGACACCGCCCGGCTGGACGCACAGGCTGCGCCGGGACAGGGCGGGTATGGCCTGCAGGGGCTACGGGAGCGCCTGGAGATGGTCAGGGGGCAGATGAGCATCACCAGCGACCGGCAGACGGGCACGGAAATCACGGTCGTCGTGCCCAAGCATCTGGCACAGGTGGCGGCTACATGAGCGATCCAACACTTACAGACGATGCAGGCGCGAGCGGCCCGGTCCCGACGAGCGAACCGGTCACCGTCCTGGTGGCCGACGACCAGCGCCTCGTGCGCGAGGGCATTGCGTCGCTGCTCGACATCCAGGAAGGTATCCGTGTGGTGGGCGAGGCCGTCAACGGGGACGAAGCCGTCGAGCAGGCGCTGGCGCTGCGCCCCGACGTCGTCCTGATGGATGTGCGCATGCCCGTGCTGGACGGCATTGCCGCGACCGCCCGGATCCACCGGCAGCTGCCCGGCTGCCAGGTCATCATGCTGACCACGTTCGACGACGAGGAATACATCGTCAAATCGCTGCGCGCAGGTGCGGTCGGTTACCTGCTGAAGGATATGCCCGCCTCCCAACTGGCGGCGGCCGTGCGGCTGGCCCACAGCGGCATCTACCAGCTGGAGCCCTCGGTGGCTGGCAAGCTCGTAGGTATGCTGGCAGGCGGGGCCGGGGAGCGGGCGCCCTCGGCTGCGCCGCCGCCGGTCGACGCCGACCTGACCGAGCGCGAGCTGGAGGTGCTGCGCCTCATCGGCACCGGTGCGACGAACCGGGAGATTGCCGACCAGCTCGTCGTCAGCGAGGGCACGGTGAAGAACCACGTTTCCAGCATTCTCAGCCGCCTGGGCCTGCGCGACCGCACGCAGGCCGCGCTGTACGCGCACCAGCATGGGTTGACGTGAGGGACGCAGGGCGAGCCACAATGCGCCTGGGCCACAATAGCCTATCTGGGAACTGACTCCACCATCAGCATCTCGCCTTGCGACATCAAGCATGCTTGCGTTTCAGGCGCGTAGATTCGACACTCCCCCAGGAAGGCAGCGGGATCTCCCCCGTGTTCGGCAAACATCCAGAAGTGACAGGGTATCGCAATACGAGCGCGGCAGTCGCCCGCCAGGCGAGCCGCCTCGATAGGATTCAAATTCCCAAAGGCGCCGTTAATCGGCGGAATCAGCACATCGATCCCCAGCGCGAAGACGTCCTGCCACATATCCGGGCGATAGGCCGAATCACCCACCTGCCAGACCCTGATGCCCTCTGCCTCCAGCACCAGGCCCAACGCGTCGGGCGCGAGATCGCCATGATCGGCCGCGACCGGCAACAGACGAACATCACCGCACATCAACGGCTGCCCCAGCGTCATAGTGATCCGGCGCTCGGCCGGAATTCCCTGCGCCATGAAGCCTGCTTCACAGTCAGGAGCACCCACAAAGGTCACGCGACCGTCATCTGCCAGCACCGCTACCAAGTCGATGTCCAGGTGATCGGCATGTGCATGCGTGCAAACGATGTAGTCTGTCTCAACTTCCTCCGGCGCGATTGGCGCCATCATGATGCGCTTGAAACCATACAATTCGTGGGATAACTGCCGGTGGACCGAATCCGTCAGGTAGGGATCAACGTACAGCACAGTCCCTTCGCTTGTCTTGTAGACGAACCCGGCCTGGCCCAACCAGAAGATAGCCAGGTTGCCTGGATTAACCACGGTTTCACGAATGCTCTTGGCGAGTTGGCCGCTCATGGTAATACCTCAAGGATAGGTTACTGATGAAAGCAATTTGCTATTGTCGATTGTTTACAGTATACTAACACGGCCTGACCACGTCAAGCAACTGCCCCCTCTCCAGCCCGCAGGAGGTCCGCATGACAACCATTTATTTCGATGATAGCGGCAACCTGGAAACCCTCGCCGAACGTACGGTTAGCATTATCGGCTATGGGAACCAGGGGCGCGCACAGGCTTTGAACCTGCGCGATAGCGGAATAAACGTCGTAGTTGGCAACACCCGGGACCGATCTTTCGAGCAGGCCATCGCCGACGGTTTCGAGACGTACGATACTGCGCTGGCGGTGCAGCATGCCGACTGCCACGTTCTGCTCGTGCCCGATGAGGTGATGCCACAACTATTCGACCATGACATCCTGCCGCACCTGAAGCCCGGACATGCGATTGTCGTCTCCAGCGGCTACAACCTCACCTACGGGTTCCTCAAGTATCCGCCGGAGGTGGACGTTCTGATGATCGCCCCGCGGACCATCGGCACCGGAGTACGCAAGAGCTACCTAAACGGCACCGGCTTCCCCAGCCTGGTTGCTGTCCATCACGATGCTTCTGGCCATGCACAGGAAGTGATGCTGGCGCTGGCTAAGGCGATCGGCACGCTTCATCGCGGAGCCATTGCGTCCAGTGCGGACGAGGAGACCATCTGCGACCTGTTCAACGAGCACAGCGGAGGCCTGTATGCTTTTCGGCGTTGTTACGAGATGCTGGTGGAAGCCGGAATCAGCCCGGAGGCCGCGATGCTGGAGTTCTGGGCGTCTGGAGAAAGCGCAGACGTAACAGAAGTCATCCAAAGTCACGGGTTGTTCGGCCAGATCAAATTTCACAGCCGGACCAGCCAGTATGGCCAACAGGTGACGGGGCGACTGTCGGACGAGGAGGAGGCTGCCGAGCGCACCCGGCTCAGGAGACTGATCGCACACATCAAAGATGGCACATTTGCCAAGGACTGGACCCTCGAACAGCAGGCTGGCTATCCCATCCTCAACCGCGTCTATCAGCAGAACATGGCCCATCCCATGACGGAGCTGGAGAAGCAACTGCTGCAGGCGATGAAGCTGTGGCGCGGCGACGACCCGGACTGATATCCGACGAGAGGGCGAGATGCAGAAGTCACTCAGCCTGCGCATGTTTCCTCCCGAGATGCCGACGCGCCAGCGGATCGAGCTGGCCGCGGACGCAGGCTACCAGGGCGTCGAGGTCAACCTGGAACCGTGGCAGGAGTTCTCACTGGCGTCAGGCGATGCTGCACTGGCAGGTCTGCGGCGAATAATCGAAGATAACGGCCTGCGCGTCAGCGCCGTCTACGATCGCGAGCAGTGGCACTTCCCCATGTCCAGTGCACAGCCGGCAACGCGTGCTCGGTGTCGCGCCATCATCGCGGGGCTTGCACGTGCCGCGGTTCTACTGGGAACCGATACCGTGCTCGTGATGCCGGGGGCAGTCGATAACAGCATCCTTGCGCCGCAGCCGGAGATCACACCGTACGATATCGCCTACCGCAACGCGCAGGCGACGCTGCATGAGCTGGCGCGGACGTCCGCAGCCGAGTTCGACATCTACCTGGCGATCGAGAATTGCCCCAGCAAGTTCCTGCTCAGCCCGCTGGAGTTCGCTCATATCATCGACGAAATAGGCAGCCCGCGCGTGGTCGCATACTTCGACATCGGCAACGTCCTCGCATACGGTTATCCCGAACAGTGGATTACCATTCTCGGCGCTCGGCCGCACGGCCGCATCCACCGTGTACACTTCAAAGACACACGAGTGACACGGGACGGCGCGCCCTGTGCTACACCGCTGCTGGCAGGCGATGTTAACTGGCCGGCAGTCATGGCCGCGCTGTCCGCGGCCGGGTATGATGGTTGGGCCACGGCGGAGGTCTTCCCGCACTACCGCTATGCAGGGGAACGCCTGATCTACGATACGAGCTCGGCACTCGACAGCCTGTTCAGCCTACTGCCTACCGCTAGCGGCCGGGGAGGCGTATGAATTCGTCAGCCGCCTTGCTGTCACGACATCGCGCCTTCTGGCAACGCTCCCCGGTGGACCGGCCACTCCTGTCGCTGCCAGACCCGGCCCCTTGGCCGCCGCTACAGATCCCTGTGCCGGCCGGGCTGAGATTGCCGCCGGAAGGCTACCTGGCCCCGGACATGCTTGATCCTGAAGCATATCATGGGCAGATGATCGCACGTTGGCAGGGACTTGGCCTGACGGAAGGCGACCAGTTCAGGATCATGACCGCCTACTGGTACGTCCCGTGGTTGGAAGCGATCTGCGGTTGTCCGATATGGTATGTCCAAGACAGCGGGACGATGTATGCCATGTCTCCAGGAGGAGAATGGGAAGGCGTGCGGAACCTTCGGCTCGCGAAAGGCAATCCTTGGCTGCAGAAGCTGCGCGAGTTCTGTGCCGTCCTGCGTGACCTGTGCAACGGCCACTACCCGTTGGGCGTTGCGATGCCGATGCGCGGACCGCTGGACCTGCTGGGCGCACTTGTCGGGGTCGAGCGGATGTGTTTTGCCTTCGCAGAGAGCCCGCGGCTGGTCGAAGAAACACTTGCCGCTCTCACGGATATCTGGATTGCAGTCGTCGCAGAGCAGATTGCCCTCCTGCCGCCATTCGAGGATGGCATGGCGAGCTGCGAGCAATACGGCTTGTGGGCGCCGGGTACGACAGCCGTAACACAATGTGACCTGGCAGTGGCAATCTCTGTGCGCACCTATGAACGATTCCTGGCACCCTGCGATGAGCGCATCTGCGCCAGCCTGGACTACCCGATCATGCACCTGCATTCGGCTGGCCTGCACGTACTTCCGTCTGTGCTCGCGCTGTCGCGCCTCGCCGCAGTCCAGGTAGTTGTCGATCCAGGTTCGCACGATCCAAGCGTCGCCGCGCTCATTCCGGCGTTCGAGCGCGTGCAGGCGGCAGGCACACCGCTCATCATCCATGCGAACACACTTGCCCGCCATGAACTGGATGAGCTGCTGCACGCGCTGTCCCCCAATGGACTCTGCATCCGGGCGACTGTCTTGGATGAGCCTGAACCTTGACCAGAGGAGGAACACATGCTTCCGAAAGAGAGAGTCATCGCGGCTCTGGAATTCCACACTCCGGATCGCATCCCGGTAGGCGAAACCGGCGTGGATTATACCATCACCGAACAGGCTTTGGGCCACCCGACACTCTACCGGGGTAAATGGAAGGAATATACGGCGCTGTGGGAAGGCCGTCGCGATGAGTACGTTGCATCGTGCAAGCATGACATCCCCGCGCTCGCCCGCAAGTTCGAACATGACATCGTGCCCGCTTTCCTCGTTCCCTCGCGCCACAAGCCGCCCATCGCACCGGAGGCTTTCCTCGGCCCCTATAAGTGGCGCATGCCGGATGGCCGCGTGTACGCCTTCTCGCCCGAGAGCGAGGGCCACCAGTTTCTCCTCTCCAACCCGGATTATCAGCTCGAAGACATCGAAGAGATTCCGCTGGACTTCGATGAGTCGCAACTGGAGCTGGTGCACCACATCGTGAAAGAGATGGGCGGCACGCACTTCATCCTGGGACGGCCCGGCGACGGCATCTTCCCGCTCATGCGCTACACGCTCGAATACATGCTCACGGCCATGATCGAACGGCCCGAACTCATCCGCCGCATCGTGGAGGTCGAGACGCGTTACTGCATCGCAGTCAGCGAGATCTTGCTGGACGCGGGTTGCGATGCCGTGCTGCCGACCAGTGACATCGCCAGCAACCAGGCGCCCTTCATGTCGCCCCGCATGTTTCGCGAGTTTCTATATCCCTGGCTCAAGGCGGAATGTGATGCTGTCCACGCGAAAGGCGGATACTTCATCAAACACACGGATGGCAATATCTGGTCAATTCTGGACATGATGATCGAGGCCGGCATCGACGGCTGGCAGGGCATCCAGCCGCGCATCGGCATGACGCTGCCTCGGCTTCAGGAGCGCTATGGCGGCAAGCTGTGCTTCTGGGGCGGCGTCGATGTCGATACGCTCGTAGCAGGTACCGCGGAAGATGTCGCGGAAGAAGTACGAGTTGCCTTTGAGTCTGCGCCCCGAGAGGGCGGGTTGGTGCTGACCTGCGGCAACAGCGTCATGGTTGGCGTGAAGTATGCTAACTACATCGCTATGCTGGAGACAGCCAGGCGCCTGTCCGTTACCGGCCAGCCGACGCGGTGAAGGGAGCCCCACATGCTGACACCCCGAGAACGCGTGCTCTGTGCCCTGAATCATGAGGAGCCGGACCGGGTCCCGATTTTCTTCGGGACCTCCGGCGTCACCACCATGCTCGCGCCGGCGTATGATCGGCTGAAGGCCCATCTTGGAATGAGCGGGGAAACGCAGGTTTTCTGGCGCGCCCTGCAATACAGCTTGCTCGATGAAGAGGTGATGGTGCGCTTCCGGTCTGACGGGAGGCCCTTGATTGCCGGGGCCGCACCGACGCATCACCCGGATGCCGGCCGTGAGATAACTGCCACCCGCTTTGTGGATGGCTGGGGCATCACGTGGGAGCTGCGACCCGGCAACGCCTACTATGAGATCGTGGACCCTCCGCTTGCCAGCGCCACCGTCGATGACCTGGCAACCTATCCCTGGCCGGAGCTCGGACATCCGTCCCGCTTTACCGGGTTGAAGGCGCGGGCACAGGCGATTCAACAGGCGGGCTATGCCGTCGTTGCACTCAGCGGCATCTCGCCGTTCGAATATGCGTACATGCTGCGCGGCGTCGAAAGATGGTTCCAGGACCTGGCAGGCGACCCCGAATTTGCCGCCGCGCTGCTGCGCAAGCTGACCGACCTGATGCTGGATGGGACCCACGGCCTGCTGGCCGAAGCGGGCGAGCACATCGACGTCATCGTGACCGGCGACGACCTCGGCGGCCAGACTGCGCCGTTGATCTCTCCGCGCATGTACCGCCGGGTGGTGAAACCGCTGCATGCAGAGCTTCTGGGCGCTATCAAGCAGCGCAGCCAGGCGAAGATCTTCTATCACTCCGACGGCAACGTCTACACCCTGTTGCATGACCTGATCGACATCGGCGTGGATATTCTGAATCCAGTCCAGGTGTCGGCGGGCGATATGGGCGACACCGCCCGGCTGAAACGTGAGTTTGGCGACCGGCTGTCGTTCTGCGGCGCGATTGACACGCACGCGGTCCTGCCTCACGGCACGACAGATGAGGTGCGGGGCGAAGTGCGCCGCCGCATCCGCGACCTCGCGCCCGGGGGCGGGTACATCCTGGCATCCGTCCACTGTATCCAGCTGGACGTGCCGCCGGAAAACGTGGTTGCGATGTTCGATGAAGCAGCGCTGGCAGGCCGGTACCCGCTGGCCCTATAGCACAACGCATGGAGGCAACATGCAATCAAGCAACCCCCTGAATACGATGCGGCAGTGGCTGGCGGAGCACACTGCCAGCGAACAGCCGCCCTTCTCTTTCAGCTACGGCGGCAAGCCCAGCGCGCAGCTATGGCCCATCTGGCAGTTCGAGGCCGCCGAGCAACGGCTGGATGACCGGCGCACCGAACACCGGCTGGTCTTCACGGATCCCACAACCGGGCTGGAAGTACGTCTCCTGGCCGTCGAGTACCATGACTTCCCCGTGGTGGATTGGACGATCTACCTCAAGAACACGGGCCGTACGGCCACGCCGATCTTAAGCGATATCCAGGCCATCGATGCGATCTTTAGCGTGGGCGAGGAGGTCAGACTCCACCATCACAAGGGCGATAACTGCACGCCGGACAGTTACCAGCCGCTCGTCACCCAGCTCGATGCCGGCGCGTCGGTGCGCCTCGCACCCACCGGCGGCCGGCCCACGCAGACCGGCTTTCCTTATTTCAATCTCGAGCGCACGGGGGAGGCTCCTGGCGGTGTGATCGTCGTGCTCGGCTGGCCCGGGCAGTGGGCGATTGAATTCAGCCGTACTGCGCCCGGCACAGTCAGCGCGCGCGGCGGGCAGGAAACAACCCACTTCCGGCTGCAACCGGGAGAGGAAGCCCGCACCCCGCGCGTGGTCCTGATGTTCTGGGAGGGTGAGCGCAGCGCAGCACAGAACACCTGGCGGCGCTGGATGTTGGCCCACAACGCCCCGCAACTCGTGAATGGGCCGGTGCCGCCGCTGCTGACCGCCTGTGCAGGGGGTTTTTTTGAAGGGCTTAAGTGCAACGAGCGCGATGAAATCCGCTTCATCGATGCATACAAGGCCCACGACATACCGCTCGACTTCTGGTGGATGGATGCCGGCTGGTATCCCTGCCGCACCTGGACCGAAACCGGAACCTGGGAAGTGGATCGCGAGCGCTTCCCACGCGGGCTGCGCTCGATCAGTGATCATGCGCACGACCAGGGAATGGGACTCATCCTGTGGTTCGAACCGGAGCGGGTCGCCCCTGGCACCTGGCTGGCCGGGCAGTCCGAGTGGCTGCTGACCGCCGGCGACGGCGAGGACTTGCCGGAATGGGCGCGTAGGTGGCGGCTGCTGGACCTGGGCAACCCTGAGGCGCGCATGTGGCTGGTAGACCACGTGGATCGATTGATGGTCGCAGAAGGGGTGGACCTGTACCGGCAGGACTTCAACATCGATCCGCTGCCCTTCTGGCGCCACGCCGACGCCGAGGATCGGCAGGGACTAACGGAGATACGCTATGTGACGGGCTATCTGGCGTACTGGGACGAGCTGATCCGCCGGCACCCCGGCATGCTCATCGATTCTTGCGCCTCGGGCGGACGGCGCAACGACATCGAAACGCTGCGGCGCGCCGTCCCCCTGCTGCGCAGCGACTACCAATCTTTCGCCGGTGACCCGGCCTATGCGACGGGCAACCAGGGGCACACCTATGCGCTGGCCTCGTGGATTCCTTATTTCGGGCAGGGCGTCTATTTCAACCCCCAGGACTTCGCTTACTCCGCCCGCAGCTCATTGTCGCCCGGCTTCGGCATTGCCGTTGACGTGCGCCGCGAGGATATCGATTGGGCCGCAGTGCGCCAGGCGGCCGGCGACTGGCAGCGCGCCGCGCCGTATATGCTGAGCGATTTCCATCCTCTCACAGCCTACACGCTGGATGAAAATACCTGGGTCGCCTGGCAGTTCCACGATCCGGCAACCGGCTCCGGCATCGTGCAGGCGTTCCGCCGGAAGGACGCACTCACTGACGGGGCTTGCTTCCCCCTGCGCGGCCTGACAGCCGAGGCGCAGTATTCCGTGACCGACCTTGACGGCGGAGAGCCAGTCGAGTACAGCGGGCAGACGTTGACACAACAAGGCCTGCCTGTCACCCTCAACACCAGGCCCGCGGCAGCTATCCTTCTCTATAAGCGTACAGCGCAAGGAGCAAGCGCATGATTGTATCAGACCTTAAGCACTTCGCGAGCCAGGCCGCGAGCACACGGCTGCTCGGCATGGCCCTTGACTTCCTGAGACACACCGAAGGCCAACATCTGGACGACGGCCGTGTCACCATTGACGGCGATCTGGTCTATGCCCTGGTCCAATCCTACCGGACTGAGCCACTACCCACCGGCAGCAGCCCGCACCTCGAAGCGCATCGCCGCTACATCGACATCCAGTACGTGGTCAGCGGCAGCGAGACACTCGGCTGGGCGCCGCTTGAGCAATTCACTGTAACGACTCCGTATGATACGGCGAAGGATGTGGAATTTGGGTCGGCGCCGCCTGCCGCCCTGACGCTCGTCCGGCTCACTGCCGGGCAGATGGCCGTGCTCTGGCCGGAAGATGCGCACGCACCGCGGCTGGCAGTCGCGATCGGGGATAAGCCGGCCCAGCCGACCGATGTCAAAAAGATCGTTGTCAAGGTTTTGCATCGCCCCGGTCAGTGACAAGACGCACAAGCTGCCTTGACACATAACAGGTCTTCTGCTACACTGGTTTTGATAACAGTTAACAATCTGCATGCAACGAAAATTTGCAGGACATCCAGCCTGAGCAAAGGACCCTTACCGAGATTCGCTATGATGTCAGTTGAACACCTGGAATCGCTTGCGCCATCGCCCCGGCTGGCGATGGCGGACGAAATCGTCGTCAGGCTTCGCGAGGCGATTGTTGATGGGACCTTGCCGCCGGAAGAACCCTTGCGGGAATCTGCGCTTGCCGCCATCCTGGGCGTCAGCCGGGGGCCCGTGCGCGAGGCCCTCAGCCGCCTGGAACTCGAGGGCCTCGTCGTCATGCGACCCAACCGCAGCGCACTGGTGGCGCGCATGGCGCGCGCAGATGTAGAAGAAGTCTACAGTCTGCGGGCAGTTCTGGAGCCGCTGGCCATCCGCCGCCTGTGCCGGGCCCCCGATCCCGCTCACATGGCGGAACTACAGGCAATCGTAGACGCAATGCGTGCGGCTCCCGGCGCCGCCCTCACCCCACCTGAGGCAGCCGCTCTTGACCTGCGCTTTCACGATGCACTATTCAAGAGCAGCGGGCACAAGCGGCTGATCAATTTCTGGAACCATCTGAAACCTCAAATCTACATCTTTCTCTTGAGCCGCAACACCGCCAATCCCGACTTTGCGGAACTGCTGGCCCTCGGGCACCAGGAGATTGTCGACGCGCTTGCTGCCGGCGTGGAGTCGCGTGCCCTCGAGGTGATCAACGGGCATCTGGAGGCCGGCTACCAGCGCGTCCTGCTGGCCTATACGCCTTGAGCAGCCGACGACCGCTGCCGACTACTGCTTGGACGCTAACGTGATCTCACCGCTAACCATAATCTTATAGGGGAGGGGACTGAATGAGACTGGTAACCTTCGTCCATGGCGGGACAACTCGGGCGGGTGCGTTGATCTCGGACGGGACGCGTGTATGCGACCTGCACGCCCGCGACGCACGTCTGCCGACGGACCTGCTGACACTGCTGCAGGGTGGTGAGGCGCTGCTGGATATCGCGGCCCAGGTTTCGGCCACGGTTGGGGGCCCAGGCACCTATGCCCTGGCAGATGTCACGCTCAAGGCGCCGCTCCCTCGACCGGGCAAGATCATCTGCATCGGTCAGAACTACCTCGAACACGCCAAAGAGTCCAACGCCTCACGTCCGCCGTTTCCGATCATCTTTGCCAAGTACGCTAACTCGGTCATCGCTCATGGTGAACCCATTGTGGTGCCGGCTGCCGTCGAAAAGCCTGACTACGAAGGCGAGCTGGCCGTTGTCATCGGCCGGCGCGCGCGCAATGTGCCGGAGGCCGAGGCGCTGACTTATGTCGCGGGTTACATGCCGCTCAACGACGTGAGCGCGCGCGACTGGCAGAACCGGACCAGCCAATGGGTGCTCGGCAAAACCGTGGATACCTTCTGCCCGATGGGGCCCGCCCTGGTGACGGCTGACGAGGTGGCCGACCCGCAGGACTTGCACCTGCGTACGGTCATCCGGTCGGCCGGCGCCACAGACGACGAAGTGCTGCAGAGCGGCTACACTGGAGATATGATCTTCTCCGTGGCCCACCTGATTGCCGATATGACACGGGTGATGACCCTCGAACCCGGCGATGTCATTGCGACCGGCACCCCCTCCGGCATCGGGGCCGCGCGCACGCCCCCGCGCTGGCTGCGGGCCGGTGATGTTGTACGGGTGGAAATCGACGGCATCGGAACCCTGGCCAACCCGGTCATCTGTGAATAGGCACGACCGTCGCTGACCCGCCCGCACTCGCGTTGCAGTTGAACCCAACGAGCGCGGCCCGATCGGCAAGGATGCGTATCAGATGCAATTCCAGAAACTCGAGCTCGATCCGGCCGCGAATCCCGCCGTCCTGGACACCGCGACCTGGGACCGCGGAGCTGCTGCGAAAGCCCTCACTGCGATGCCGCCGGCGACTTTGCAATCCCTGGGTTCAGCGCTGTGGGCTGAAGGAGCATTGAGCGGTCCCGCCGGCATTACACTCTACTCACCCTCCCGTGCGATCCATGAAGATTGTGCGTACGGCCTGGCGAGCCTGGGGGATGGGCAGCAGGTCTTTCTCTGCGGGGGACGCGCCGATGCATCGCCGCTGGGCGAGCCGTTCGCGGTATTGGAGTTGCCGAGCGGCGGTTCGATCGCCGCTTATCCGACGGATGCCCCTATCATCCATCGCTATCTCCGCCTACTAAAGCCGGACAGCGGGCCACAGGCGTTGGGGCCGGTTCCCAGGTTGGGGATCGGCACGCGGATGACCACTGCCGTGTGGCCCGCCATCTGGACCGCCATGGCGCGCTTCGGCTTTGCGGCCAACGCCATCCAGAACTCGGTGCGCGAGCTGCATCTCCTGCCCAACCTGCTAGCCGCCGCGCAGCCTGAGGTCAATGTTGCGTTCAACTTCGGCGCCATCGAGACCGGCTACACGGGCAGCACCTTCGAAGGGTTGTGGGTGGCCGGTGTCCTGGACGGGCTGCAGCACGGTGCGCCGGCCAACCACGGTGCGGACGCAGACCACATCCAGGTAAAACGTGGCCCGGGCGGATTGAACCGGGCGAAAACGCTCCTCGATGCAGCCCGCTATTACTCCTTCTACACGCTGGATGTCTCAGATGTGCTGAACTATGGCGCGCTGGATGCCGGGCCTGCGGCTGCGGAGGCCATGCTCGCTGAGATCGTGCCGGATGCGGCGGAGCGACGGATGCTGCTGGCCTATCATCGTGAGACCGACGCTGGCGGCGGTGCGGCGGCGCGGCTCGACGAAACGATGCTGGCCCGTCTTGCAGGCAAGTATTGGGACGCACTGGAGGCAATGGAACGGCTGACGGACTATCTGAAGGGACTGCGCCAGGGCGAGCATTTCGATTTGGAGCTAAGCATCGACGAGCATCCCGGGGAGGTTGCCACCTTCGATTGCCTCACATCCGAGATGGAGCTGATCTTTCTGCTCAACGAAGCGCGGCGCCGGGGCATTCCGCTCACGCACATCGCCCCCAACCTCGGCATCGAGAAGGGCGTCGACTACGCGTGTCCCGATGGATTGCCGGGCCTTGCGATGCGGTGTGCGAGCCTGGCCCGGCTTGCGGCTGACGCCGGGACGATCATGGATGTGCATTCCGGCGATGATCTCAGCGCAGCTACCCGCCAGGCTGTCGGCCGGGCGGCAGGCGGCTTCCTGCAGTTCAAAGTGTCACCGATGCTGCAACTCATCTTTGCCGAAGTCCTGACCGAACACGATCCCGAGTTGTTCCGGCTTTGGTGGGAGGATGCCCTTGTGTATGCGCGGCGCGCCGCAGAAGGTGGCTCTGCCCTGGCCGTAGAAGCCCTCCGCCACGATTCCGCCGGTGCCGCGGGCCTGCAGCCCACGGCCCGCGGTGCAATCTTCCACCATTTCAGTTTCGCGTTCGTGGGCCGGCGCGATGCGGCAGGCCGCTTCCTCGTACGCGACCGGTTCTACCGGCTCACACCTGACTTCTATCGTGCTTACCAGGAACACATCGTCGCTTACCTGGGCCGACTTGCCGCCGACCTGTTTTGAGGGAGTTATCCGATGGACTTGTTTCTCGACAGCTCAAACCCACGGGAGATCCTGGAGGCCCAATCCTGGGGCCTGCTGGCAGGCGTCACAACCAACCCGGGCCTGATTTCTGCGGCGGGACCTGATAAAGAAGGAACCCTGCACCGGATTCTTGATGTATGGCAGGGCCCTCTGCTCGTCCAGGTCATCGGCTGGCACGAGGTTGAGCCGCTCATCAGGCAAGCCAAGTGGTTGCACGCTTTTGCACCCAACATCATCGTCAAGCTGCCGATGAGCATTGCCGGGATTCAGGCGCTCCTGCGCCTCAAACAGGAAACCCCTGACCTGCGCCTGGCCGTAACGGCAGTCGCCTCCATCGCCCAGGCATACCTGGTCGGCAAGGCAGGTGCAGACATCGTCGCCGTTTTCAACGGCCCGCTGGATCAGACCACTGACGGCATGGTTGAGATGGTGGCTCCGATACGCCGCATCTACGACAACTACGGGTTCAAGACGAAGATTCTCTCGTGCGGCCGCTATCCTCGCCTGTTCGGTGAGGTTGCGGAGGCAGGCACTGATATCTGTACGATGCGCATGGAGTTCATGCGGCTGCTCTATCAACACCCGTTTACCGATGCCCGCATGACCGGCTTCATGAAGGATTGGCAGGCCACTTTCGGCGCGAGCGCCTGGGGCGAGGAGGCGAGCTGAGCACATGAGTGTCCTGGACCTTTTCAAGCTCTCGGGGCGCGTCGCGGTCGTCACCGGCGGTGCGCGCGGCCTGGGCCGACAGGCGGCATTGGCGCTGGCCGAGGCCGGGGCAGCCGTGGCAATCTGCGACTTGCTGGAAGAGGAGGGTGCGCGCACGGCACAGGAAATCGCCGACCTCGGCTGCCCATCCCATTTCGGCAGGGTGGATGTCACCCAGGCCGCGGAGATCGAAGCATTTACCGCTGCGGTCGCCGAGAGACTGGGCGCGATCGATATCCTCGTCAATAACGCGGGAATGCCGTCGAGCGGCCTCTCGCTGGAGGCTGAAAGCGACGAGGGCTGGCAGCGGATGATCGACACCAACCTGTCTTCCATGTTCTACTTCGGGAAGCGCGTGGCACAACAGATGATCGTGCGGGGTCAGGGCGGCGTCATCATCAATATCGCCTCCATCAACTCGTTGATTATCAGCAACATCACACCTCGTCACAACGTGCCTTACTGCGTGGCAAAGGCAGGCGTCGCCCAACTGACGCGCGGCATGGCCTCGGACTGGGCGCCCTACGGCATCCGCGCCAATGCGATTGCGCCCGGCTACATCATGACCGCGCAAACGGCAGCCAGCCGGCGTTACCCGGAGATTGTCGAGCGCATCATTGCTAACACGCCGATGAAGCGCTATGGGGAAGAAGCAGAACTCAAGGGCCTGGTCGTCTACCTTGCATCACCTGCATCATCCTTTATGACCGGCAGCCTGGTGGTGATGGATGGCGGTACGACGATCTGGTAACGCAGGCCAATTGAAGGACGAACGAGAAGCCTGGGAGGGATCGATGAGCGACACGGCAGCACCGGCCGTCACCTACGTCAGCGCCGACCGATTGACGCAGTTCTGCATTGAGGCGATGCTGAGAGCAGGCCTGAACGAGGAGGACGCCCAGGTCAGTGCGGATGTGCTGGTGACCACGGATAGCTGGGGCACGTTTACCCACGGAACGCGGCAACTGCGCGGGCTGCTGAAGAACATCCGCGTGGGACGCATTCACCCCGGCGCCAGGATGCAGATCGAAGCGGAGGGGCCGGGTTGGGCGCGCGTGGACGGCTGCGATGCGATGCCGTTGGCGACTGCCTTCCGCGCCATGGCACTGTGTATCGCCAAGGCGCGCGCCAGCGGGATCGCGTATGTCGGCGTCCGGCGCAGCAGCCATTACGGCGCAGCGGGCTATTATGCCGTGCAGGCGGCCCAACAGGGTCTCATCGGGATATCCATGTGCAACGTAGACCCAGGGGTCACTGCGCCCGGCAGCCGCAGCCGGGTGATGGGCACGAACCCGATTGCGTACGCCGCGCCCGCAGGTGACGCGCCGCCCGTATTCCTCGATATCGCGACCAGCGCGGTTGCCGCCAGTAAGCTCTACGCTGCACAAGCCCTGCACCAGCCCATCCCGGATACCTGGCTCGTTGACGACGAGGGCCTGCCCACGACGGACCCCACCGGCTACCCGCTGCGCGGCGCGCTACAGCCCATGGCCGGCCACAAGGGTTACGGACTCGCAATACTGGTGGAAATCCTGACCGCCGTGCTGTCGGGCGCGGGCATCATGAGCGAAGTGAAAAGCTGGATGCTGGACAGCCTTGAGCCGGCGAACCAGGGCCATGCCTTCATCGCCATCGATGTCCGCGCCATGATGCCGCCCGCACTATTCGCCGCACGCATGCAGCAGATGACCAGCGAGATACGACAGGCGCCGTTGGCCGTCGGCGCAGAGCGCATCTATCTGCCCGGCGAAAAAGAGTGGGAGCACCGCCAGCGCGCGCTGGCAGAGGGCATTCCGCTGCCGCCATTCGTTGTGACCAACCTGCGAGGCACCGCGGCAGACTATGGCCTCGAACTGCCGGACTGGCTGGCGTAAAGCTGACAGGAGAAAAAAGCATGGCGGACACGATTTTCGATCTGACGGGCCGCGTGGCCGTCGTGAGCGGCGCGGCACAGGGCATGGGCCGTGCCATGGCGCTTGGGTTTGCAGAATTCGGGGCCGACCTGCTGTTGAGCGATCTGAATGGCCCAGGCGTGGCTGCCACAGCCGAAGAGGCGCGCCGGTTTGGGCACAGGGCGATCGGAGTGGAGTGCGACATGGCGGACATTGCCCAGGTCAAGGGATTGTTCGCGCAGCTCGATCGTGAGTTCGGCAGAATCGATGTCCTCGCCAACGTGGCCGGCCCGGGATACCTGGCGCATCCAGAGGAGATCCCGCTTGAGCAGTTCGAACGCATCGTCCATGCGCTGGTCATTGCCCGATTCTGCGCCTGTCAGGAAGCCGGCAAACGAATGCTCGCCGCGGGCAAGGGCAGCATCATCAACATCGGCTCCCTCGCCAGCATTACGGCGCTCGGCCGGGGCAATTTCGCCTATAGCGTAGGCATGGGGGGCGTGGCCCAGATGACGCGCGAGCTCAGCACCGAGTGGGCCGGTCGCGGTGTCAGGGTCAACGCCATCCTACCAGCCCAGGTCATCAACCCCAGCCTGCGGGAACGCATGGCCGCAGACCCCAATCTCGAACGCACCTTTCTGCGCGGCCTCCCCGCAGGACGCCTCGGTGTGCCTGATGACATCAAGGGACTCGCTCTCCTGCTGGCCTCGGATGCGTCGAGCTGGATCACAGGCGCGCTCATCCCGATGGATGGCGGCAATCTCGCGATGAATGCCGGGGGCACAGCAGGCAAATGGTAACGCGTGGCAAGTGCTATTGGTTGAAGGAGTAATCCGATGACCGGCGTGGCTGATTTGTCCAAAGTACAATTGCTGGCCCTATACCGGACGATGGCCGGTATCCGCCGCACAGAAGAGCAGCTTGTCAAGCTCTATGCAGCGGGCAAAATCTACGGTGGATGTCATACCTACATCGGGGAAGAAGCTGTGGCGACGGGCGTTTGCGCGCACTTGCGACATGAAGACGTCGTGTTCAGCACCCACCGCGGGCATGGTCACGCTCTCGCCAAGGGGATTACGCCGCGCGAACTCATTGCCGAACTGCTCGGCCGGGCGACAGGTTGCTCCGGCGGACGCGGTGGCAGCATGCACTTGTTCAAGCCTGAAGTCGGCTTCATGGGGTCCAGCGGCATCGTCGGCCCCAGCATCACCCTTGCGGCCGGCGGAGGTTACACAGCACAACTCCTGAAGACGGGCCATGTCAGCGTCGCCTTCTTCGGCGACGGGGCCGTCAATAACGCTTCCTTCCACGAAGGAATCAACCTGGCTGCGGCCTGGAAGTTGCCCGTCGTTTTCGTCTGCGAGAACAATCTCTATGCCACGGAGGTCGCCTTTGACAAAGCGACGGCCAACCCGCATGTCGCGGGCCGCGGGCAGGCATACGGCTTGCCGGGCGTCGAGGTCGATGGCAACGACGTCCTCGCGGTCTATTGTGCTGCCGAGGAAGCGGTCGCCAGAGCGCGCGCGGGCGCAGGACCGACCTTGCTCGAATGCAAGACGTATCGTGTGCGCGCACATGCGGAAGGGATGCGGGATGCAGGATATCGGACATCCGACGAACTCAACGCCTGGAAGGCGCGCGATCCGCTGCGAGCCTTCCGGGCATGGTTGGTCGAGCACGGCATTGCGGGTGAGGCTGAACTCGATGCACTGGACGCCGAGGCGCGCGGCGTTGCTGAGGAAGCCGCGGCCTTTGCCGAGCAGAGCCCGATGCCCGATGCGAGCACAGTCACTGCGCATGTCTACAGTGAGCCGGCGACCATCCTCGAACCACACCCCAACGGTGACCCGGCCGCGACATCCCGCCAATTGACCTTCGTCGAGGCCGCGCGGGAGGCCCTTGCAGCTGGGATGGCACGGGATGGCTCGATTTTCGTCGTCGGAGAGGGCATCGGAGCTCGCGGCGGCAATTTCAACACCACAGTGGGCCTGTTTGACCTGTACGGGCCGGAACGGCTGAGAGACACACCCATCAGCGAACGGGGCTTCACTGCGGTCTGCATCGGCGCGGCCGCCACCGGCTCTCGGCCCATTGTGGACTTTATGTTCATTGACTTCCTGGCTGATGCGTTCGGCGATATGTTCAACCAGATGGCTAAACTCCAGTGGATGAGCATGGGACGTCTCCAGATGCCCATCATCCTGCGCGGATGCATCGGGGTCGCACCGTCAAACGCGGCACACCATTCTGGCAACTACTATCCCTTCTTCATGCATATCCCTGGCTTTCGAGTCGCTGTGCCTGCGACGCCGGCCGATGCCAAGGGCCTGCTCGCCATGGCCCTGCGTTCCAAGGACCCCGTGCTGTTCCTGGAGCACAAGAATCTGCTCACCCTCAAGGGTCCCGTGCCCGAGGGCGAATATCTGCTGCCATTCGGCCAGGCCTGCGTGGCACGCGAGGGAACCGACGTGACAGTGGTGGGGATCGCCTACTCCGTCCAACAGGCGCTTCAGGCCGCCGATATCCTGGCACAGGAAGGCGTCTCCGCCGAGGTCATTGACCCGCGGACTCTGGCGCCGTTGGATATTGGCACGGTGCTCCGTTCCGTGCATAAGACGGGCCGCCTCCTGATCGTGGACGAAGACTTCGCGCCCTGTGGCGTGGGCGCGGAGATCGCCACCCAGGTCATGGAGCAGGCTTTCGACGATCTGGATGCGCCGGTCAGGCGCCTGAACGGCCTGTTTGCCCCGGCCCCGTACAGTCCGGCCCTGTATGAGCCAATGGTGCCGACGGTCCCGCGCATCGTCGAGGCCGTGCGTGAGCTGCTGGCTGAGTGACAGGAGACAAGCATGCCCTTTGAGATCGTGATGCCTCGCCTGGGCTGGAATATGGAGTCCGGCAGCCTGGGACAATGGCTTAAGGCCGACGGCGAGACGGTCGAGGCCGGTGAACTCCTGTTCACTGTGGAAGGGGATAAGGCGACGCAGGAGGTGGAGGCGCTGGAGAGTGGGACATTGTACATCCCCGCCGGCGCGCCGCCGCCCGGCCAGGAAGTGCCCGTTGGCACGGTGTTGGGCTACCTGCTGGGCCCCGGTGAAACGCCTCCGGAGAGTCAAGGCGCAGGCCAGGAGGCGCTTGCTGCGGCGCAGTCTGTGACCCCGGGCACGCTGCCCGTCACGCCCACAGCCATGCCGCCCCAGCGGGAAGAGCAACAGGCGCCGGCCATCAGTCCGCGCGCTCGGCGGATCGCTCACGAACTCGGGTTGGACTGGGCCCGCGCATTGCAAGAGGGTAGGCTGCGCGGCACAGGCCGCACCGGCCGCATCCGGGAGGCCGATGTGCGCGCCGCCGTCCGGCTCGGGGCTGGCGTCCCCACAGCCGCAACGACACCGCCGGCTGCGGCCAGCCCG
>JAKPQT010000744.1 GCA_029555885.1 Chloroflexota bacterium | reverse complement strand
GCACTGCCACGTCTGGCCGTAGTTGTAGGACTTGTATAGCATCGAATTGTTGTGATAGCGGCCCACGATGGTGGGCGTGCAGTTCGTCCCCACGCAGTCATCCAGCGCAACCAGCGGAATAATCGGCTGCGAGAGCGGCTGCCAGGTCGCGCCCGCATCCCGGGAAACAGCGAAGCCGTACTGTCCGCCGTGAATCCACAGCGTGTGATCCGTCGGGTAGCGCGGGGAGAGCACGAAGTCTTGTATCAAATCATACCCGTGCGCTGCTTCACCGACCACGATGTGTTGCCAGCTCACACCTGCGTCAGCCGAACGATGAAGCAACGAATTGGACCTCACATAGATCGTCTGATCCTGGGCATAGGCCGATGAGAAGGCGATCGTGCCGACGTGATACTCACCGCCCCAGGCCAGGCCGGTGTTGCTTTCATGCCAGGTTACGCCACCGTCGGTGGAACGATAGATGCCGTAGTTGGCCTTGTAGCCGCCGGGCGAGATGAAGAGGGTTTGGTCCTGTTCGTACAGCGGCGAGGCGGCCAGCGCGTAGACCTTGCCGCTGTAGAGCTGCCGCCAGGTGACGCCTTCATCCGTGGAGACGAAGACCCCCTCGCGCAGCGGGTCGTAGCCGCCGGGACGCCCCGCATGCAGGCGCACGAACCAGGTCCCGCCGGCGGTGATGACGGCGTTGCTGTCAGACGTAGCAGCGCCTGGTAAGGTCAGGTCGCGCCAGGTCTGGCCCCCGTCGTGCGACACCGCGGCCCCCACATCCACCAGGGCCAGGACGGTCTGGTCTGAGCCAAAGGCGGGGGAGAGCGCCACGTGGAATATCCAGGGATCGCTCAGGACCAGCTCCCAGGTCAGGCCGCCGTCCTGGCTGCGCCGTATCTCCTGGCGACGCTCAGAGGCATTCCACTGGCGGCTGAACAAGGTGCGATCCTCATGATAGGCAGGGGAGGGCATCAGTTTAGCGATGCCCAGCTCGCGACAGGCCGGCGTGTCAGTCTGGGCCGCACTGATTGACGTGAACAGGACTAGCGCAAGCCCAAGAACGCCCAACCCTGTGGCACAACGATAGAATGCGTGCTTCATTGGCCGTCTCCTGAGATGATGCAATCGTACCCCGGACAGGCACAATTCAGACACGACATGTCTCGCCAGACGACGCCCAACGGAGTCAAAGCGCCAAGCACGGGCGGAGCTACCGGAGTAGGCACGAGCAAGTTGCTGGCCGAGTGATCAGGCCGGTGGGTGCTATACCAGGCCACCGCATTGATCCACGCGCAGCAGGGTTGCGCGGCTGGCGCCATGCGAGGTGTCAACCAGTTCATCAAAGGAGTCTGATAACCCGTCTTGACGCTGTTCCAGGCTAACTGAGTGTGTTGTGTCAAGACGCCTGTCTCCGTCACCCAGATAGGCTTATTCTGGGTCAGCCCGGGCTGGGGGTTCTCAGTGCCTTGAAAAAAGCGATATGCATCCTCGATAGCGCGTTCTACACACTGTGGATCCAGAAACCAAGTAGGCATTCCTCCATGTACGCCTTGACAGGCTGGAATAGTATCGATGTGGTAGGTGCTGAAGCTATTTGGGTAGGCATGGATGACAATGCCGTCAATAGGTATTTCCGAGTGTTCACTCACCATTCTACTGAGGAAACCCTGCCAGATCGGTAAGGCCCTTTGCCTATACGCATCATTGGGATTGTTCAGAACCGTGAGGGTGGGCATGGGTAGTTGCATAGTGGCAAACGTGAAAATGCGGGCCGTGGGATCGGCATTCAGAATAGCGGTGGCATACTTTGCATACTCGTCCGCGAGATAGATGCCTAAGCCTAACCAGTCTTGATTGGTGTAGTAGTGGGAATGATCAAGGTTTCCTTTAATGTAGAACCCACAACTGTCAGAGTGGCCGTCGTTATCCGGCTCATTGAACATCAGCCAGACGCGGCCCCTGTGCTGACCGGCCAGAGTTCCGATGTCCGCCGGTGACACAGCGCCCGCAGTATCCGACGTGCACCAAATGGTCGGCACGAATTCCGGATCTGCTAGTCTGACAGCCATCTGGCTCAGGAGCTCCTCCGCGCTGGCATCAGCCGCCCGAGTTACCCCGCTAGAGCTCCAGTCAAACCACCAGTCGGGATCGATGCCCCAGAAATTGTTGGTGGGGTCATTACTGGCCCCCAACGCAGCAGCCTCACTGGTGTGGCCGACTCCCTTCCAGCCATACTGGATTGGGGGCGGCGTGGGAGTCGGCGTTGGGGTGGGATGTAGATGAACCAACGGCAAGCGAGCCTGGATCGTCATGCCGGCCGGCGTGCTGAGCGGCGAGATGAACAAACCGGGCACGGCCGGCGTGGCGGTGGCCGCCGGGGTCGGCGTCGGCAGCTTGGAAACGAAAAGCTGCGTGGACGCAGCAGAGTCGGCGTGTTGGCCCTGCAGGATCAGGGCTAACGCCGCCAAGGGGAGGATGACGCACATCACGCTCAGGATGGGTCTGGCACGTTGCAGCATCAGAAGCTCCTTCACCGAGTTTGCGTCCAAACCCGGTTCCGATGGAATAGGGTGCTGAAGCGATCAAGAGTAAGGAGCCGCCTGAGGGCATGATGAGAAGCTGCACGCGCGGGCTACAGTGACCGCACCGATCAGCACATAGGTAGGCTGATCCCTTCCAATGATAATCGCATTTCGTTCAGCGGTATATGATGCAAATCAGGTTGGTGACAAGAGCCACGATATCCTGCACTATGGATTACGCTCATTACGCAGGCACGGGGGAGTTCCAGGCTGGTTCGTGGTGTCAGTCATGCATGTCGCGTGGTGGAAATGCGGGTTGCTGTTTTGTTGGTGATTCCGGCGTTTTGTGGTATATTCTCCACGCTATGCACTCGCAAGGCATTCGCCAGGCAGCCATCTCGCTGCGGATGATTCTCAAGTTTCCGACATTGCGCCGGAACTTCGTTTAGCGCGCTGGAGACACGGATGTTATGTCCGTGTCTCCTTTTTGATTAACACACGGAGCCAATGTGACAGCCTACATTTTTGTGACGGGCGGCGTGGTCAGCGGGCTGGGCAAGGGTGTGACCGCTGCTTCCGTGGGCCGGCTGCTCAAGAGCCGCGGGGTGCGCGTCTCCATCCAGAAGCTCGACCCCTACCTGAACGTCGATCCGGGCACCATGTCGCCGTACCAGCATGGCGAGGTGTTCGTCACCGACGACGGCGCGGAGACCGACCTCGACCTGGGCCACTACGAGCGGTTCATCGATGAGAACCTGCTCAAGGCCAACAACGTCACGACCGGCCAGATCTACAGCAGCGTGCTGGCACGCGAGCGCCACGGGGATTACCTCGGCGGGACTATCCAGGTCATCCCGCATGTGACCAACGAGATCAAGCGGCACATCCAGGACGCCGCGCGGCACGGCGACCCCGATGTGGTCATCGTGGAAGTCGGCGGGACGGTGGGCGACATCGAAAGCCAGCCCTTCCTCGAAGCCATCCGCCAGATGCGCAAGGATGTGGGCCGGGCCAAGACCTTCTATATCCACGTCACGTTGCTGCCGTGGCTGTCCGGCTCGAACGAGCTCAAGACCAAGCCGACCCAGCACAGCGTGCGCGAGCTGCGCAGCATCGGCATCCAGCCGGACATGATCGTCTGCCGGTCGGACGTCGAGGTGAGCCAGAGCGTGCGCGAGAAGATTGCGCTGTTCACCGACGTGGAGCGCCGCGCGGTCGTCCCCGCATACACCGCGTCCAGCATCTACGAAGTGCCGCTGATGCTTGAAGACGAGGGCGTGGCGGATTTCATCGCGGAGCGGCTGGAACTGAACACGACCGGCCCGGACCTGGCCGAGTGGCGCGGCCTGGTGGCACAAATCGAGAAGCCCAAGCCCACCGTGAAGGTGGCGCTGGTCGGCAAGTACGTCGAGCTGGAAGACGCGTACATGAGCGTGCGCGAGGCGCTCCGTCACGCGGCGTGGGCGTGGGATCGCGACCTCGAGATCGAATGGGTGCACTCCGAATCGCTGGAACGGCCGGGCGGCATCGACCGGCTGGCGGGCATCGACGGCATCATCGTGCCCGGCGGCTTCGGTGAGCGCGGGGTCCAGGGCAAGATCAACGACGCGCGCTACGCCCGGGAGAACCGCATCCCATATTTCGGCCTCTGCCTGGGGATGCAGGTCCTGTGCATCGAGTTCGTCCGCAATGTGCTCGGCCATGCGGAGGCAAACAGCACCGAGTTCAATCCTAAGACGCCACATCCCGTCATCAGCCTCATGCCGGATCAGGAGGGCATCGAGGATATGGGCGGGACGATGCGGCTGGGCCTGTGGCCGTGCGTGCTCACGCCTGGGTCGCTGGCCGCGGAGTCCTACGCGCCGGAGGATGCCGTGCGCGAGCGCCATCGCCACCGGTGGGAGTTCAACAATCGCTACCGCGGGCCGGCGAACCAGGCGGGCTTATGCTTTTCCGGGCTGTCGCCCGATGGCCGGCTGGTCGAAATCGCGGAGCTGGATCGCAGCCTGCATCCGTGGATGCTCGGCACGCAGTTCCATCCGGAGTTCCGCTCGCGGCCGAACCGCCCGCATCCGCTGTTCAAAGCGTTTATGAAGGCCGTCCTAGACCGGTCGGCTTGAGCTAAGTCTCTAGCCGACAACTCGTAGTCTAGGGCCTTGTGCCCGTCAGGACGCCTATAGGGGCTATACTACGCCTTTTCGGATAGACACCAATCGTAAAGCCGGTAGATACGTGCCGCAGGCACGTATCTACGATGCCATTTTAGAGGGGGCACTATGTCTGGACATTCAAAATGGGCTACCATCAAGCGCAAGAAGGGCGCGGCCGATGCCAAGCGCGGGCAGATGTTCACCAAGCTCGCGCGCGAAATCCAGCTTGCCGCGCGTCAGGGCCCTGACACGAACTTCAACTTCCGGCTGCGGCTGATCGTCGAAAAGGCGCGCGCCGAGAATATGCCGAAAGAGAACATCGAGCGTGCCATCAAGCGCGGGGCCGGGCTGGATTCCGAAGGCGGCCAGCTCGAAGAGGTCACCTACGAGGGCTACGGTCCGCACGGGGTCGCCATTCTCATGGAGGCCGTTACCGACAACAAGAACCGCACCGTGTCTGAGATTCGCCGCGTGCTGACGCGCGGGGGCGGCAGCATGGGCGAGTCGGGCAGCGTCGGCTGGCTCTTCGACTCCAAGGGCTATATCGCCATCTCGATGGAAGGCAAGGACGAGGACAAGGTCTTTGAGCTGGCGCTGGAGGCCGGAGCCGAGGATGTGCAGTTCGGTGAGGAGACCGCAGAGATTTACACGCAGCCGTCCGACCTGCAGACCGTGCGCCAGGCCTTCGAGGATGCGCGCTACAAGATCGAATCCGCCGAGCTGACCATGCAGCCGAAGACGATGATTTCGCTCAGCCCCGCGGATACCCTCCAGGTGTTGAACCTGGTGGAAGCCCTCGAAGAGCTCGACGATACCAGCAAGGTTTACACCAACCTTGAGATTTCCGACGAGGCGCTGGCCCAACTGGCCTGACCACGTGGAGTCTCGCTTGATTGTCCTGGGCATTGACCCAGGCACCGCGACGACCGGCTTCGGCCTGGTGGGCGAGGACGCTGCGGGCGAGGTTTATCTTGTCCGCTACGGCGTCATCCAGACGCCCGCACGCACCCCGATGCCTGAGCGCCTGCACCAGCTCTACGACGAGGTCAGCGCGCTCCTGCGCGAGGCCGCGCCGGCCGCGGTGGCCGTCGAGGAGCTGTTCTTCAACCGTAACGTCACGACCGCGCTGACCGTCGGGCAGGCGCGGGGGGTGGTGCTGCTCGCCGCCGCGCAGGCCGGCCTGCCGGTCTACGAGTACAAGCCTGCGGAGGTCAAGCAGGCGCTCGTCGGCTATGGCCGCGCGGACAAGCAGCAGATGCAGGAGATGGTGCGGCTGATGTTGGGGCTGACGGACATCCCGCGGCCCGATGACGCGGCGGATGCCGTGGCCGTCGCCATCTGTCACCTGCACAGCCAGCGGCTCCGCCGGCTGGCCGAAGAATAGCGAGAGGCTGCCGTGATTGCCATCATCGAAGGCCGGGTCCACAGCAAGTCGAGCGAAGCCCTGATCGTCATGCTTGGCGGCATCGGCATTCGCGTACTCTGCCCGCAGCCGACGCTGGCGATGGCGCGGCCCGGCGAGGAGATCGTCCTCTACACGCACCTGATCGTGCGCGAGGACGACCTCACGCTCGTCGGCTTCGGCAGCGAAGAGGAGCTCGGCCTGTTCGAGAATCTGATGCGCGTGCAGGGCGTGGGGCCGAGGCTGGCCCTCTCCGTGCTCTCGTTCATGGCCCCGGACGCGCTGCGTCTCGCGATCGGCCAGGAACACCCGGAGCTGCTGGCGCGCGTGCCGGGCATCGGCAAGAAGACCGCGCAGAAGATCGTCCTGGAGCTGAAGGACAAGATCGGCGCGGGCGAGGTGTCCGAGGGGCTGGCCGCCATCACCGAGGCGGACGCCGCGGTCATCGACGCGCTGACCGCGCTGGGCTACAGCATCGTCGAGGCGCAGCGCGCGGTCCAGGCGCTGCCGCGCGATATCACGGACGTGGAGGAGCGCCTCCGCCGCGCGCTCGCGTCGTTCGGGAGCTGAACAGGCTCGCATTTTTGACACGAGCCTGCTCCTATGCTAGACTTATCACTTGCCGTATGATTTGCACGGCGTTGCATCCGTTTTTATGCGGATTAACAAACTGGCAACTGGACAACTCATCCAGAGGGGGGGAGGGAACGGCCCGATGAGCCCCCGGCAACCACCTGGAGTCCCGGATCATGGTTGCGCAAACCTATACGCTGAGCCCCGGGCACGCAGAATGTGAAGCGTGCAACGGACAGAGTGCAAAGCGCAGGGGTTTGTGCCGCCGGTCCAGGCTGGTGCCAAGTCCGTCAGCGTGTTTGCGACATGCGCCGCAAACCCAGTGCTGAAAGATGAGAGGTCGGAACAACGCTCGCGCTGTGCCCTCCTCCCGGAGGGCTTTTTTATTTCCGAGTTAGAAACCGGGTTTCCGGGCGAAGCGCAGCTTCGCACAAGAAACCCGTTTTCTCGGGAGGGAAGAACACCATGCCGCGCACCCTGTGGTGGGAAGATAACCGGCTCAAGATGATTGACCAGCGGATCCTGCCGCTGCAATACGAGGTTTTGTCATACACCGATTACCGCACCGTCGCGCAGGCCATCACCGACATGGTCGTCCGCGGCGCGCCGGCCATCGGTGCGGCGGGTGGGTTCGGCATGGCGCTCGCCGCGCTGCAAAGCCCGGCGCGCGACCGCGACAGCCTGCTCATCGACCTGGCGGCGGCCCAGGCCGTGCTCGATGCGGCCCGGCCCACCGCGGTCAACCTGAGCTGGGCGACCGCGCGCATCATGGACCTTGCGCGGCACACTGTGCTGCCCAACCCCGACGACCTGCGCTCGGCCATCGTCGCGGAGGCGCAGCACATCGCGGACGAAGATGTCGAAATCAACCGGCGGATGGGCGCGTTCGGTGCGGCGGTCGTGCCGGAGGGCGCGAATATCCTGACCCACTGCAATGCGGGCGCGCTCGCGACCGTGGACTACGGCACGACGCTCGGCGTGGTGCGCGCGGCGGTGGAACAGGGCAAGCGGGTGCACGTCTGGGTGGACGAGACGCGTCCGCGGCTGCAAGGGGCCCGGCTGACCGCGTGGGAGCTCACGCAGGACGGCATCCCCATGACGCTCATCGCGGACAACGCCGCGGGGATGCTCATGCGGCTGGGCCGGGTCGATGTCGTGCTCTACGGCGCGGACCGGGTGGCCGCAAACGGCGATGTGGCAAACAAGATCGGCTCATACAAGCTGGCCGTCATCGCGAAGGAGAACCACATCCCCTGCTTTGCCGTGGTGCCCACGCCGACCATTGACCTCTCGCTCGCGCACGGCGACCTGATTCCCATCGAAGAACGCGCCGCAGAGGAAGTGACGCAGGTCGGCAGCGAGCGCATCGCCCCGGAGGGCGTCGCGGTATACAACCCGGCCTTCGATGTCACCCCGGCCCGCTATCTGACCGGCATCATCACCGAGGAAGGCATCTGCTATCCGCCCTTCGAGCAGAGCCTGCGGCAGGCGGTGGAGGCCGCGGCTGCGCGGCGGGCTGCAGCTGCGCGGCGGGTTGCGGGCAATGCAACGGATGTCGCTGCGCTTCCAAACGGATAAACCGATGGCGTTCCGCCGCGGCATTATTGTTGTGACGATGCGAGGATAGAGCCACATGGCGTCTGACACGGGGCCTGACGAGATAACCCGGCCTTATCTCGATACGATTTTCTGTGCGGATGCGCGGCAGATGTCCGGCGTGCCCGATGGCGTCGTGCAGTTGGTCGTGACCTCGCCGCCGTATAACGTGGCGAAGGACTACACGGATCACAACGACGACCTGGGGCTGGCAGAGTATCTCGCGCTGCTCGACGCCGTGTGGCGGGAATGCTACCGGGTGCTGGCGCCGGGCGGCCGCCTGTGCATCAACGTCGCCAACACCGACCGCAAGCCGTACCTCTCGCTGGTCAGCCTGATTGACGAGCAGTTGCGCACGAGCCCGTGCCACTGGCTGCACCGGGGGCATATCATCTGGGACAAGGGGGCGTCCGCCGGCATCTCGACGGCCTGGGGCAGCTTTGCCCGTTCGTCCAACCCGATCCTGCGGGATGTCCACGAGTACATCACCGTGTGGAGCAAGGCGCAGCTCAAGCTGGTGGACGGCGGTCTCACGGGCATCACGGGCAACGAGTTCGTGTCCTGGACGCGCAGCGTGTGGCGGCCCGAGGACCGGCTCAAGGACCTGGAGCGCAAGATTGCCGAGAAGCTGGCCGACGCGCGGCGTCGCGGCAAGGACGACGAGTGGATTGCCGAGTCCATAGCCCGCGCGGTGTGGGGCCAGGCGACGGAGCCGGGCGATTCGGTCTGGGAGATGACCACCGAGACGGGCGTGGCGCACCCCGCGCCCTTCCCGGAGGAGCTCCCGCGACGGTTGCTGCTGCTCTACACACAGCCCGGCGACCTGGTGCTCGACCCGTTCATGGGCTCCGGCTCGACCGCCGTCGCCGCGGTCCTGACCGGCCGGCATTACGTCGGCTACGAGCTGTCCGAGGAATACTGCCGGCTGGCAGAGCGACGGATACGGGAAGCTGGAAGCTGGAAGCTAGAAGCTAGAAGCTGAGAATCGTTCGTCAGGGAGAGCTGGCATGGTCGAAAGAGTGGTGGTGAAGAGCTATCGCGATCTCGAGGTGTACCAGCTAGCCTTCGAGGTCGCAGTTGAGATTCACAGGATGTCGATGGGCCTGCCGAAGTATGAGCTGTACGAGGTAGGTTCGCAGATCCGTCGATCGGCCAAGAGCGTTCCAGCCAATATTGCCGAAGGGTTCGGCCGCCGGCGCTATGGCAACGAGTACGTGCACTTTCTGACCATGGCGTTGGCATCCTGCGACGAAACTCGAGTCCATCTGGATATGTTACATGCTACCGGGAACCTCAATGCCGAGGCTCATGAAGTGCTTTCGGAAAGATGTAGCTCGTTGGGAAAACAACTCAACCGCTTTCTGCAGGCTGTCGTCGAACAGCACGTAGAACCATACCGGTAGCTTCCAGCTTCCAGCTTCCAGCTTCTAGCTTCCAGCTTCTAGCTTCCAGCTTCTAGCTTCCAGCTTCTAGCTTCCAGCTTCTAGCTTCCAGCTTCTAGCTTCCAGCTTCTAGCTTCCAGCTTCCAGCTTCTAGCTACCGACGTTCAAAGGAAATGTCATGTCCGTAATCGTCACCGGTTCCATCGCAACCGACTATATCATGAAATATCCCGGCCGGTTCCTGGAACACATCCTGCCCGAGGCCGGCAAGCTCAGCGTGAGCTTCCTGGTCGAAGAGAAGCAGATGAGCCGCGGCGGCATCGGCCCGAACATCGCATACACGATGGCGCTCCTCGGCGAGCGCCCGCGGCTGATGGGCACGGTCGGCCAGGACTTCGCGGAGTACCGCGCGTGGCTGGAACTTCAGGGCATCGATACCGCGCTCGTCATCGCCTACCCCGACGAGTTCACCGCCACGTTCACCGTCATCACCGATCTGGAGCAGAACCAGATTGCCGGGTTCCATGCGGGCGCGATGAGCCGGGGCCGCGAGCTGACCTACCGCGGGCTGGACCCGCGCGACGTGGACTATGTCATCATCTCGCCGCACGATCCCGAAGGGATGCTGCGCAACTGCGCTGAGTGTCGCGACCTGGGCCTGCGCTTCATCTTCGACCCCAGCCAGCAGCTGGCCCGGCTCAGCGGCGAGCAGGTGCTGGCCGGGATGCAAGGGGCCTATGCGCTGACGGTCAACGACTACGAGCTGGAGCTCATCAAATCGAAGACCGGGCTGGATGAGGCCGGCATCCTCGCGTGCGTCAAGCTGCTGGTCGTCACCCGCGGCCCGGACGGCTCCACCTTCATGTCGCGTGACCGCCGCGTGGATGCGCCCATCGCGCCCGCGGCGCACATCGTGGACCCGACCGGTGTCGGTGACGCGTTCCGCGGCGGCCTGTTGACCGGCCTGGTGCGCGGCTACTCGTGGGAGACCACCGCGCGCATCGGCGCGCTGGCCGCGACCTACTGCCTCGAGCAGATAGGGACGATGAACCACCGTTACACGGTGCCAGAGTTCGTGGCGCGTTACCGCGAGTATTTCGGGGATGCGCCGGAGCTGAGTGATATGTTACAGGTTGGCAGGTTGAATGTTGAAGGTTCGTAACGGCCACGTCAACTTTCAACTTTCTAACCTGCAACCTGCAACCCAATAAAAGGAGTTTCAACCGAGTGAGCACTAACTACGACATCAAGGACATCCGCCTGGCAGACAAGGGCCGGTTCCGCATGCAGTGGGCCGCGCGCGAGATGCCGGTGCTCGACCTGATCGAAGCGCGGTTCGCTAAAGAGCGGCCGCTGGACGGCTTGCGCATTTCCGCGTGTCTGCACGTCACGAGCGAGACGGCCAACCTGATGCGCGTCCTGCAGACCGGCGGCGCAGACGTGGTGCTGACCGCGTCCAACCCGCTCTCGACCCAGGATGACATTGCTGCCACGCTCGTCGCCCATTACGAGATGCCCGTCTACGCGATCAAGGGTGAAGACAACGCGACCTACTACCAGCACATCAAGGCCGCGCTCGATTTCAAGCCCCACATCACCATGGACGACGGCGCGGACCTGGTCAGCACGCTGCACAAGGAGCGCCGCGAGCTGCTCGACGGCATCATCGGCGGCACCGAGGAAACCACCACCGGCGTCATCCGCCTGCGCGCGATGGCGCACGATGGCGAGCTGATGTTCCCCGTGGTCGCGGTCAACGACGCAATGACCAAGCACCTGTTCGACAACCGCTATGGCACGGGCCAGAGCACCATGGACGGCGTCATCCGCGCGACCAACGTGCTCATCGCCGGCAAGAAGGTGGTCGTGGCCGGGTACGGCTGGTGCAGCCGCGGCATCGGGCTGCGCGCCAAGGGCCTGGGCGCTGATGTCATCGTGACCGAAATCGACCCGCTCAAGGCGCTCGAGGCCACGATGGACGGCTTCCGGGTCATGCCGATGGCCGAGGCTGCGCCCCAGGGCGACATCTTCATCACCGCGACCGGCGACATCAACGTGCTGGACAAGCACCACTTCGAGGCGATGAAGAGCGGCGCGATCATGTCCAACTCCGGCCACTTCAACGTCGAGATCAACATCCCCGCGCTGGAAGAGATGGCCGTCGAGGTCCGCCGCGTCCGCGAATTCCTGGATGAGTACATCCTGGCCGATGGCCGCCGCCTCTACCTGGCCGGCGAGGGCCGGCTGGTCAACCTGGCTGCAGCAGAGGGCCACCCCAGCGCGGTGATGGACATGAGCTTTGCCAACCAGGCGCTGGCCGCGGAGTACATGGTCAAGAACCATGCCAGCCTCGCGCACACCGTCTACAGCGTCCCGCAGGAGATCGACAACGAGATTGCCCGCCTCAAGCTGGCCGCGATGGGCGTCAACATCGACGTGCTGACCCCCGAGCAGGAAGCCTACCTGAACGAATGGCGGATGGGGACGTGACCGGTGTGGGTTGCAGGTTGAAGGTTCACAGGTTACAGGTTTGCTTTGCCTATGAACCAGTAACTTCTCAGTCCAAAAACCTGCAACCTGCAACCTTCGAACCTGTAACCTAAAGGAGCAGTGGCTGTGACAACAACATTCGCAAGTTCACCCAAGTTCTATTTTACCTCGGAGTCGGTGACCGAGGGGCATCCGGACAAAATCTGCGATCAAATCTCGGATGCCGTCCTCGATGCCATCATCAAGGATGACCCGGATGCGCGCGTGGCGTGCGAGGTGTCGACGACGACAGGCCTCATCCTGGTCATGGGCGAGATTACCACCAGCACCTACGTGGATATCCCCTCGCTGGTGCGCAACGTCGTGCGCGACATCGGCTACACGCGCGCGAAATTCGGCTTCGATGCCGACACCTGCGGCGTCATCGTCAGCATCAAGGAACAGAGCCCGGACATTGCGCTCGGCGTCGACAAGGCGCTGGAAGCCAAGAAGGGCGAGATGACCGATGAGCAGATCGAGGCCATCGGCGCGGGCGACCAGGGCATGATGATCGGGTTTGCATGCAACGAGACCGAGAGCTACATGCCGCTCTCCATCGATCTGGCGCACAAGCTGTGCAAGCGACTCAGCCACGTCCGCAAGGATGGCACGCTGCCCTACCTGCGGCCCGATGGCAAGAGCCAGGTGACGGTCGAATATCACAACGGCAGGCCTGCGCGCGTGGACACCATCGTCATCTCGACGCAGCACAGCCCCGATGTCGAGCACTCGAAGATCGAGGCCGACCTGTACGAGCGGGTCATCAAATATGTCGTGCCCAATGGCTACCTGGACAAGGACACCAAGATTTACATCAACCCGACCGGCCGCTTCGTGGTCGGCGGGCCGATGGGCGACTCCGGTCTGACGGGCCGCAAGATCATCGTGGACACCTACGGCGGTGTCGCACGGCACGGCGGCGGCGCGTTCTCCGGCAAGGACCCGACGAAGGTCGATCGCTCCGCTGCGTACATGATGCGCTATGTCGCCAAGAATCTTGTTGCGGCGGGCGTGGCCGACCGGCTGGAGATCCAGGTGAGCTATGCCATCGGCGTGGCCCGCCCCTTGAGCGTCGCAGTGGAGACCTACGGCACGGGCAAGATCAGCGATGAGCGCATCGTCCAGCTTATCCACGACAACTTCGACCTGCGCCCCGCGGCCATCATCCGTGACCTGAACCTGCGCCGCCCGATCTACCAGGCGACCGCGGCCTACGGCCACTTCGGCCGCAATGACATCGACGCGCCCTGGGAGCGCCTGGACAAGGTCGACGCGCTGCGCAAGGCCGCCGGCCTGTAAGGGCACGTCGCCAGCATCCTGAGCGCAGCAGCCAGCTTCTCTGCTGCGTAGTCGAAGGGTGTGGCGGCCAGACAGGCCACTCTGGTCGAAGCAGGGGAGACCGGGTTTCCGTGAAGTGTAGTGGAAATCCGGTCTCTTGTGTTCTGCTGCTGTGCTATGATGTGATGGGGCAGTCCCTGTTACGGATGAATAGCCTGTTTTCTTTTGTTTCACCGTGTGATGCGGTATAATTGCCTTAAACGTAACAAACGTCGCGGTATGTGCGCGGGCGCGTCGCGGTCGTGCAAGACGCAAGGACGCAATCAGACGCAACGGACGCAACGGACGCAGCAGGCGTAGAAAAGACGCAACGGGACGCAAAAGACGCAGGGGGCGGAGGAACATTTTGCGGGCGCTCATTACGGGCATTTCCGGTTTTGTCGGCAGTCATCTGGCAGAATACCTGTTGGCGCAGGGCGACTGGGAGGTCGCCGGGACGGTCTACGGCAAGCCGGACAACATCGTTCACCTGGGCGACCGGTTGCAGTTGTTCCCTGCCGAGTTGTCGCGGTTGGAGGTGGTGCGTTATATCGTCGAGCAGAGCCGGCCCGACTACATCTTCCACCTCGCCGCCCAGCCCATTCCGTCGCTGTCGCGCCAGGACCCGTGGTTCACGCTGGAAAACAACATCCGGTCACAGCTCAACGTGCTGGAGGTCGTGGCGCAGTTGGGGGCGAAGTGCCGGGTGCTGGTCGTCGGTTCGAGCGAGGAATACGGCCGCGTGAGTGAGGCGGAACTGCCCATCCGTGAGGAGACGCCCCTGCGCCCGACCTCGCCCTATGCAGTGAGCAAGGTCGCACAGGACTACCTCGGCCTGCAATACTGGCTGAGCAACGGCGTCGAGGCGGTGCGCGTGCGGCCCTTCAACCACATCGGGCCGCGCCAGCGCCAGGGCTTCGTCGCGCCGGACTTTGCCGCGCAGGTGGCGGAAATCGAGGCGGGGCTGCGGCCCCCGCGCATCAGCGTCGGCGCGCTCGATGTGGCGCGGGACTTCAGCGATGTGCGCGACATCGTCGTAGGGTATGTGTTGGCCCTGACCCAGGGCGAGCCGGGCGAGGTCTACAATCTGGGCGCGGGCCGGGCGCACACCGTCCGCCAGCTTCTGGAGACGCTCATCGCGGCGTCCGGCGTCGAGGTTGAGGTGGAGCAGGACCCGGCGCGCATGCGCGCGGTCGATGTCCCCCTCGTGATAGCGGATTGCACGCGGCTGCGCCAGCGGACGGGCTGGCAGCCGGTGATTCCCTTTGACCAGAGCATACGGGATGTGCTCGACTACTGGCGCGAGCAGCTGCGGACGGGTGCCAGCGACCCGACGCCGCTGGGCTTGCGCGTGACGCGTTAATTCGAAAGGTCAGGCATGCCGACAGCGTTAGTCACCGGCGTCACCGGCCAGGATGGTTCCTACCTGGCTGAGTTTCTGCTGGACAAGGGTTATGATGTCATCGGGATGGTGCGGCGCACCAGCACCATCAACTTTGACCGGATTCGCCATATCCAGGATCGGATCGAGATCGTGCAGGGTGACCTGCTCGATCAGGTCAGCCTGATCAATCTCCTACAGCAGTACCGGCCCGATGAAGTCTATAATCTTGCCGCACAGAGTTTCGTGCCGACGAGCTTCACCCAACCCGTGCTCACCGGTGAGTTCACGGCCATCGGGGTGACGCGGATGCTGGATGCCATCCGCATCGTCGATCGTCACATCCGCTTCTACCAGGCCTCCAGCTCGGAGATGTTCGGCAAGGTGCAGGAGACGCCGCAGCGCGAGACGACGCCGTTTTACCCGCGCAGCCCGTACGGCGCGGCGAAGGTGTACGGTCACTGGATCACGGTCAACTACCGCGAGAGCTACAACCTGTTCGCCTGCTCCGGCATCCTGTTCAACCACGAATCCCCGCGCCGCGGGCTGGAGTTCGTAACCCACAAGATCAGCAACGCGGCCGCGCGCATCAAGCTCGGCTTGCAGGATGAGCTGCTGTTGGGCAACCTCGATGCGCAGCGCGACTGGGGTTACGCACCCGATTACGTGCGCGCGATGTGGCTGATGCTCCAGCAGGACCGCCCGGATGACTACGTGGTCGCGACGGGCGAGACCCACTCGGTGCGCGAGTTTTGCCAGGCCGCGTTCGCCTGTGTGGGCCTGAATTGGGAGCAATACGTCAAGGTGGACCCGAAGTTCTACCGGCCTGCCGAGGTGGACCTGCTGGTCGGTGATGCGGGCAAGGCCCATCGGGTGCTGGGCTGGCAGCCGTCGGTGACGTTTAATGACCTGGTGCGCATCATGGTGGAGGCGGACCTGGCGCGGCTGCGACAGCAGGGCAATCACACGCCGCATATAGGATGAGCAGATGGGTGGTGAGCAGATGAGCAGTAAGTTGGCGAGCGACATCGTATTCGGGACGGACGGTTGGCGCGCGCGCATGGCCGACACCTACACCTTCGACAACGTGCGGCGGTGCGCCCAGGGCTTTGCGGACTATCTCAAGGCGACCTATGCGGACGCGGCGCAGCGCGGCGCGGTCATCGGCGGCGACAAGCGATTCCAGTCCGAGGATTTCGCGGCGGCCGCGGCCGAGGTGCTGGCCGGCAACGGCATCCCCGTGCACTTCGCGGGCGGCGGCGTGCCGACGCCCGTTCTGTCGTTCGGCGTCACCGACGTGCACGCGCTGGGCGCCATCAATATCACCGCCAGCCACAACCCGCCGACCGACAACGGCTTCAAGGTGCGCGACTTCAACGGCGGCGCGATCGACCCGGCCGGCCTAAAGGCCATCGAGGCGCGCATCCCGGCCACGGTCGCGGGCGTGCAGCGCATGGACTTTGACAAGGCGCAGAAGGCCGGCCTGCTTCGCGCATATGACCCGATCCCGAACTACGATGCGCGCATCCGCTCGCTCGTGGATGTGCAGCGGCTCCAGGATGCGGGCTTCACCGTGTTGGTGGACAACATGTGGGGCAACGGTGCGGGCTACATCTCACGCTTCGTGGGCGGCGGCAAGACGCGCGTCATCGAATACCATGCCGAGCGCAATCCCGTCTTCCCGGAGATGAAGCGGCCTGAGCCGATTCCCCCGAACGTGGACGCCGGGCTGGCGAAGGCGCGCGAGCTGGGCGCGGATGTCGTCTGCATCCTGGACGGCGACGCGGACCGCTGCGGCATGGGCGACGAGAACGGCGCGTTCGTGGACCAGTTGCGGGTGTACGCGCTGCTCGCGATGTATCTGCTGGAGGTGCGCGGGGAGCGCGGGCCCATCATCAAGTCGCTCAGCACGACCTCCATGCTCGACAAGCTCGGCAAACGGTACGGCGTGCCCGTCGTACACACGGGCGTGGGCTTCAAGTACATTGCGCCCGCAATGGTGGAGCACGACGGCCTCATCGGCGGCGAGGAGAGCGGCGGCTATGCCTTCCGCGGGCACGTGCCGGAGCGCGACGGTATCCTGGGCAATCTGTACCTGCTCGACCTGCTGTGCCGGACAGGCAAAAAGCCGACCGAGCTGCTGACCATGCTGTTCGACATGGTGGGCGGCCCGCACTACTACGACCGCATCGACACCCGGCTGACGGACAATGCCCTGAAGCAGGCCGCGCGTGAACGGCTCGACCGGGCACAGCCCGCAGAGATTGCCGGTCTGCAAGTCACCGGCAAGGACACGACCGACGGCTACAAGTTCTCGCTGGAAGATGGCGGCTGGCTGCTCGTCCGTTTCTCCGGCACCGAGCCGCTGATTCGCGTGTACTGCGAGACGACGCACGGCGACCTGGTGCCTGCGATCCTGGCGGATGGGCTGAAAATCGCGGGCATCGCGTGATCGACACCCACTGCCACCTCGACCTGCACCAGTTCGACGCTGACCGCGAGGCGGTGATCGAGCGGGCCGCGGCGGCAGGCGTGCGGGTCATTATCAATCCGGCGATCGACCTGGCGTCATGCGAGCGGGTGTTGGCGCTGGCCGACCGCTATCCGGGCGTCTATGCGGCGCTGGGCGTCCACCCGAACGACTGCGGCGACTTCACCGAGGACACTGTGAAGACGCTGCGCGAGCTGGCGCAGCATCCGAAGGTGGTCGCCATCGGGGAGATCGGGCTAGACTATTACTGGGAGCGCGTGGCGCACGATCAGCAGCAGCAGGCGCTGCGCAGCCAGTTGGCCCTGGCCGCGGAGTTGGGCCTGCCCGTGATCCTGCACACACGCAATGCGCAGGGGTCCGCATCGCCGGATGCACCGTCGTGCACCGCCGACCTGCTGTGGGAAATTGAACAATGGGTACGCCAGATACCGACACAGCCGAGGGCGTCTGGTATAGTAGGTGTTTGGCACGCATTTTCCGGCACGCTTGACGACGCGCAGCGCGCTTACGAGACGGGGCTGGTGCTAGGATTGGGCGGCTCGGTCACGTTTCAGAACGCCCGCCGTCTCCATGCGTTGGTGCCGCAACTGCGCCCGGACCGGCTGGTATTGGAGACGGATGCGCCATACCTGGCGCCGCACCCCCATCGCGGCCAGCGGAACGAGCCAGCCTATGTGCCCTTGATTGTCCGGAGTCTGGCACGGCTTTTTGAGACGACAATTGACAAAGTAGTACAAGTAACCGAAGCGACGACGCGCCAATGCTTCGGGACCAGGAATCTCGCCCTGCCAGGGGCGGCCTGACTGTGTATCCTAACAGCGTAGCATAGGCCCTTGTGCTCGCCAAAACGCCCACAAGGGGCTATGCTACGAGTGATGCGGATAGGCTCCCGGCCGCTGGCCCGGATAGATTCTCAGCCCGCGTGGGTCAGCAGTCAGTGGCTCGGCGTAAGGAACCCATGATTAAAGAAGTGACACTGCTCGAGCTGGTACAAGACGACCTTCTCAAGGTCGAGCAAAAGATGCGGTCCATCGGCGCCGGGGCTTACGCGCCGCTCGCTGAGGCGTTCCTGCAATTGCTGGCGAGCGGCGGCAAGCGGCTGCGGCCTGCGCTGGCATTGGGCGCGCATGGCCTGTTTGCCGACCGGGTCCCCGAAAAAGTCATCGCGATGGCGGCCGCGGTCGAGATGCTGCACAACGCCACGCTCGTCCATGATGATCTGATCGATAACGCGCTGGTGCGCCGCGGGGTGACAACGCTCAACGCAGTCTGGAACAAGGGCGCAACCGTGCTGGCGGGCGATTATCTGTTCGCGCGGGCCGCCGGCTTCGCGGCGGAGACCGAGAACATTCGCGTGGTGCAGCTCTTCGCGGAGACGCTGCGCACCATCGTAGACGGCGAGCTGCGCCAGCTCTTCTCCAGCCGCGAGTGGAGCCAGCCGAAAGACGCCTACTACCCGCGTATCTTTGCCAAGACGGCCTCCCTCTTTGCCGCGGCGACGCGCTCCGGCGCGATGCTGGCGGATGCCACGTCGGAGCAGGAGCAGGCGCTCGATGACTACGGCAAGCACCTGGGGATGGCCTTCCAGATTGTCGATGACATCCTGGACTATGAGGGCAACGAGGCGACTCTGGGCAAGCCGGTGGGCGGCGACCTGCGCCAGGGCATCGTGACCCTGCCGTTCTTCTACTTCCTGCAGGGCCATCCGCATCCGGAGCGCGTCATCGAGCTGCTCACGCAGGGCAGCAACGGCAGCACCGCGGACGCCGGCGCGGCGGCTGCCGGCGCAGCGATTGCCGATGTGATTGCTCAGGTGCGCGCATCGGACGCGATGGCGCAGTCGGCCGCGGAGGCGCGCGAGTTTGCGGAGCGCGCCAAGCGGGACCTGGCGCTGTTCCCGGACAACGTTTACCGCCGGGCGTTGACGAATCTGGCCGACTTTGTGGTTTCCCGACACGTGTGACAGCCCCTGACCTCTCCATCATCATCGTAAGCTGGAACGTGCGCGACCTGCTGCGCGCATGCCTGGCCTCGTTGGCCGCGGGGGCCGCGGCCTCGGCTGAAGGCCCCTTGCTGACCGTTGAAGTGATCGTCGTGGATAACGCGTCCGCCGACGGCAGCGCGGCGATGGTCGCGGCTGAGTTCCCCGCGGTGCAGTTGATCGCCAACCAGGAGAATCGCGGGTTCACCGGCGGCAACAACCAGGGACTGGCGCTGGCACGCGGGCGTTATGTGCTGTTCCTCAATCCCGATACTGTCGTCTCGCCCGGCGCGCTGTCTACCATGGTCGCCTACATGGAAGCGCATCCCAAAGTGGGCGCGCTCGGACCGCGGCTGCGCTACGGCGACGGCAGCCTCCAGTCTTCGGCGCGCCGTTTCCCCACGGTGACGACTGTACTGTTCGAAAGCACCCCCCTGGCCTGGCACTGGCCGGACAACCCCTGGGCGCGGGCGTACCGGATGGAGGACGGCGGGTTGCAAGTCCCAGGTTACAAGTTGAAGGTTGACAAGTTTCAACCTTCAACTTTCCAACCTGCAACTCACGTGGATTGGGTCGTCGGCGCGGCGCTCCTGACCCGCCGCGCGGTGCTGGACGAAATCGGCGGGTTCGACGAGGGGTACTTCATGTACTCCGAGGAACTGGACTGGTGCCGTCGCGCGGCGCTCGCCGGCTGGCAGACGGTCTATCTGCCCACCGCGGAGATCATCCACTATGAAGGGAAGTCGTCGGAGCAGGTCGTGGCCGCACGACACATCCGCTTTCACCGGAGCCGGGTGCGCTATTTCCGCAAGTTCCACGGCCGCGCGGCTGCCGAAACGGTGCGGCTTGTCGTGCTCGGCATGTTTGCCGTAGAATGGCTTCTGGAAGCAGGCAAGTGGCTGCTGGGCTCCCGCCGCGCGCTGCGGCGCGAACGGCTGGCCGCATACCGTCAGTTGCTCAAGTCCGGCCTCCGGCCGGCCTCCGGCCTGCGCCCGGCGTCCGGCCTGCGCTGACTCTCTGTGATACGAGGCCCTATGCGCATCCTCTTCGTCACCGGCGAATATCCTGCCATGCAGGGCGGTGTGGGCGACTACACCCGGCGCCTGGGCCAGGCGTTGGGCCAACTCGGCGCAGACGTCCACGTGCTGACCCACGCCGATGCGGGCGGCGACCATCTGCGCGCGCCCTCCGCAGCATACGAGCCGACCGTCCATGCGGTGATGACGAGCACCGGTTGGGCGCTCTGGGGCTACACCCTGCACGCCATCCGCGAACTGCAACCCGACATCGTGCATATCCAGTACCAGTCCGCAGCCTATGGGCTGCGTGCGGCGGTCAACCTGCTGCCCTGGCGGCTGCGCCGGGTGCGCGGGCGGCCGCCAGGGCACGGCGCGCCGCCGTGCACGTTGACCACCTTTCACGATCTCCGTTTCCCTTACCTGTTCCCGAAGGCCGGCCCGCTGCGCCACCAGGCCGTGCTGGCGCTGGCGCGGCACAGCGACGCGAACGTCGTGACCAACCCGGCGGACTGGGTGCGCCTGCAGGCCGCGGGGTTGACAGGCAAGCTCCACCCGATTCCCATCGGGAGCAACATCCAGTGCGAGCCGCCGCCTGGCTATGAGCGCGACCGCCAGCGGGCGCGCTGGGGCGCGGACCGTGACACCTGGCTGCTCGGCTATTTCGGCTTCCTCAACGCGGGCAAGGGCGGAGAGACGCTCATCCGCTGCCTTGCGGAGCTGGTGCGTGCGGGCCGTCCCGCGCGGCTGCTCATGGTGGGCGGCAAGGTCGGCGCGAGCGACCCGACCAACCTTGCATACCTGGCAAAGGTCGAGGCGTTGATTGCGGAGTTGGGGCTGGCCGAGCGCGTGCAGTGGACTGGCTTCACCGATCCGCCGGAGGTGTCGGCCAACCTGCTCGCGGCGGACTGCGCGGTCCTGCCCTATCGGGAGGGCGCCTCGCTCCGCCACGGCAGCCTGATGGCCGCGCTGGCCCACGGCCTGCCCATCGTGAGCACCGAAGTCCCGGCCGCCGTGCGCGCCGACCCCGGCCTCTTCCCGCTGCCGGTCAACGGCGAGAGCGCGCTGCTGCTGCCGCCGGATGACCCCGCGGCACTGGCCGCGGCAGTCACCCGCCTGATGACCGAGGACGGATTGCGCACGCGTCTCGGCGCTGCGTCCGCCACGCTGGCGCGCGCGTTCGCCTGGGATGTCATCGCGCGGCGGCATCTCGACCTGTACGGCCAGTTGGGTCGGTAGCGGCATGAACACGGGGAGCTACTTGCGCGAGGGGGCCGCGCAGGCATCGGCCAGGCGTCTGGTTCGCTGGCTGCTCGTCGTGCTGATCCTGGTCGCCTTTGCGCGTCTGCTCTGGCGGGTGGATGCCAAGAGCCTGTGGTGGGACGAAAGCCTGAGTCTCCAGCGCGCCGAGTCGTCGCTGGCCGACCTGCTCCTGGGCCACTTCGTCTTCGACGACGGCATCACGCAGACGCTCTCGTTCGACCAGCACCCGTTCGTCTACTTCCTCTTGCTCGGTGGGCTGATGCGTGTGGCCGGGCAAAGCGACTTCGTCCTGCGCTTCCCATCCGTGGCCGCGGCCACGCTGCTCATACCGGCTGCCTGGGCGTTGGCCCGGCTGTTGGTCCGCCGCCGCGTCCTGCCCTCTGGCGCGGCAATATGGGCCGCGCTGCTCGCTGCGGCCAATCCCTTCTATCTATGGTACGGGCGCGAAGTGCGTATGTATTCGCTCGTGCCGCTGCTCGCGCTGGTGAGCTCCTACCTTCTGCTGCGCGGGTGGGCCGAGGACTCCCGGCCCGCGGCGCGGCGATACCTCCTCGGCTATCTGGTTACGCTCCTGTTGTTGCTGGGCACGCACTATCTGGCCGTGCTCATCCTGCCGGTCCATGCCATCATCGTGCTCGTGCGACTGGCCGCACGGAGCCGCCGGCAGGCCGGCCTGGTCGTCGTGGGTCTGCTGGCGGCCGGCGCACTCATTGCCTGGGCGCTGGACCGCCTCGTGCTGAAGAGCCCGGGCGCCGGGACGAACTTTCCCGTCGTCTCGCTGCCGGTCATGGCGCGCGACCTGCTGAACGCCTTCAGCCTGGGGCTCAGCGTGGATGTCAGCCGGGTTCTGTGGCTCGACCTGGTCTTTGCGGCCCTGGCAATCATCGGGATTGCGTGGCCGCTGCGCCGTGGCCGGCTGACCAATCCGGAAGCCTGGTTCCTGCCCGCATTCCTGCTGCTGCCCATCCTGCTGCTTCAGGTCATCCAGTGGGTGCAGCCGGCCTACATGAACGCGCGACACCTGAGCCTCATCAGCGGCGCATTCCTGCTGTTGGTGGCCGGCGGTCTCGCGGCCGTGTGGCACTTCCGGCGCTGGGGCGCGATAGCATTGGGAGTCCTGCTCCTTGTGGGCAGCGCGTACAGCACCTACAACTATTACTATTCGCCTGAGTATGCCAAAGACCACTTCGTGGCCGTGGGCGTGGACCTGGCTGCCGCGTTGCAGCCGGGCGATGGGCTGGTCATGGTGCCGACGGAGATGGTGCGCCTGTACCGCCACTACCTCCCCCTGGACCTGCTGGCACGCGCGGTGCCTGCCGAAGCCCTGGCCGCGGATGAACCGCGCAATGCCTGGCAGAGCCTCCCGCAACTCGGCGCGCCGTGGGAGGTCACCGAGGCGCGCTTGCGGGCGATGTTGGGCCGTCACCGCCGCATCTGGCTGGTCGCCTCCGGCATGGTGCCGCTCAGCCCCTTCCAGCAGGAAGCGCGCGAGTGGCTCTCCGCCAATGCCTTCCTGGTGCAGGACAACGGCTACGAATCCAACACGCTCCTGTGGCTCAAGCTGTACCTGCCGCAGGCGCCCGTCCTCCCTGCCCTTCCCGCAGCCGTGCAGCATCCGGTGAGCGCGGTCTTCGGTGAGCGCGTCCGCCTCAGCGGGTACGACACCGGCCAGCCGTTGAGCGCGGCGAGCGCCACGCCCGTGACCCTCTACTGGCAGCCCGCACAGGCCATGGACCGGCGCTACAAGTACATCCTGCGCTGGACAGGCGCGGACGGCGCACCGCTGCCCGCCGCGGGTCACACCGAACGCGAGCCGTATCACGGCCTCCTGCCGACGACGATGTGGGGGCTGGGCCAGACGATTGTCGAGTATAGCGAACTGCCGCCCCGCACAGCAGAGCCCGCCCCGCCCGGGGAGGTGCGGCTCGCGCTGCAGGTCTATGATGCCGAAACCCTGGAAAAGTTGCCCCTGACGGAGGCGGACCCGGCCCTGGTCGCTGCGGACGGCCAGACTCTCCTGTTACCCTATGTGCCCTGAACGCAATCGCAGGCGGAATCCACAGCCAGGCGGACCGCCGAGCACCAGCTCGGCCCCGCAGGTCTCACCCTGGCAACAGTCTGGCACCCCCGGCCGGTCCAATTCACGCGCCGAACGCGGGCTGCTGGCGGCGGTTGCCCTGCTCTTCATCGGCCTGGGCCTCTGGTACAGCCTTGTCGTGCCGCCCTTCGAGAAGCCCGACGAGGTGTATCACTACGCATTTGCGCGACATCTGGCGCAGGGCAACCCGCTGCCGGTGCAGACGATCGAGGCGACTGGGCCGTGGCTACACGAGGGCACGCAGGCGCCGCTCTACTACTTCCTGCTGGGCCGGCTCATCGCGGGCATCGACCAGAGCGATTTCGACCGGCTCAACGTGCAGAACCCCCAGGTGAATCTCGGTGTGCCGCTTTCGCCCGGCAACAAGAACCTGATGCTCTACAGCAGCCGGCCTCTGCCGCTGCGCGGGACCAACCTCGCAGTGCATGTGGGGCGCTGGTTCTCCCTGGCGCTGGGTTGTCTGGGGCTGCTGTTGATCTACCTGACCGCCCGCCTGGCGTTCCCGCTGAGGTCTCCGCTGCCGGTGCTAACTACCCTCCTGGTGACGGTCATCCCGCAGGTGGCGTTCATCTTCAGCTCGGTCTCGAACGACAGCATGATCACCGTGGTCAGCCTGGCGGTCATCTATTGGCTCGCGCGCCTTGTCGTACGGGACGCCCGGACACCGGTCGGCTGGTGGGAGTGGGGCGTATTGGGCCTGCTACTGGGTCTGGCCGCGCTGAGCAAGCTGCAAGGGCTTGTGCTCCTCGCGCCCGCGGGCCTTACCATCCTGTGGACCGCCTGGCAGCGGCGGTCGTGGCGGCTGTTCGCGGTCGCGGCGGCGCTCGTTGCCGTGCCCGCCGTCGCGGTGGCTGGCTGGTGGTACTGGCGCAACGACGTGCTCTACGGCGAATGGCTGGCAGCCAACCGGCTGCTGACTATCACCGGCCTGCGGACCACCCCGCGCACCTGGAACGGCTTTGTCGGCGAGATGAACGGCCTGCGGTACTCGTTTTGGGGGCTGTTCGGCTGGTTCAATATCCCGCTGCCCGGCTGGATCTACAAGACACTCGACGCGGTCACGCTGCTGGCCTTCGCCGGGCTGGCCGTCTCGGGCATCCAGGGATGGCGGCGCGACGGGCGCGGCTGGCTCGACGCGCCGGTCGCGCGGGTCAGGTTCTTTCTCGGCATCTGGGTGGTCATTCTGGTCGCATTCATGGTCTATTGGTCGACGTTCGCCACCAGCAGCCAGGGCCGCCTGCTCTTCCCGATGCTGAGCGCGTTCGCGACGTTGCTCATCGCAGGGTTGGGATATTGGGCGAGCCGGCTGCCGCGCCGGTGGCCTCTGCCCGCGCTCGGCCTGCTGCCGGCCGCGCTCGTCGCGTGCTCGCTTTACAGCTTGTTGGTCGTGCTGCCCGCGGCATATCGACCGCCTCAAGCCGTGGCGGCGTTGCCTGATGGCGTGCAGGAGATGCAACTCGTCTATGACGAGCAGGTGGAACTGGCGGGCATTGCCCTGCCAGACGGGCGTTTCCGTCCTGGCGAGAGCGTGCCGGTGACACTGTACCTGGCCGCGCCACACCGGCTGGAGACCAACCTGTTCCTGGTCTTGCAGCTGCTGGATGAGAACGGCCGCGCCATCGGCAACGTCACCACGCATCCGGGGTGGGGACGGCTCCCGACGAGCATGTGGGAGCCGGGCCACATCTACGAGGATCATTACGAGGTTCTCATCAGTCAGCCAATCGATCAGCGATCCCCCCTGAGAGCCTCGGTGTATGTTACGTTTGCGCGGCCCGAGGATACAGCGGCGCCGTTGCAGGCATACAGCGCAGACGGCGCGCCCGCTTCGCCGATGGTCGGCCAGGTCGATGTGATCCCTGCCCGGCCACCTACCCGCGCAAACAGCGGGCTGCTGCCGGTCGAGGTGACGTTCGGTGACGGCATCCGGTTGACCGGCCAGCGCGTGCCTGCCGCGGCCAGCGCGGGCGGTGAGCTGCCGGTTGCGCTGCTCTGGGAGGTACAGGCCGCGCCGCAAGAGGATTACACCGCGTTCGTACACCTGCTGGACGCGAATGGGACACGCCTGGCGGGTTTCGACGAGCCGCCCGCGGCCAACCGCTACCCGACGCCCTTCTGGCAGCCCGGCGATCGTGTCTTGAGCGAACTCGTCTTGGCGCTGCCGGCCGACCTGCCGGCGGGCGATTACGGGCTGTGGGCGGGCCTATATCCGAGCGAAAGCGCCGGGGAGGCGCGACTGCCCGTCGTCGCCAGCGACCGGACGGTGCAGAACCAGAGCGTCTTGCTCGGTACGGTGACGGTTCGATGACGCGTTTGGGGGCGCGTTTCAGATCTGAGGCAACGGTCGAGCACCCTCAGCCGAGGGCGTCAGGGTCAGGCATAGCCAGGCACAGCCGCGCGCTCAGTCGAAGGGGCGGCCTGCTGCTCCTGTTGCTCCTGGCCGCCTTTGCCCTGCGGCTGTACCGGCTCGACCTGCAGGATGTCTGGTGGGACGAGGCGCGCAACATCGAGGTGGCCGCGCGGCCCGTAGCCGAAATCGCGACCGCAGGCGAACTGGACATCCACCCGCCGGTCTACTTCTACCTGCTGCACGGCTGGATGGGATGGGTAGGCGGCAGCGCCTTTGCCATCCGCTTTCTGTCTGCGTGGTTCGGCGTGCTGTTCATCGCGCTGATGTACGCGCTGGGCCGCCGCACGGGAGGGCCGTGGGCCGGTGCTGGCACGGCCATCGCGGCCGCGTTCCTGCCCTTTCTGCTCGGAGAGGCCCAGGAAGCGCGCATGTACACGATGACGCTGGCCTGGCTGGCCGCGGCCGCACTGGTCGTTCCTGCAGCCCTGGCTCCGTCCGAGACCGGCCAGAGCGGAGGAAAGAGAGCTCCGGCCGGTCTCCGACCGAGCCGGCGACAAAGTATCCTCTGGATCGCCTTCGCCGTCTTCTCCGCCCTGGCCCTGCTGACGCACTATGCCGCGGTGTTCGCGCTCGTCCCGCTGTGGGGCTGGGCAGGGCTCCGCGCGCTGTTCGCGCTTCCCCGCGGATGGGTGTACATCTGGCTGCGGCTGAGACCGCTGCTGCTCGCGGGCCTGCTGACTGTCCTGCTTTGCCTGCCGGGAGTGCCGGTCGCGCTGCGCCAGATTCCCGGCTACCGCAACCCCAACCTCGTCGTCCCGCAGGTCAGCGGCTTCCTGGCGGAACTGGCGCGCGTCTACAGCCTGGGCGAGCACTTCGACCCGGTGCAGGCCCGCCCCTGGATGCTGGCGCTTGGCGTGTTGCTCGCCGGGGGGTGGGTGGCCGCGTTGATGGGCTCGCTTCGACAGCATCTGCGGCGCACGCGGAAGCATCCTGAGCGGGTGCACGGTTCAACGCCGCCGACGTACAACGGTCAGTCGAAGGATGCGGACCTTTGGCCCTGGATCAGCCCCATGCTGCTGGCCCTCCTGTGGGCCGTCGTGCCTCTGCTCATCTACTACCTGGTCATCAGCGACCGCGCCACCTCCGCCACCCGCTACATCAGCGTCGCGCTGCCCGGCTGGCTGCTACTGGCGGGGCTTGCTCTGGCCGGCTGGGCGCGGCTCCACCGCGGGTTGGGCTTGCTCGCCGCAGCCGCGTTCGTCGCGATGATGGTTCCCGGGCTGCACACGGACCTCACCGACACGCGCTTCTTTCGCGATGACACGCGCGGCCTCATCGCGTGGCTGGACGAGCACACCGACCCCGCCCGCGACCTCATCCTCGTGGACCAGCGCTATCCCTTCGGCTTCTACTATGACCGGTGGAACAGCCTGGCCGGCGGCTTCCCGCCCGCCGAGCCGGCGAACCGGACGCCGGCGCAGTATCTCTTCGTGGACCTCAACACGCTGGCCGACCGGCTGACGCGACTCACGCAGGGCCGCGTGCGGGTGTACTGGGTGCGCTGGTTCGAGTCGGACACGGACCCGCGCGGGGCTCTTCCCTTCATGCTGGAGAAGTTCGGCACGCAGGAGGGCGAGGCGACGTTTCGCGGCTACACGCTGACCTGGTATGCCATCGCGCCGGACACGCGCTTCGAACTGGCGCAGTCGTTGGCCGCAGCGGACGCCCGCTTTGGCAATCAGGTCCGGCTGGACGGGAGCGCGTTCGGCGGGCACGGCGCGGGACCCGCGAGCACGTTGGACGAAGTGCGCGCCGCGACTGCTCCCGCGGACAGGCCCGTCTGGGCCGTCGTACGCTGGGCGCCGCTGCCGGGCGCGAGTGCTCCCGAGACGGCGCTGCGCCAGGGGCTCAAGGCGACCCTTGTCCTGGAGGATGCTAACGGGCTGATCGTCGCGCAGGATGACCGGCCCATCGTCAATGACCGCCATCTGGCCCCGGCCCAGTGGACGGCGGACGCGCGACCGCTCGGCGTCTTCCTATTGCATCCCGAGCCTGCCACCGCGCCCGGCCGCTACACGCTCAAGCTGGCCGTGTATGACCCCGTGACCCTGGCGCAGTTGCCCGCAGCCGGGCCCCGCACCGAGGGAACGTTCGTGACGCTGGGTGAGATGACCCTCACGCGTGCAACCCGACCTGCGGCCGTCGAGGAGTTGCCGCTGGACGCGCCGCTGTCGTTCTCCTGGCGGGGGCTGCGTCTGCTGGGCCGCGGTCCACTGCCCGCGACGCTCAGCCCCGGCGACCGCCTCGCCGTGGACCTGTACTGGCAGGCCGAACAAGCACCCCTGCCCGAGATGCAGGCGCAGTTCGAGCTGCTGCCGCTCGCGGCGGAGCCGTCCGCAACGCCGGTGACCCATGCGGCCGCGCTTGCCAACGGGTACACTCCGGACGCCTGGGCTGCCGGGGAAACCGTGCGCGACCGGCAGGTCTGGCGACTGCCGTCCGACGCAGCCAACGGCGCGTATCGCCTGGTGCTGCGGCTGCTCGCCGGAGACGAGACATCCCCTGCGATCGAGCTCGGCCAGACGGAGATCGCGGGCCGGGCACACAGCTTCGAGCCGCCCGTCACAATGGAGCGCACGTCCGGCGCGACTTTCGGCGCGCTGGGTCGGCTGCTCGGCTACGACGGGCCGGTCATCACCGGCGAGACGCTCGCCTTAACCCTCTACTGGCAGGCCCTGGGTCGGAGCGCATCGCCGCACAACGTTTCAGTTCAGTTGCTCGATGCCAGCGGTGTCCTGGCTGCCCAGCGCGACCAGCCGCCGGGCGACGGCGCATATCCCACAACCGGCTGGCTGGCGGGCGAAGTCCTCGCGGATGCCTATCGCTTCGACCTGCCGCCTGACCTGCCGAGCGGGACCTACACGGTGATTGTCAAGCTCTACGATGCCGCGAGCTTCGCGCCGCTCCCCGTCAGCCTGCCCGACGGCAGCGCCGCGGGCGAGTACCTGCGCATCGCGGAGATCGAACGATAGAGGCCCACGCAGAGCCGCCAAGGACGCAAAGCATCACATAGATATGCTTGGCGCTCCTGGCGTCTGTGCGTGAGATATTCACCCCATCCGACACGCGGGAGACCTTTGACGCGCGAGCGCGCCGATGCTAAAATGGCTGCCATCGTGCAAACCCAATTTGCACACCCGCGCCTGCACGCGCGGCAGCGAGTCGCCCGCAGAAAGCTTCGCATGTCGCTACCGCTCACTCCTTCCTCGCGGTCCGCCGCGGGTGAGAGGCCAGATCGCTTGCTTGCGGCCGCCCTGTTTGTCTTCCTGCTGTTTCTCTATCTGCTGACCTACAGCGGCGCGCCGCATAACCCGGACGAGTGGTTCTACCTCGACGGCACGCAGGCCGCGCTGCGCGGCGATGCCGCCGGGGTGCAGGCGCACGGCTGGCTTTTTTCGTGGCTCATTGCCCCGTTCTATGCTCTGTCCATGCTGGTTCCCGGTACCGGCAGCTTTCAGGCTGCGCTGCTCCTGAATATCGTCATCACCGCGGCCACCGCAACATTCCTGTATCGGGCTCTGGCCGAGTTGAACTACTCAACACGGCTGCGCCTCGCCGCGGGGCTGGCCTACGGCCTCTGCACGCTGGCGTGGCCCTACAGCCATTACCTGTTTCGCGAGCCTGCGGCGGGGCTGGCCTTGCTGGTTGCGACGTGGGGCGTGCTCCGCTTCTGGCGGGCCGGGCGACTGCTGCCGCTGCTGGCCGCGGCAGTCGCGTTCGTGTGCGCGGTGGTGGTGAAGCAGACGACGCTGGCCTTTCTGCCGGTCTATGGCGTGGTCGGGCTGGCGTGGGTGTATCGTAGTTTGTGGAGCGGGCATCCTTCGACTACGTGCGTCGCACGGTCAGGCTTTGCCTGGCACGGACGCCCATCCGCTCAGGATGCTCTACCGGCCAGCAGTCTGAAGCGACTGCCCAGCGGTGCGCGGGTGGCAACAGCCGTGGCCGCAGTTCTAGTCGGCGTGCTCGCCCTCGTCTGGCTCGCAGGAAGGGTGCCCGCGTATGTGTGGACGCTGCCCCGGCCCGGAATCTTCGCCGCGCTGTGGGTCAGCCCGGGGTGGGGGCTGTTCTTCTTTTCGCCGGTGCTCGTCATAGCCGGTATCGGCGCGGTCGTGTTGGCACGGCAGCACCCGGTCGCTGCGTGGCTGAGCTGGGGCGGCGGTCTGCTCTACATTCTGCTCTCGACCACGAATCCCTTCTGGTGGGGCTATTGGGCGTTCGGCCCGCGGCAGTTGGTCCCGCTGCTGCCGCTGTTCTGCCTGGCGCTGCCTGCCGGGTATGTCTGGCTGGTGGCTCGGCTCGGCAGCGCAGGCAAAGCACTTGCGATGGCGCTTGCCGTGCTCAGCGCGGGCGTGCAGCTCCTGGGCGTCGCGGTGCCGTTCAACGTCTACACGCGCGCAGTGCTGTTCGCAGGCAATATCGGCGGCGCGGATGTCACCTGGAACTGGGCGCTCTGGCCCATTCCGGGGATGCTGCGCTTCCTCCGTCCGCAGGTGCTCGATTTCGCCTGGGTGACGGGCCGCGCAGGTCAGGTCGATGTGGCCGGCTCGCTCCTGGCGCCATTGTTGGCTGGCGCGGTCCTGGCAGCGGGTTGGCTGCTCTGGATTGCCCGGCGCAGGGTCCACCGCGGCGTGTCTGCGATGATCACGGGGCTGCTGCTGGTGGGCTGGCTCGTACTATCGGTCTACCTGCTCCGCTATGTCTATCTCGATGAGCGGTACACGCCAGAACTCGGCTACCCCGCGGCCGCGCAGACCGTGGCTGAGCAGGCGCGGCCCGGCGACGTGCTCATCACCGACCTCTGGACCGAGAACCTGACGGGGCCGGCCGTTGCGCTGGTCAACTACTGTCGCGGGGGCTGCCCTCCGCGCTTGGATCTGACGCGCGAGAACCTCACCGACCGGGAGCAGGACTGGCAGGCGCGCCATCAGGCTGACCTGGCAGGGTATGACCGGGCCTGGCTTGTGCTGGAGCGTGTGGCCGAGGGCGATGCCAACAGCATCGTCGAGCGATGGCTCGGTGATATCGGGTATGGCGCGGGCTGCGCGTGGCGCGGGCCGCAGGTGCGGCTGTGCCGGTATGACCTGACGGCAGGCACACCTGTCGCGCCGGAGGCACAGCAGGCCCGCTTCGGAGAGGGCATCGAGCTTACCGATGTGGAGGTCCGGTTGCGCGGGCAGCACGCTGCGGCGGGCTATCTGCTGCCGGGCGATACGGTGCAGGCGGCCCTGGCCTGGCGCGCGGGCCAGCCGCCGGCCGCAGACATCGTGCTCTCGCTGCAACTGCTCCGCGGTGATGGGCAGCTTGCCGCGGGGCTGGATCATCGGCCCGGCAACGGCTTCCGGCCCGTCTCCGGCTGGCAGCCGGGCGAGCGCATCACCGACCGCCTCGCGCTGGCCCTGCCGCCCGATGCACCGGCGGGCAACTACACGCTCAACCTGCTGCTGTACGACGCGCAGACGGGAGAACGGTTGACGGTGCACACTGCCGACGGTGCGGCAGGCGATGCGCTGACGCTGGCCCGCGTTCCTGTGCGGGAGGCCCAGCCATGACCGCTCTCAACCGAGACCGTTACTGGCGCGCGGGCCTCGCGCTCCTGCTGCTCCTCCGGCTCGTGCTCGGCCTCGCCTACAGCGCGCTCAATCCGCTCGGTGAAGCGCCGGACGAGGCAGACCACTACGCCTACGTGGTCTACATCGGCCAGGAGGGCCGGCTGCCGGAGGGCACGACGGTCACGCAGGGCAAACATCCGCCGCTCTACTACCTGTTGGCCGCGGCCGCAGGTCGCGCCGCAGGGCTGGATTTCGACTTCCTGCGCGCGAACCCGGATGTCGGCGTCACCGCAGACGCGCTCGCCCCGAACTTTTTCATCCATACGGCGTTCGAAGCGTGGCCGTGGCAGGGCGGGCCGCTCGCGATGCATCTGGCGCGGGCGGTGTCGGTGCTGGCGGGCCTGCTGCTCGTCCTCGCGACCTACGGGTTGGGCCGCGGCCTCTGGCCCGCGCGGCCGGAGATTGCCCTGGCCGGCGCAGCCTTCGTCGCCTTCCTGCCGGAGTCGCTCTTCGTCGGCGGCGCAGTCACCAACGATATGCTGGCCGCTGCGCTGGCTGCCGTAGCGTTGTGGTGGGCCCTAGCGGGCCAGGGCTGGCCCGCCGCGCTGGGCACGGGGGTCGCGCTGGGCCTGGGCTTCCTGACGAAGGCGAGTGTCATCGCAATCTGGCCGGTGGCGGCGCTGGCGCTGCTGCTCGGTGACGGCTGGCACATCCGCCGGCCCTTCCGCCATCTCGAACGCTTCATCCTGACCGCGGTCATCGCTACGGCCATCGCCGTGCCCTGGCTCTGGCGCAACTGGACGCTCTACGGCGATCCGCTTGGCACGCCCGTCGTGCTCGGCACGATCGACCGCCGCACAGCGCCCCTCGACCTCCTCTGGCTGGCCCGCGGCTGGTTCCTGAGCTTCTGGGGCAAGTTCGGCGGCGCAGGTCATATCGCCCTGCCCTGGCCCCTGTATGCCCTGTGGGGTGTCATCGCCGCGGGCGCTGTCGCGGGCGGAGTGAAGGTTGCAAGCTACAGGTCGAAGGTTGCGCGCCGGCTGGAGTCGAGGCTTCAGCCGGTTTCCTGCCCTGAGCTTTCACGAACCCTCCCGGCTGAAGCCTCGACTCCAAATCTCGCCGCCGTCCGCTGGCTGGTGTTGGTCGGCGCGCCGCTGCTCGTTATGCTCTCGATGGTCTCATACAGCCAGCTTGCGCTCGGCACGGACCAGGGGCGGCTCCTGTTCCCCACCCTCGCGCCCATCGGGCTGCTCATCGCCGCGGGGTTGGCCGCATGGCTGCCAACGGGCCGGTCACGCTGGCTCGCGCCTGCGCTGGCGGGCGTGATGCTTCTGGCCGCGCTCCTGGCGCTTCAACTCGGCATCCGGCAGCCCTTTGCGCCGCGTCTGGCAACTGCTGCTGAGGTCGCAAGCGCGGCGCCGGTGCAGGCTGCGGCGGGGCCGCTGGAGCTGGTTGCGGCTGCATGGTCGCCGGATGCCGGCGCCGAGCCGTCGCTCATGCTCTACTGGCGCGCGGCGCAGCCGGCTGCCGCGGACCTGCGCGTGATCCTCCGCATGTACGGGAGCGACGGCGCGGTGCTGTGGGAGTGGAAGCGCTCACCGGGCGCGGGCCGCTACAGCACGGATCGCTGGCAGCCGGGGCAGGTGATTCGCGATCCATATCGTATTCCGGATGAGGCGTTGGTCGTATTGTCCCGCGCGGAGGTAACGGTGTACGCGTTCCCGGATGAAACGCCGCTGGGCCGGGCGGATGTGCCCTTGCCCGGTGACTTCCCCCTCCCCTCGCTGAGTGATGGGTGACATGCGTGCTCGCTTGAACTTCGACGTTTGGCGCGGATGGCTGAGGGCTGCCTGGCCCGGCCTGCTTGTCGCCCTGCTGGTTCTGCCCGCGTTGCAGCCGTTGTGGCAGGCGGGCCTCCAGCAGACGGATGACGGCGCGCACCACGTCTTCCGGCTGTTCAGCCTGGACCGCGCGCTGCGGGCCGGGTACATCGGCGCGCGCTGGCAGCCGGAGGAGGGCTTCGGCTACGGTTTCCCGGTCCTCAACTTCTACGCGCCGCTCAGCTACTACTTCGGCCTGCTCTTTCACCGGCTCGGCGCGGGGTTCGTCACCTCGTTCGAGTGGACGCTGGCCGCGGGGCTGGTGCTCTCTGCGGTTGCCATGTACCTCTTCGCGCGCGAGCTGCTCGGCAGGTGGGGCGGCGCGCTGGCCGCGGTCGCGTACGCGTGGGCGCCTTATCACCTGGCAGATGCGTGGATGCGGGGTGCGCTGGCCGAGCACCTGGCCTTCATCTGGCTGCCGCTACTCCTGCTCGCGCTCCTGCAGGTCAGCCAGGCCGCGGGCTGCTTCAGTCTGGGGGCAGAAACAGAGCACCCTGAGCGGAGGGCGTCAGGGCCAGGCGCAGCCTGGCGCAGGGACGCACGCAGCCGAAGGGGCGGTCTCATAGGCCACGAGCATCCTTCGACTACGGGCGTCGTACGACGCCCATCCGCTCAGGATGCTCGTGCCCCCGGCGTGAACCGCGACTACCGCGCCGCTGGCCGCAGCGAACCGCCGGCGATGTGGTGGCCGGTGCTCTGGGGCGGCGCGGCGGTCGCGGGCCTCGTGCTGACGCACAACCTGACCGTGCTGCTGGCTGTGCCCGCGTTGGCTGTCTGGACGCTCCTGCTCACGTTTGCGGGTGTGTCAGGCAGGGCCGCGCGGTGGCGCTTTTTGCGCGGGACGGTGCTCATGGGGTTGCTGGGCCTCGCGCTCAGCGCCGCGTTCTGGTTGCCTGCGCTCGCGGAAGCGCGTTACGTCCGCGCGGGGAACATTCCCGAGGAGTTCGCCGCCTGGTCGCGCGCGCTCGAGCAGCCCCGTTATCTGCTCGGCGGGAGCTGGGATCACCGCTACGTTACGCCGGAGCGCGGCATCGAGCACCGCCTGGGCCTGGCGCAGGGGTTGCTGGCGGTCCTCGGACTCGCCGTTGGACTGCGGCGCTGGCGCAGGCTGCCCCGCGTGGCGGCTTGGGCACTGCCTGCCCTGGCCGGGCTGACCCTCTTCGCGCTGTTCATGCAGTCGCAGCTATCCACGACAGTCTGGCGGATTCCGGGTTTGTTGTTGTTGCAGTTTCCCTGGCGCTGGCAGACGCTGGCCGCGCTGAGCACCGCGTTGCTGACCGGTTACCTGGCCCTGATGTTGCCCCGCGAACTCGGCAGCGCGGCATCAGCCGGTAGTATGGTGCACCCCCATGGACACCCTGACCGGCCAACGCCTCGATTCCTGCCCCTGGTGGGGAGTGTCCTCGTCATCCTCGTTGCGCTTCTCCTGGCGAGCGCGGCGCTGCCCAACCTGCCGTGGCAGCCGATGAACATCCCCGCGACCGACATCCCT
>JAKPQT010000738.1 GCA_029555885.1 Chloroflexota bacterium | reverse complement strand
GTGACGCTGGCGGTGCGCGATGCGAAGGGCACGCTGGCGAACATCACGCAGGCGCTGGCAGCCCAGGGAGCCAACGTCATCAGCCTTGTCGCGTATGAGGGCGTCGGCGAGTTCGACAGCCGCATCACTATCAAGCTGGGCGATGTGGATGCCGAGACGGTCCGCCGTGTGCTCACGGACCTGAAGTTGAGTATCGTGGACCTGCGCGGGGCGTAATTTGAGACCGTATCTTGACCTTGTGCGGCACATCCTGGAGCACGGCCACGACAAGGCCGACCGAACCGGCGTCGGCACGCGCTCGCTGTTCGGCTACCAGATGCGCTTCGACCTGGCGGCGGGCTTCCCGCTGCTGACGACCAAGCGGCTGCACGTCAAGTCCATCATTCACGAACTGCTCTGGTTCATCGCGGGCGACACGAACGTGCAGACGCTGCAGCAGAACGGCGTGCGCATCTGGGATGAGTGGGCCGGGCCGGACGGCGACCTGGGGCCGGTGTACGGCCGCCAGTGGCGCTCGTGGGCGACGCCGGATGGCCGAACGATCGACCAGTTGAGCGACGTCATCGCACAGATCCAGCGCAACCCCGACTCGCGGCGGCTCATCGTGAGCGCGTGGAACGTGGGGGAGATCGAGAAGATGGCGCTGCCGCCGTGCCACGTGCTGTTCCAGTTTTACGTGGCTGAGGGCCGGCTCTCGTGCCAGCTCTACCAGCGGTCGGTCGATGTCTTTCTGGGGCTGCCGTTCAATATCGCGTCCTACGCGCTGCTGACCATGATGCTAGCGCAGGTGTGTGACCTGGCGCCCGGCGACTTCGTGCATACGTCGGGTGACGTGCACCTGTACCTGAACCACCTGGAGCAGGCGCGGCTGCAACTCACCCGTGAGCCGCGGCCCCTGCCGCAGATGCACATCAACCCCGCAGTGCGCTCCATCTTCGATTTCCGGTATGAGGATTTCGAGTTGGTGGGCTACGACCCGCACCCGCACATCAAGGCGACGGTGGCGGTGTAGAAGTTGGTTTTTAAGCTGTTTGCTCGGCCAGGCGCAGCCTGGCCGAGCAAACAGCTTAAAAATCTGTGTTATACATCGAACGTCACCCGCGCTCTCCAGCCTTCAGGTGTCTCTTCCACTGCCAGGTCATAGTACGTCACGGCCTTGATGCCGGTGTGTGCAGGCGTTCCGTGATACCCGTACGCGACCGCCGCCAGCCCCCGCTCGGACATCTCGCGCAGCTCGAAGCGCGTGTACATCTCACCTTCGAGTTCCTGGTTGAGCAGCAGGCGGTTGAGCCACGCAACGAGCAGGTCGGGCCAGCCGTCGGCCTCCACGCGGACGGCACGCGCCAGCGTGACCGGCTGTGCCGGATCTGCGTCCTGCAGCGCATACATGCCGGCCGCGGCGTTGGCGAACAGGTTGCGCGGGTCAGTCCCGCGCACGTCGATGGCCCAGTCCGCCGTATGGACGAGCTCGTGCCAGGCGCCGGTGCCCGGCGGGTCGGCGTGGGTAGTTGGATCAGCTAACACCTGCCGGGCTGATTCCGCGTCCGCGCGAATCTGCGCGACCAGGGCTGCAATGTCGGTGAACCGCCGCTCCCCGCGCAGCCGCCGGATGAAGCTCAGCCCGATCGTCTCGCCGTACAGGTCGCCGTCGTAGTCGAGCAGGTAGGCCTCGATGGAGGGCTGGCCGTTGTCGAAGCTGGGCCGCACGCCGATGTTGACCACCGCTGGATGGCCCGTAAGCGCAGCGCCATCACCCCGCCACGCCCAGCAGGCATACACGCCATGCGCGGGCACGAGCCGGTCCGCGGGGAGCGCGAGGTTCGCGGTCGGAAAGCCGAGCGTGCGCCCGCGCTGCGCGCCCCGGACGATCTCGCCCCACACCTGATACGGGCGGCCCAGCAGGTCGGCCGCGGCTTCGACTGCACCCTCATCAGCCAGCAGGCTGCGCACTCGGCTGCTGCGCACCGGCTCGCCCTGCCAGTCATACGGCGGGACGACATGCACGCGGTAGCCGAGCGTCTGTCCCAGCTCGGCCAGCCGTGCCGTGTTCCCTTCCCGGCCCCGGCCCAGCGCGAAATCGGGCCCTACCCACAGCTCGCGCAGGCGCAGATGCCGCGTGACTTCCTGCATGAAGTCGGTCGCGGGCGTGGCTGCGGTATCCAGCGTGAAGGGGAGAACGATCACGAAGTCAAGGCCGAGCGCGGCCAGCACGGCCGCGCGTTCCTCGTTCGAGGTCAGCCGGAGGACCCGAACGTTGGGCCGCAGAACGGCCAGCGGGTGCGGCTCGAACGTGAGCAGCCCGGCCAGCCCACCCGAGGCGTGCGCAGCCTGCGCCAGCTCAGTCACCAGCATCTGGTGGCCGCGGTGGACGCCGTCGAAGTTCCCGATGGTCAGAAACACCGGCTGCTCGAAAGGCGCTTGCGGGAAGCCCAGGTGGGTGTCCATCTATGATGCGCCGTTGCTCTCGCTGGCGAAGACCTTCTCGGGCCGCCAGGTGCCGTTCTGCTCGGCATAGGTGAGAATTGCGGTCACTTCGCCCGTCGGGTTGATGGCATAGCCGGTGACGGTGGCCGGCGGCTCGCTGCACGGGATCGGCTGGCCGTAGCGCAATAGCTTCTCCACCTCGGCAGTGACCTCGACCGGCGTCAGATGGCCGAGCGCGGCGCTGAGCGGGTGCAGGTGCCGCGCGATATCGCCGTGGGCCGCGGCCTGCGCCAGCGTGTCCAGGTCGAGCGCGTCGGCGATGTGGAAGCGCCCGCTGCGCGTGCGCTGCAACGCGGTCATGGTCGCGCCGCAGCCGAGCGTCTGGCCGAGGTCATGGACGAGGCTGCGGATGTAGGTACCGGGGTCGCAGACGACTTCCAGCGCCACATCGGGCGGCTGCCAGGCGAGGACCTCGATGCTCTGGATACGCACGGGCCGCGGGGCCGGCTGCACGGTCTCACCGCGGCGCACCCGACGATGCAGCGGCACGCCATCCTGCTTGATGGCGGAATAGGCCGGGGGCGTCTGCAGGATGTCGCCGGTGAAATGCGCCAGCGCGGCCCGCAGGTCGTCCGCCGTGAGCTCTGGCACAGGCCGGGTCGCGACCAGTTCGCCGTCTGTATCGTAGGTGTCGGTCGTGAGGCCAAGGCGGGCTGCGGCCCGATAGGTCTTGGAGGAAGCCATCAGGTATTCCGCCACGCGGGTCGCCTGGCCCACGCAGACGAGCAGGACGCCTGTCGCCAGCGGATCGAGCGTGCCGGCATGGCCGACGCGCTTGATCTTGAGGACGCGGCGCACCCATGCGACCACATCGTGCGATGTCCAGCCCGCGGGCTTGTTGATGTTAAGGATGCCGTTCAACGTTATTCCGCCTTCAATCAATCTGCCGAATCAGGGAGAGTGCTTGACTTCGACCGCTGCGCGCACGAGCGGCAGGACACGGTCCTTGACCTCCGCCCAGGCGCCAATCAGCGTGCAGCCTGCCGCCTGGGGATGCCCGCCGCCGCCGAGGCTGAGCGCCACCTGCGCGATGTCGTAAGGGGGCCGCGCGCGCAGGTCTACCTCGACCTCGCCATTGGGCTGCTCGTTGAAGAGTACTGCGGCACGGGCTTCCGCTGCGTTGATGAGCTGGCTGACCAGCTTGCCGTCCTCTTCGTTCGTGACGCCCGCGGCCGCGCGCATGTCCCGCGTGACGACGGACCACACGACCCCGTCCTCCACCCGCAGCTCGCTGAGCGCGAGTCCCCACAGCCGCAGGATGGCCGCGGGCTGGTCGCTGAGCGTGCGCTGCACGAGCGCGGCGATGCTGATGCCGTAGGCTGCCAGCCGGCTCGCGTCGGCCAGCACCGCGGCATCCACGTTGCTCGTGCGGAAGGCGAGCGTATCCGTGACCAGGCCTGTCATCAGGCAGAGCGCGACCTCGGCATCCACGGGCGTGCCCAGCTCGCCGGCCAGGCGCAGGACAAGCTGCGCGGTGGCGGCTGCGGTCGGGTCCACGTAATTGAGCGTGCCGAAGCGCAGGTTGGTGATGTGGTGGTCGAGAACGATGACAGGCGCGGGCCCATAGAGGTTGGGCTGGTAGATGCTGCCGAGCCGCGCAGGATCGCTCGCATCGAGCGAGACGATGACGTCCCACGGGCCGGCGGGAGGCGCGGGCGTAATGCCGTCCGCGCCCGGCAGGAATTGCAGGACAGGCGGGACGGGGTCCGCGCACGCGAGAACGGCTGCCGGCGGCTCGGGCAGGGCCTTGAGCAGCCCCCCGAGCGCCAGCAGCGAGCCGATGGCGTCGCCATCGGGGTGGATGTGGCACATGGCCAACACGCGCCGCGCGCGGCGCAGGACGCCGGCAATCTCAGTCAGCGGCGTGTTCTGGTTGTCCGCCGCGGCCGTTGGCGGCGCGGCCGGATTCGCTGGCGTCGGCATGTTGTTCCTGGTTGGCTGGCGCCGCGCTCGCCTGCGCGATGCTGTCCAGCAGTGCGTCGACGTGCTGGGCGCGGCGCTCGGTCATGTCGATATGAAAGAACAGATCGGGCACGAAGCGCAGGTCCAGATTCTCGACCAGCGCGCGGCGCAAGAAGCTCTGGGCATTGGCCAGCGCGGTCAGAACCTGGCGCGACTGCGCCTCGCCCAGAGCATGTTCGACGTAGACGTGCGCCGTGTGCAGGTCGGCTGAGACCCGCACATCGGTGACGGTGAGCATCGCATCTTCCAGCCGCGGGTCGGTCAGTTCGGTGCTGATCAGCAGCCCCAGTTCCTCACGCAGCAGGTCAGCGATGCGTTCCTGACGACGGCTAACCATGGCTTAACTTACGCGTTCTTTCTTGTAGGCCTCCAGAATGTCGCCCACCTCGAAGTCGTTGAAATTGTTGAGGTTGATGCCACATTCGAAACCGGTCTTGACTTCCGGTACGTCTTCCTGGAAGCGCCGCAGGGTCGCGATGCGATCTTCGACCAGCACCTCGCCGTTGCGCTTCAGGCGCACGAGCGAGTTGCGGTGAATCTCGCCATCGGTGATGTACGAACCGGCCACCTTGCCCACCTTCGACACCCGGAAGACCTGGCGCACCTCGGCGTGCCCGGTGATGACCTCGCGGTACACCGGCTCCAGCAGGCCCGTGAGCGCCTTCTGCACATCCTCGATGATGTTGTAGATGATGTTGTACTGGCGGATGTCGACGCCTTCGTTTTCCGCCAGGCGCTGCGCCGCGGGCTCCACATGGACCGAGAAGCCCAGGATGATTGCGCCCGACGCGACCGCCAGCATCACATCGCCTTCGGTGATGTTGCCGGTAGCCTGGTGCAGAATCTTGACCTTCAGCTTCTCATCGCCCAGCCGCTCCAGCGAGTTGACAATCGGCTCGATGGAGCCCTGCACGTCGGCCTTCAGGATCAGGTTCAGCTCCTTGACCTGGCCGCTCTGCGCCTGGGCGAAGATGCTTTCCAGGGTCATGGCCGGGCTGGCGGCCTGCGTCGCGGTGGCGCGGCGCTCGGTCTGCCGTTCGGCGGCCAGGCCGCGCGCGGTGCGTTCGTCCGCGACCACAGTGAACGTGGTTCCCGCGACCGGCACATCCGCATAGCCGAGAATCTGCACCGGCGTCGAGGGCGTCGCCTCAGTGATCGGCTGGCCCTTGTCATCATACATGGCGCGAATCTTGGCGTATGTTTCGCCGGTCACAATGCTGTCGCCGGTGTGCAGCGTGCCGTTCTGCACCAGCAGGGTTGCCATCGGCCCGCGGGTCTTGTCCAGGCGGCTCTCGATGACCGTGCCGGTGCATTCGCCCTGCGGGTTGGCACGCAGCGGGTCGATGTCAGCTGCCAGGACGATGCTTTCGAGCAGGTCACCGATGCCGCGGCGCATCTTGGCCGACACGGGCACGCACATCACGTCGCCGCCGTACTCCTCGATGAGGACGCCATTGTCTGCCAGCTCCTGCTTGACACGATCGGCGTTGGCCTGCGGCTTGTCCACCTTGTTGAGCGCCACGACGATAGGCACCTGGGCCGCCTTCGCGTGGTTGATGGCTTCCTTCGTCTGCGGCATGACGCCGTCATCTGCCGCGACAACCAGCACGGCAATGTCCGTGACCATCGCGCCGCGTGCGCGCATGGCCGTGAATGCCTCATGGCCCGGCGTGTCGAGGAACGTGATTTTGCGGTCATTCCATTCGACCTGGTACGCGCCGATGTGCTGGGTGATGCCGCCGGCCTCGCCTTCGACGACGCGCGTCTCGCGAATCGCATCCAGCAGCGTGGTCTTGCCGTGGTCGACGTGGCCCAGGACCGTGACAATCGGTGGGCGCAGGACGAGGTTCTCTTCTTTTTCCTCGGCCATGATGCGCTGGCGCAATGTCTTGGGCGCCTCCTCCGGCGTCTCCTCGACCTCCGGCTCCGGTGCAACCTCGCTCTTGACGGTGACGCCGAGCTCTTCGCCGATGAGCTGGGCCGTGTCGAAGTCGATCGATTCGGTGATCGGCACCATCATGCCGTAGTTCATCAGGGTCTTGATGACCTCGATGGGGCTGCGGTGCATCTTGTCGGCGAGGTCACGCACCGTAATCATGTTCGGGATGACGATTTCGCTGACAGGCGCGGCCGCGCCGGCAGGCGTGCGGGGCGCTTCAACGGTAGTAAGCCGCGGCACGCCAGCATCGGAGCGACTCGCACCGCCGGAAGATTGCGGCCGGCGGCCCTGGTTGCCTTTGGGCCGCGCAGCCTGCGCGGGCCGGCGCTGGTCGTTGGCGGGCCGGCGCTGGTCATTGCTGCCGGACCGGCCGCCGCTGCTGCCCCCACCGCCACTCGATGGACGGGCCGGTGCATTGTTGAAGGAGCGCTCGCGGCCGCGGCCGCCTGATGGCCGCCCGCCACCCGGCTGCGGCACGACGGTGTCTGAGACAGTCGGGTCGAACACCCGCTGGTTGAACACCTCATCCGGGTTTTCGGGCTCGTTCCGTCCGCGACCGGCCGGCTGGCTGCGGAAGCCAGGCGCGCTGCCCTCGCGGCGCGGTTCACCGGGCCGCGGGCCCGAGGGGCCGCGGCGGTTGGGGTCTGCCGCGCTGCCGGGCGGCGTCGTCGGCCGCGTGGGCGCAGGGCCGGTCGGCTTTGCAGTAGCCGGCTGGCGGGGCTGGCGTGCAGCGGCAGGCGTGCCGGATTCGACCTTCGTCTGGTCGTTGGCCGCCCGGCCATTAGGCTGACCCTGGTGCGCTCCGGTCCCGCCGTTGGGATTGCCCCGGCGCGGCTGGTCTGCGACCGGGGCGTTGTTCTGGCGCGGTGCGCGCGAATCCTGCTGCTTGCTCGTCTGATCGCCCTTCGGATTATCTTTTGCCATGTTTATACCTCCTGAGAGCCGGCGCGGGCCAGGAAGCCGCAATGATGCCGCTAAGAGGCAATGTGTCAGACCGTTCAGTGCCCAGGCCGCAACCTGGTGACATTACGGCAGCCGGGCAGGATGTCACCGGCGCACGTGCGCCCAAGGACAGGTAAACCCGAACGACCACCGGTATGAGGGGTGTGGAGCGAGGAGAGTGTGAGGAAGGGGTGTATGAGCGTGGGCGGCGCATGGCTGCCCTTCGAACGCATCCCTACTTCATATTCCCAACCTCGCATCGCTCCGGCCTCAACGCCGCGACACACATCTGCCCGCAAGGGGCCATTGGCTCCGGCCATGTGGCCAGCATGAGAAAACTCCTGTTAACGATTTTCCACTACTTCCGGCAGCGTGGCGGCATAAGCCCGCAACTCCGCCAGGTTTTCCGGACTCAAGGCTGTCTTGAGTGCGGCGCCGAGCCGCTGGCCCTGAAGGGCTTGCTCCCAACAGGGCCGCGCTCGGCAGAGATAGGCTCCCCGGCCCGCCAGCTTGCCGGTCGGATCAATGCGCACCGTCTCATCCGGTGTGCGCACGATGCGTACCAGTTCACGCTTCGAGCGTTCCTGGCGGCATACGACGCAGGTGCGCACCGGCACGTGCTTGGGCCGGGGACCCTTCGCTTTCAACTTAATAGTCCTCGAAATCGCCCCAACCGCCGCGCGTCGGCTTGCGCTTCTTGATGGACACCACGGCGCCGATGTTCTCGTCGAACACAAGCTCGCGCTTCTTCGCCGTCTTCTTGCTCCGCTTGGTCGGCTTCTTCGCGCTCTCGGCGCCTTCCTCTTCTTCGCCCTCTTCGAAGTTGCCCACCTCGTACTCAGGCAGGTAGTCGTCTTCGGCAAGCTCTTCCATCGTCTGAACCGGCGCTTCAGATGCTTCGGGCACCTCGGGCGCCGCGGCGAGCGGTTCCCCGGCCTCCGCGCTCACCGCAGCCTCCGGCTCAGCGGCAGGCTCGTCCGCGCTGACCGGCCCGGCCGCTTCCGCTGCGACCTCGAGCGGCAGCTCGGTGATTTCGGTGTCATCCTTGAGGGCTTCGGCATCGGCCAGCATCTTGGCGGCCTGCTCCAGCGTGACCGCGGTCTTGTCGCGCTCGCGCAGCAGCCATTCGGCGCGGCTCAGCAGGTCGTCCGTGCCGGGCAGCGCGGCGGCCTTCTGTTCCAGCGACCGCTGCTTCATGACCTGGAGCTGCTGCCGCTTGATTTCGGCCAGCCCTTCGGTGGCAGCTTCGGTTTCGCTCTTGATGTCGATGCGCCAGCCGGTCAGTTTCGCGGCCAGCCGCGCATTCTGGCCCTCTTTGCCGATGGCGAGCGAGAGCTGCCGGTCGGGAACGACCACGATCGCGGTGCGCACGTCGCCGTCTTCCAGCAGGATGGTGTCGCTGGGCCGTGCGGGGCTGAGCGCGTTGCTGATGAACTGGCGGACGTCGTTCGACCATTCGACCACGTCGATTTTCTCGCCCATCAGTTCGTCGACGATGTTCTGGATGCGCGTGCCGCGCAGGCCGACGCACGAGCCGACCGGGTCCACGCCCGGCTGGCTGGCGGCCACTGCCACTTTGGAGCGCTGGCCCGGCTCACGCGCGATGCTCTTGATTTCGACGGTTCCGCTGTAGATTTCCGGAATCTCGCGTTCGAGCAGACGGCGCAGCATGTTGCGGTGCGTGCGTGACAGGCGAATCTGCGGGCCGCGCGTGCCCTTGTTGACCTCCGCCAACAGGGTACGCACGTTCTGGCCGATGCGATACCGGTCGTTGGGCAGTTGGTCTTCGGCGGCCAGGATGCCTTCGGCTTTCTTGCCCAGCGTGATCGTCACCTGGTTGGTACGATAGTCGATTGCCTGCACTGCGCCGGTAATCAGCTCGCCTTCGCGCTGGTGGAAATGGTCGTAGAGCGCGTCGCGCTCGGCTTCGTGGATGCGCTGCAGGATGACCTGTTTGGCAGTCTGCGCGGCGATGCGGCCAAAGTCGCCCGGTTCGCGCGGATCCAGCACGGTGCTGCCGACCTCGGCCTGCGAATCGAGCTTACGCGCTTCCTTCAGCCCGATTTCCACGCTGGGGTCCTGGACATCCTCCACTACGGTTTTCTCGCAGAAGACGCGCAAATCCCCGGTCAACGGGTCAATCTGGACCTGCACGATCGCGTTGTTGTTCGCGTAGTTCCGCCGGTAGGCATGAACCAGGGCTTCCTCGATGGCTCCCAGAATCACATCGCGCGGCAAGTCCTTCTCGGCGCAGATCTGGTTGATAGCCATGATGAGCTCGTTTCTCATCCCGTAAACCACTCCTGTTGCATCCTGCATCTCTGGCCCCGAATAACAAAGAAAGTGGGGTTGTCCCCACTTCCTCGAAATCACGGTGCCTGAAGGCTAACAATGAACCGAGTTTACCACAAGGCGCGTGAGAATGCAAGTTAATGATGAATGATGAATTAGGAATGACGGACTACCAACTACGAAGGTATTCGCGATTAAGCGGGCTTGCCAACTATTGGAGTCGAAGCTTTTAGCCGGTCAGGCAGGCTGTGCACGTCCACAACCTAACCGGCTGAAGCCTCGACTCCAGATTTTCCCGTTAGTTCAGCTCGAACTGCCCCGTGTACAGCTGGTAGTAGCGGCCGCGCTGCGTCAGCAGGTCGTCATGGTCGCCGCGCTCGATGATCTCGCCGCCTTCGATCACGATGATGGCGTTGGCATTGCGGACGGTCGAGAGCCGGTGCGCGATGACGAACACGGTGCGATCTTTCATCAGGGCATCCATGCCCAGCTCGATATGCCGCTCCGTGCGGGTATCGATGGAACTGGTCGCCTCGTCCAGGATCATGACCGGCGGGTCGGAGACTGCCGTGCGCGCGATGGCGAGCAACTGGCGCTGGCCCTGCGAGAGGTTTGCGCCGTCGCCCGTGATGACCGTCTGATACCCCTGCGGCAGACGCCGGATGAACGAGTGGGCGTTGGCGCTCTTGGCAGCCTGGATGCACTCCTCGTCGGTGGCCTCCAGCCGGCCGTAGCGGATGTTATCCATCACGGTGCCGGTGAACAGGTGCGTATCCTGGAGCACGATGCCGATGGAATTGCGCAGGCAGTCCTTGCGGATGTGCCGGATGTCGATGCCGTCGAACGTGATGCTGCCTTCCTGGATTTCATAGAAGCGGTTGATCAGGTTCGTAATGGTGGTCTTGCCCGCGCCGGTGGAACCCACGAAGGCAATCTTCTGGCCCGGCTTGGCATACAGCGAGACGTTGCGCAGCACGACCTGGCCGGGCTCATAGCCGAACGTGACATTGTGGAAGCGCACGTCACCCCGCAGCTCGACGTACTGCACCGAGCCATCGGGCTGCGGCACCTGCCACGCCCAGTGGGTGGGGCGGTCGCCGTTGCGGTTGACCTCGAAGCTGCCGTCCGCGAGCTTGGTCGTTCCCACGATGACGACCTGGCCCTCGTCTACTTCGGGCTGTTCATCCATCACTTCGAAGACCCGTTCAGCGCCCGCGAGCGCCGACATGACCGCGTTGAACTGGTTGGCAATCTGCTGCACCGGGAAGCCGACCTGCCGCGCATACTGCAGGAAGGCGGCCAGTGAACCGATGTCAAAGCGGCCCCAGACGGACAGCAGCCCGCCGACCATGGCCGTTGCGGCATAGGCAATGTTGTTGAGGTTGCCCATGACCGGGAACATGACGGATGCGTAGAAGTTGGCATCGGTGGCGGCCACACGGTACGTCTCGTTCCGCTCCTTGAAGCCTGCGATGGCCTGGCGTTCATGGTTGAAGACCTTGACGACCTTCAGCCCCTCCACTATTTCCTCGATGTAGCCGTTGACGACGCCCAGGTTGCGCTGCTGGGCCAGGAAGTTCTTGCGGCTGCGGTCGGTCAGGACGCGCATGATGATGACCATGATGACGATGACCCCGCCGGTCACGAGCGAAAGGATGGGGCTGAGGATGATCATCATGATCGCCGCGCCGACAAAGGTTACTGCGCTGGAGACAAGCTGCACGAGGCTCTGCTCCAGCGCCATCTGCAGGGTGTCCACATCGTTGGTGTAGCGGCTCATCAGCTCGCCGTGGGTGTGGCTGTCGAAGTAGCGCAGCGGCAGGCTCTGCATCTTGGCGAAGAGATCGCGGCGCATGGTGTTCGTCGTGCGCTGGGCCACCTGCACCATGATGCGCTGCTGGCCGTACGCGGCGACGGTCCCGACCAGGTAGATCCCGCCCAGGATCGCCAGCGCGCCAAGCAGGCCGGAGAAGTTGCCCGGCAGGATGTAGTCGTTGATGAGCGGCTTCAGGAAGTAGTTGCCCGCCAGGCCGCTGACTGTGCTGACCAGCATTAAGAACAGGACAACAAGTAGCAGCAGGCTGCGCCGCTTGAGGTAACCCAGGAGGCGCAAAATGACCTTGCGCGCATCTTTGGGCTTCTGGAAGCTGCCGCGGAAAGGGCCGGGGCCGTGACCACCCTGGCCGGGGCGGCCTTGGCCCGCGGGCGCCGGTGGTTTGCGTGTGTCTGTGTTGCGTGCTACTGTCATTGCGCCAGCACCCCTTCCTGCTGCGATTGGTGGATTTCCTGATAGACGGCGTTCGTCGCCAGCAGCGTGCGATGGTCGCCCATGCCCACAATCTTGCCATCATCGAGCACGATAATCTTGTCGGCATCCCGTACTGAGCTGAGTCGCTGCGCGATGATGAAGACCGTCGTCTGGGCCAGGTTGCGATAGAAAGACTCCCGGATGCGCGCTTCGGTGGCGGAATCCACCGCACTGGTGCTGTCATCCAGGATCAGGATCTTGGGGTTCTTGACCATGGCGCGGGCGATGGTAAGGCGCTGCTTCTGCCCGCCGGACAGGTTGACGCCGCCCTGGCCCAGCTCGGTGTCATAGCCGGCAGGGAAGGACATGATGAAGTCGTGCGCCTGCGCATCGCGCGCCGCAGTCTCGATTTCCTCCTGCGTGGCATCTGTCCGCCCCCACATGAGGTTCTCGCGGATGGTGCCGGAGAAGAGCGTGTTCTGTTGGAGCACCACCCCGATCCCCTCACGCAGGTCCTCCAGGGCGTAATCGCGCACGTCGATGTCATCGACGAGGACTGCGCCCGCGGTCACATCGTAGAGCCGGGGGATGAGGTTGACCAGCGTGGACTTGCCTGTGCCGGTCCCGCCGATCACGCCGACCACCTCGCCGGGCTGGACTGTGAAGGTGATGTCTTTCAGGACATCCTCGCTGGTGTCGGTGCGGCTGTACTTGAAGTCCACCTCGCGGAACTCGACCTTGCCGCGGGTGACGTGCGGCCGCCGCGTCTCAACCGGCAGGTCTTCAGCATCTTTGATGTCGACCGTCGTCTCCAGAACCTCCAGCACGCGCTCGCCGCTGGCCTTCGCGCGGGCCGACATCACAAAGACGAAGGACACCATCATGATGCTGAACAGAATCTGCGTCACATAGCTGATGAAGCTGATCAGCTCGCCGGCGCCGAGCGTGCCGCCGAAGACCATGTGCCCGCCCTGCCAGAGAATCACCAGCGTCGCGCCGTTCATGACCAGCATCATCAGCGGGAAGTTGAGGATGGCGATGCTGACCGCGTTGATGAAGGCTTTGGTCAGTGCATCGTTGTCCTTCTGGAACTCGCTGGTCTCGTAGTCGGCGCGGACGAATGCCTTGACGACCCGCTGGCCGATGAGGTTTTCCTGCAGCGTGCTGTTGATGGCGTCGATGCGCTCCTGCACGATGGAGAAGCGGCGGATGGCGGTCCGCAGAATCAGCGCAACGCCCACGGCCAGGATCGGCAGCGCGACCCCCAGCACCACGGAAAGTTCCCTGTTGATGTTGAAGGCCAGGATGAAGGCGATGATGAGCATCAGCGGGGAGCGGAACAACATGCGCAGCGCCATCATAAACGTCATTTGCAGGTTGTTCACGTCGTTGGTCAGCCGGGTCACCAGGGAGGCCGTGCTGAAGCGGTCGATGTTGGTGAACGAGAACTCCTGGACTTTGGCGAACAGCGCGTCGCGCAAGTTCGCGCCAAAGCCCATGCTGCCCACAATCGACAGCCGCATGAAGATGGTGCCTGATACGATGCCTGCCAGGGCCAGCAGCACCATGTAGATGCCAATCCGGATAATGAAGTTGACATCCTGATTGACGATGCCGATATCGACGATGCGCGACATAAGCAGGGGCATGCTCAACTCGGCCAGCACGTCGAGCAGGATGAAGATGGGTGTCAGGATGACGTATTTCCGGTATTGGCCGATGAAGGGAGCGAGTTTTTTGATCACAGTTGCTCCTTAACCAGAGACTCGGCTTCAGGTTCTGGGATGGCGTCGGGTTCGATGGCGCGATTCTGCTCAAGGTTCGCCTGCATTCGGGTGAGGATCGTCCGCATCTGCTGAATCTCGGCCTCGGTCAGCCCTGCAATCAGCACGCGCTCCAGCTCCCCAAACGTCTCATGAATTTGGGCAATGAGCGCCCGGCCCTTGTCGCACAGATACACGCGCGAGACGCGCTCGTCGCTCGCATCTGTCCGACGCTCCACGTAGCCGGCCTGCTCCATGCGTTTGATCACCTTGGTTGCGGCTGCGGGAGAGATTTTCAGCCGTTCGGCAATCTCCGAATGAGTCATGTTGTCTTGTTCCGAGAGATTCATCAGCAGAAAGGCCTGCCCTCGGTACAGGCCGATCTGTTCCATGAGCTGATCGGCGCGTGTGTGATGCAGGCGGCAGACGTGCGCCAGCAGCCGGCCCAGTCTTGGTTGATCCTCAGTTATCATCACTTCACCTGTATAAAGTTAGCTGGTTAAGTATTATATGAGGCTTCTGGCAGAATGCAAATTCGGTATGGGGGCTTGTACGAGGTTGCTGTCTGGATCTTCAGCGGATGGGCGCGTGGTGGCGAGCGATAATCGCTTGACCGGCGGGGCCAAGCACGAACTCGACGAATGCGCGGGCTTCCTTCGAGGGGCGGGCGGGCATGTAGAGGTAGAGCGTGCGCAGCAGGTGGTAGGCTTCGCTGGTGGCCGCAGGCATGACCCCTTCCACCGGCACAGCCCGAACATCCCCTGTCACGGCAGTCATGCTCACATAGCCAACGGCCGTGCGATGGCGGGCAACGTAATCGACCACCGCAGACGAATTGGGCATGACGATGGCATTCAGGGTTACGCGGTCGCCGCCCATGACCAGGGCCTCGAACGCGGCCCGCGTGCCGGAGCCTTCCTCGCGGCTCACCAGCCGCGGCTCGCCGCCTTCGCCACCCAGCGCGGCCCAGTCGAGCGTCTCCCCGCGATAGAGTGCGCGCAGTTGGAGGATGGTCAGCCCGGAAACAGGATTTTCGGGATGGACGATGACTGCCACCGCGTCACGGCCCACCGGCACAGCGGACAGGCCGGTCGGGGCGGCCGCGTCCGGCGCCAGCCACGCGACAGCCGCAAGGTCCACCGCCCCGCGGCGCAGCTCGGCCACGCCCGCACTCGACCCGCCCCCGCGCACATCCACCAGAACGTGCGGCTGGCGTGCCTGGTACGCCGCTGCCAGCTCATTGAGCGCCGCGGCCATGCTCGTGGAGCCGGCGATGCGCAGTGCAGCGGGCGCGGGTGTTGCTACGCTCTGCGTCGTACAGGACGCGAGCGTGAGCAGCAGCAAGAGGAGCAGGGGCAGAATCAACAGGCGATGCCGACGCATTTCAGGACTCTTCATCGACCACCACCCCCGACCCCTTCTCCTGAAGACCGAAACTGCCCGGTCTTCAGGAGAGGGGGAGTATGCGTTCATCTCCCCCTCTCTTGAGTGGGTGAACCGGAGGTTTGCTCACTCAGGAGAAGGGGCCGGGGGGGTGAGGCTACTTACCGCAAGGCGTAGAGCAACAGCGCGGCGGCTCCGATGACGATGCAGTACACCGCGAACACATACAGCTTGCCCTGTCGCAAGTAGGCCAGCAGGTAGCGGATACACAGGTAGCCGGCAATCGCCGCGGCCAAGAAGCCGGCGATGACGACGGTCAGGTCAGGCGCAGGCTCATTGTTCAGCAGCAACTTCAGCAACTGCTGCGATCCGGCGCCGGCGATAATCGGGGCCGACAGCATGAAGCTGAAGCGCGCGGCAGCCTCGCGCGTCAGGCCGCGCGCCAGCCCCGTCGCAATGGTCGCGCCCGACCGGCTGATGCCGGGTGCAATCGCGAGGGCCTGGGCCACGCCGATGGCCAGCGCGTCGGGGATCTTGAGCGTGTCCAACTCGCGCGTGCGCTGTCCCAGCCGCTCGCTGACAATCAGGATGAGCGCCGTGACGAACAGGAAGGCGGCGACAGCCACCGGCGTGCCGAACAGGCTCTCGAAAAACTCATCGAACAGCACCCCGAGGACCACGGCAGGCAGCGTGCCCAGGATGATGCCCCAGGCGAGGCGGCTGTCAAGCGCAGCCAGCCGCCCACCCGGTGCGGCGTTCCACGGACCGCGCGTGGTCAGACTGGAGAAGAACCCTCGGATGACAGCCAGCCAGTCGCGCCAGAAGTAGGTGATGACGGCCAGCAGCGTGCCCCAGTGGACCATCGTGTCGAAAAGCAGACTGGGCGCGGGCCAGTTGAGGGCCCAGGGAACGAGGACGAGATGGCCGGAGCTGCTGACCGGGATGAATTCGGTGAGCCCCTGGATGATGCCGAGAATGGTCCCCTGAATCAGGTTCATGGCGTGCCTTTCTCTACATGGAACGGCGAAGACCCGAAGTGCGCCAAGCGCTTATGACTTTTCGGCTTTGCGTTCTTCGCGTCCTGGCGGTTCAATCTTGCGACTCTTTAGCCGGGCTTCGTGCTGGGCGTGACGTACGGCCTGGTCGGGCAGCGCGTATTCGGCCAGGAACGCGGCGCGGAATGCCGGGAATGTGCCGCCGGTGATATGCTCGCGAATTTCCTCCATCAACCGCAGCATGAAATGGACGTTATGCACCGTCGCCAGGTGCAGGCCGAGAATCTCGCGCGCCTTGAACAGGTGGCGGAGGTATGCG
>JAKPQT010000360.1 GCA_029555885.1 Chloroflexota bacterium | reverse complement strand
GCGGCGGCGACATGCTCCGCACCCGCTGCGGGTTAGCTGGTGGGCTTGTGCGGCGCTGGCAGTCGTCGCAGCCCTCGCGCCATTGGCCTTCGGCGCTGATGCCATCGCAGCGTGCAACATCGTCTGGCAGGCTCACGGCTCGGCTCCTGTCTGTGTGGTGGGTGGGGTGCGGCGGTTGGCAACGATCCAGCTTTTGCCTTCTCGGAAGATCACGGCATCCAGACCTTTGGCGCGAGCTTTGTCTAGCGTTTCAAGCGCCCTTGCCGCAGCAGAGGATGGGCCAACGATTTGCGCAATTCGGCGCGCGCCGTCTTCCTCAAATTTCAGGTGCTCCGTCAGTTCGTCGCTCACGGTGTCATCCTCCATGCGGGTCAGTCTTGCCGCTCTGTGGTGGGGCGGGAAGGGGCATCCAGTGGGTTGCGCTGCCGACAGTGTTGTCAGGCAACTGCACGGAATCACGGCGTAAGCCGCTGTGTCGCCATCCGCAGAATGCCCAATGCCGCGCTTCTCTGGCGCGCATGTCCGCAAATAGCAGCATGACTCCATGCGGCGCGGTGCTGATCGGTTGCCATTCGCTCACGGCTCGGCTCCTGTCTGTGTGGTGGGTGGGGTGCGCGTGACGGTGACAACCCACTTCTGGCCGCCGCCTTCAATGTCGAAGGTGCCGCCGTGGAATTCGGCCTTCTCAATCACGGCGCGCAGCACGTCGCTGGTCACGTCCTGCTTTTGCCCGACAAAGGCTGTCCCGGCTGCGTTGACGCGGCCACGATGAATCCGGCCGGTCAGTGGTGATGTAGCGATGCGGGCGGTCATGTCGGGCTCGGGTTGCTGCGGATCACGGCCATGCTTCCCTGCGTCGGGAAATTCTCAGGCACGCATTCCAGCGTGTAGAGAAAGTCCTCATCGGCGCCCCCGCCGCTGCCATCGCCGGCAACGGCCAGATGCACCGGCCAATGCCCTGGCATCAATGCCAGGGCCTCGCGCAGTTCTTGAACGGTCACGGTGTCATCCTCCTGTGTGCTGCGGGGGGGTGGTGGGTGCCTGCGGTGCGGAGGCGGGAAGCAGCATCCAGGCGGTCACGTCGTTGTGCGATCCGGGGT
>JAKPQT010000724.1 GCA_029555885.1 Chloroflexota bacterium | reverse complement strand
CTGCAGGATGCGGAAGGCTGCGGTGGCCATGTCCTTGGAGAGGCTCTCCTCGACGATCTCTACGGCGAGCTCAGCCTCCATGCCCGTCCGCTTGCGGAACTGTTCCATCTGCCACTCGATGGCCGCGCCCAGGCCAAAGTCGTCCAGGATGCCGGGGCGCAGATCGGCCGAGATGCGGCGGACGGTCCGGATGGTCTCGTCGACCAGGCCGGCGGTCTCCTTGATGTGTTCGCTCGCGACCTGGGGATCGCGTGCCAGGGCCCGCTCGATGGCGCGCAGCTCCATCTTGATCGCAGTGAGCAACTGGCCGAGCTGGTCGTGGATCTCGCGCGAGATGCGCGTGCGTTCCTGCTCGGTGATGCGCATGAGCTCTTCGGAGAGGCGGCGCAGCTCGGACTGAGAAGCCACCAGCCGGGTGTTGCTGACGAGGAGTTGCTCCGTGCGCTTGGCCACCCTGGCCTCCAGCCCCGCGTTCAATTGCTGCATCTCTGCGATGAGCCGCGCGTTCTCCGTGTCGCGTTCCTGAAGGGATGCGGCCATCGAGTCGAAGGCATGCGCGAGCTGACCCACCTCGCTGAAATCCCCTTGCAGCCCTGCGCGCGCGGACAGATCCCCTGCGGCCATGCGCTCGGCCGCGTGCACCACGCGTTTCGTCCGGCGCACGATCATCAGTTCTGCGCTCAGCCACGCCGCAAGCAGCGCAACCAGGCCGATGATGGCCAGCCCGGTCAGGCTGAGGCGCAGCATCCGCCGCGCGCCGGCGTAGACGTATTCCTCGCTGAGCCCGGCGAGCGCGTACAGGTCGGGCGCGCCTGGGGGGCCGATGGATGTGAATCCGAAGATGCGCTGGGCTCCGGTCAGTCCGGGCGCCTTCACCCAACCTTCGCCGGTGGCCCGCGCCTGCCGGAAGAGCTCCATGTCGGCCGCGTCCCGTCCGATGAATTGCTCGGGATTGGGATAGCGCAGGATGACCGCGCCGGCCCGGTCGATGAGCAAGAGCGAGGCGTGTTCGTAGAACTGGGTGTCGGTCAAGCGATGGCTCAATTCTGCAACATGGAGGCCCGCACCGATGACGGCCCGGACTCCGCCGGCCGCATCGAGGATCGGATAACCGGCGGTCAGGTAACGCCCACCAGAGGCCGCATCGACCTGCAAGTCACCGACCGCGAATGCCCCGGTTTCGAGAGCCTGCTTGAAGAAGCGCTTATCCGACACGGTGCGCCCGTCCGCAGCCGGGCGATC
>JAKPQT010000701.1 GCA_029555885.1 Chloroflexota bacterium | reverse complement strand
GGCTGGGAGGTCTACATCAACGGCGGCCGCGTGCCGACCGGGCTGGACGTCGTGGCTTGGGCGCGCGAGGCCGAACGGCTGGGCGCGGGGGAGATCCTGCTGACGAGCATGGACGCGGACGGCACGCAGCGCGGGTATGACCTGCCGATGCTCTCCGCGGTCACTGCGGCGGTCAGCATACCGGTCATCGCCTCCGGCGGCGCGGGGGAGCTGGCGCACTTCGCGGATGCGCTGACGACGGGCGGCGCGGATGCCGCGCTGGCCGCATCGCTGTTCCACTACCGACAGTTGTCCGTGGGCCAGGTCAAGGGGTATCTGGCCGAACGCGGGGTGCCGGTGAGGGTGACGACGAATGAGGAATGAAGAATGAAGAATTCGGAAATCGCTTCATTCGCTGACATGCGGTGGGACGAGCGCGGGCTGGTGCCTGCGGTGGTGCAGGACGCGGCGACGGGGCAGGTGTTAATGGTTGCGTGGATGAACGCGGAGGCGCTGCGCTTGACGCTGGCGACGGGGGAGACGCATTTCTGGAGCCGGAGCCGCGGGGAGCTCTGGCACAAGGGCGCGACCTCGGGCAACACGCAGGCCGTGACCGGCGTGTACGTGGACTGCGACGGCGACACGCTGCTGGTGCAGGTGCAGCCCGCCGGTCCCGCGTGTCACACGGGTGCGGTGTCGTGCTTTTTCCGGCGACTGTAGGGTGGGGCGAAGGAAATCCTCCGTGTCTTACCAGGGACTTGGTTAAGCCGGGCGATGAAGCGATGTGCGCAGAGTCAGATACGCCGGGATTTCCTTCACCGCTACAAATCCTCCCGTGTGACACCCTCAAGCTCCATCACGAGGTCCGGGCCGTAGGCGCTGGCGGGGGACTGGTAGCCCGGATGGACGTCGCCGGCAAGGACCCGGCGCACGATCAGGAGGCTGGCCTCCGCGGTCAGCGTGTATGCGTGAGGCGTGCGCATGCGGCTGACGGCACGGTTGCCCGCCGCATCGGTGACCTCTGCCCACAGCAGCGAGTACCCGCTGGCGCGCTGCGCGTCGGTCGGCCCCTCGGGCATCAGCCCGACAAGCGCACGCAGCAGGCGCTGGCCCATCGGCGTGCTCAGCGGCTTGCCCAGCACCCGTGCAGACTTGAGCGCCCACTGCGCGGCCTTCGGCACGGCAACGTAAGTTTCGATGTTCGGGATGCCCGTCGAGCGGTAGGCCGTGGCGAGGTCGCCCCAGGGGATTGTCACGCAGGCGACCGGCCCACGGCCGAAGTCCACGGTGCGGCTCTTCCAGCCCGCGGGGACCGGCGTGATGACCCCGTTCCGGCGCACCAGCCCGGCGCGATTCACCATCTCCGTGCCGGTGATGGCCGTCCCGCGCGATGAGCCGCCGGCAGAGCTGAACGCCAGCGCCAGATGGGTGGCAGAGGGCAGCCTCCGCTTGAGGTGCGCCGCGAGGCAATCCGAAGGCACGACGTCGTAACCTGCACTCGGCAGCAGCATGACCCCTGCCGCCCTGGCCTCGGCGTCGCGGCCGGCCAGCGCCTCGTGCTCCGCAATCTCCCCGGTGATGTCCAGGTAATGTGTGCCCGTGCGCAGGCACGCCGCGGCCATCGGCGGGTAAGTCTGCGAGAACGGCCCCGCGCAGTGCAGCACGACGGCCACTTCGCGCAGCGCAGCATCCAACCCCGCTGAATCGTCCAGTGCGATGGCGCGGCCTTCCAGTCTCAGCTCCTGCGCGAGCGCGGCCACCTTCTCCCGGTTGCGCCCCGCCAGGATGGGCCGCAGCCCCTGCTGCACGGCCGTGCGCGCGGTCAGCCGGCCCGTGTAGCCGGTCGCGCCGTAGATCATAAACTTGTCAGCCATAGTCGCCCCCTTGAATGGAACGCAGATGACGTGCCAACTGCGGTTGGCCCTGATGATCATGATTTGAATAGATCATCATAATCATGATGATCAGCGTGATCAGCGTTCCATTTCTTTTCCTTCTTCCAGCCGGGCATGCTTCTCCGCATGCAGCGCGAGCACATCCGCCTGCACCCGGCCCAGGTAGGCGCCGCGCAGCGGGAACCAAACGAGCAGCAGCGCGCCGATGAGCATCGCGACACCGGGTATCAGCCCGATGAGCGCGCGGATGCCGAATAAGGCCTCCGGCGGCTGATTCAGATACGCGACGCCCTGGTTGGACTCGCGCGTGACGAAGCCGGTCGCCTGCAGGATGAACGGCTGCAGGGCCAGCGCAACGGACTGCGCGGGCTTCGTCAGCAGCGCGTTGACGCCGAAGAACGACCCCTCGCGACGCACGCCGGAGCGCAGCTCATCTTCGTCGGCCACCTGCGCAAAGAGCAGGTTGGTGAGCGTCTGCGGCCCGGCCAGCCCAAACCCGGCCAGCGCGAGGCAGGGCAAGATGAGCGGCTCCGGCACAAATGTCAGCAGGATGAGACCGGTCCCGGCCACCAGCAGCAGGAGTTGCTGCGCACCGACGACACCCCACTGCCGCCGGAGCACCTGCGTCACCGGCACACCGATGATGAGCGGGATGAACACCGCGGCCAACGGCAGCATCGCGTTGACCTGCAAGACATAGTCGGCCAGGTAGAACAGCGCGCCCAGCAGCAGCGAGTTCATCAGGATGGACATGAAGTTCTGCGCGACCAGGATGAGAAAGGACCGGCTCGTCAGCGTATAGCCGAGCGCCTTTCGTAGCGGCGCGGGCTTGTCCACCCGGTGAAATTCGGGCCGCTCCTTCACCCGGAAGGTGAACAGGAGGATGACGGCCATGCTGAACAGCGCAACGACGATCATGGAGGCCTGCAGGGGCAGAAAGACCGGGTCCGCGCCCGCCTTGGGCCGGAAGAAGTCGGGGATCAGGAAGCCGAGCAGCGTACCCAACAGCCCGAACAGCGACGCGGAAACCTGGAGACCGTGGCGCTCCCCGTCGGACTCCGTCACCTCCGGCAGCAGCGCGGAGTAGACCAGGCCGATCATGGTATAGCAGGTGTCGTAGAGCAGCATCGTCGCCAGCATCCAGCCGAACAGCGCAGGCTGCCCGGCCCCCTGTGGCGCGAACCAGACCAGGATGAAGGTGAGCGCGAGGAAGGGTGCCGTGAAGCGCATGTAGGGGATGCGCCGGCCCAGCCGCGAGCGCGTGCTGTCGGTCAGATAGCCGAAGAGCGGGTCGTTGACTGCGTTCCAGATGGCATAGATGGCCGACGCGAGCCCGATCCAGGCGGCCTGCAGCCCCAGGTAGTCCTGGTAGAAGATGGGCAGGAGCGCGCCGAACGTGCCGGAGATGAGCGAGGTGCCGAGCGCCGCCACGCCCCAGGTCACCTTGTAGCCGGTGCTCAGGCGGACCGGCGCGGGGGAGGTGTTGGAGTGGGTCACAGGAGTGCTCCTGAACTAACGCGCCATGCTGCGCGGCAGGATGTACGGGTAGGGCCGGCGCCGCAGCCGGCAGATGGCCCGGTCGAGCCGGCGGAGCGCCAGGTAGACCCGCCAGATCGACGCATTGTAGCGGTAGTAGCGCCGGACCTCGTCGGGCATGATGGGCCGGAAGTGGTTCTCCTGTCGCTCAGCCAGAAAGAACCAGTTCACGCTGTCGATCAGGCCGGGAACCAGCTCGGAGCGGCCCTCCCGCTGGAACCCAGCCACGAGGTCCAGGGCGACGCGGCGGAAGTCGTAGTACCGATTCATCAGCTCCGGCAGGAACGCGCGGCGCACCAGGGGCATCAGCAGGAGCGGCGCGCTGCGCAAGAAGAGCTCAGGGTCGAGCTGCTCCTGCCCGCGGCGACGCAGCAGCGGCGTGCTGGTGTTCATATACAGCAGGCGTGCCCGTTCGGGAAGCAGGTTGCGCGAGGGGTCATAGCCGCTGACGGCCCAGTGGGAAATCTGCGCATCGAAGCCCACCTCCAGCTCGGCGTGATGGGCCCGGTTGAAGTCAAAGACTTTGGCCGTCTCCTGCAGTGCCAGCAGCGCCAGCCGCATGACGTCCGAAGGCGCGAGGCGGTAGATGGCCTCGTGGCCCATCGTGTCTTCCGGCACCGGCTCCTGGACGATGTAGACGACCACGCGGCCCGCACGCTCGTTCGGGACCTGCACCGCCACGGACGGCGCAACGCGCACCCCTGCCCGCTCGCCGAGGGTGCGCAGATAGCGCCGGTGCAGCGCGATGTAGCGCTCGGCTTCGGCGGCGGATTCGAACATCGGCATCCGGCGATAGACCAGGGAGTTCTGCGGCCGCTCGCCGATGGCGAGAATGGAGCAGACTTCGCTGTGGCCGATCAGCCGCGCGGGGATGGCGCTTCGCTCCGGGCGGCGGGGATCCAGCCCGGCTTCGAACCGCTGCAGCAGGTCCAGGTCAACGCGGAGCTCAGGCATCGGGCAGTCAGAGCAGGTGCGGTCTCACACGGCGGATGACGTCGAGCGATGCAATAGCTTCGGGCACGGTCAGTTCTAGCACAATCGGCCCGCCGTACTGCGCCTCGGCCAGGCGATCCAGCAGGCGGCCCAGGTTGAGGTCACCCAGCCCCAACGCCTGGTGGTCTTTGCCGTAGACGATATCGGTGCCGGGCATCCAGCGGGGGGAGTCGTGCAGATGAATCTCGGCCAGCCGCGGCAGCAGCAGGTCCAGCACGTCGAACAGGTCCAGCGGGCCAGAGAAACCGGACAGGATGTGGCCTGTATCGAGACAGAAGGAGAGGTCCAGCGCCTCGGCCAGTTCCACTGTCAGCTCGAACGGGAACTCGATGGTCTCGATCGCCAGTTTGCGGGACGGCAGACCCGTCTCGGCCAGGATAGCGGCAAGGCTGGCCTGGGCCCGCGCCTGGAACTGACGCAGGATGACCTGCCGGGCCAGCTCTGGCAGGCGCATCCGGTAGAACTCCGCGGCCAGCGCGCCGGTCGCGTGAAAGACGTACACCTCCGGCTCCAGCGGCAGCGTTGCACGGATGCAGTCCACGGTCGCCTGCACCGAGCCGCGGCGCACCGGTTCGAGCAGCGTGGAAGGCTCCGATGACCAGAGCGGCAGGTGCACGGTGTATGTCAGCCCCGTCTCTGCCTTCAATGCAGCCAGCCGCTCGATGGCAGGCGGCGCGAAGGTGTGCGGCATGAAGAGGACGAGGTCGCCGCCCAGCTCGATCGGGTCGAAGCCGCGGCCGTGCAGGTCACGCGCGAGGGCCGCGTGGTCAAAGTTCGCGATGTGCGCAGGCAGGTCTGCCGGGCTCAGTTGCGGGGGAATCAGCGCGCCCAACTGCATGTCCATGATGCCGAAGCGCATGAAGACCTCCAGTGGCGATACAGTTTTGTTCCGTGGGATGGACGGACAGGTCATCCGTCGGCCACAGTATAGCATGAGCGGAATAAGCTGCCAACCAGGGGTGAAGGGCAACTGCTCAACGTTACACACCCGGCTTCTCGTAGAAACCGGGTGTGTGGACGGGCTAACCCTGTATTACGAGGGCGCGGGGCGGCCACTTGAGGGTGCATCCTTCGACTAGCTTGGCATCGTAGGCGCAGCCTGGCTACGCCTGGCCGTGGGCCGTCCACCCGCCCAGGATGCTTGGGGCTGGTGATTGACCAGACTGTAGCAAAAGCTACATGACATCAGCCGTAGAGTCGCTATAGTAGAGCCGTATGATCATTCTGCCATCAGGACAGGAAGCTATGCAGTACCAATGCATCTGTATGGGGCGAGGGCGCTAACCGGCCTCGTCTCTCAACTCACACAGCCAACAGACGAACGACGGTAGGACGCCCTCGCATCTTGCGAGATGGGATACATGCTATCCCAGGCAGCGGCCCGACCGTCGTTTTGTTTTGCCATCATTTCGGAGTATGGAAGGAAATATGAATACACCCAATGCAACCGTTCGCCGTGTGGATCACGCGGCCATCCGGGTAAACCAGGTCTGCACCATCGCGCTCTTGTTGCTGGCGTTCGTGCTGAACGCCCCGTGGCTGGCTGCGATCGTCGCGCTATGCAACCTCGCCGGCGCAGTGGCTCCCACGCTCAGCCCATTTCGCCGGTTGTACGAGCACGTGCTCAAGCCGCGCGGGTGGATGACACCGAACGTAATCACCGATAATCCGGAACCGCACCGCTTCGCGATGGGCGTGGGTGCAATCTTCGTGGGATTGGGGATGCTGGCGCTCCTGCTGGGCGCGTCTGTCATCGGCTGGGGACTCGTCTGGCTGGTCATCGGGCTGGCCGAGCTGAACCTGTTCGCGGGCTTCTGCATGGGGTGCTTCATGTACTACCAGCTCAACCGGCTGGGCATCCCCGGCTTCCGTTATAGCCCGGTGGAGCGAAGCTGACATGCTCGAACGCCTGTTGATTGCTGCCGCACTCATCGTGCTGGGCCTGGCGGCCTACCGACTGTTCGCGCAGTGGCACCGGGCGCGCGCCTCGCACGCGGCCGTGTCGCAGCACAGTACACCGGCCACGACGCCCGCCATCCTCTACTTCCGCAGCGACCAGTGCGCACCCTGCACGACGCAGGCGCGCTTCCTGGAGCAACTGGCGGCGCAATATGGGCCGCGGGTCGCGATTCAGAAGATCGACGCGGACCGTGAGCCGGAGACTGCGGGACGCTACGGTATCTTCACGATTCCGACCACGCTGGTGCTCGACCAGGCGGGGCAGGTCCGCCACGCGAACTACGGCCTGGCCGACACGCGCAAGCTCACCGCCCAGGTTCAGCCGCTCGTCGGGGGTAATACGATAGAACGCTGATGACGCAGATGTGCCAACCCCAGGTTGGCCCTGATGATGCTGATTCTTTGACAAATACATCGAGAAAAGATCCGCGTTTATCATGCCCATCTGCGTCATCAGCGTTCCATTCAGCCGCTGTTCTTATGGCCTCACCGCTGGCCGTAGACGTGGGTGTAGCGGTGGTGCAGCTTGGCAATCTGGGGGGCAGGAATCTCCTCCGGCGTGCCAAGCTGCAACGCCAGCCACACCGTCGCAGCCACGTCCTCCGTCATCACCGCAGCCTTCACTGCTGCGGTCGCATTCGGGCCGACCGTGAAGACGCCATGGTTCTTCAGCAGCACCGCAGGCGAGCTACCGATGCTTTCGATGACGACCTGGCCGATCTCCTCGCCGCCAATCAGTGCAAAACCGCCGCACGGGATCGGGCCGCCGAATTCATCCGCCATCGCCGTCAGCACGCACGGAATGGGCCGGTTCAGCGCGGCGAACGCAGTGGCATAGCGCGAGTGCGTGTGGACGACCCCGTTGACATCGGGCCGGTGGCGATAGATGTACAGGTGGCTGGCCGTGTCGGACGAAGGCGACAGCGTGCCTTCAACAACCTTCCCGTCCAGGTCCACGATGACCATGTGCTCAGGCTGCAGGTCCTCGTAGCGCACGCCCGACGGCTTGATCGCCACCAGGCCGCTCGCAGCGTCGCGCGCACTGATGTTGCCGCCGGTCCACATGACCAGGTTGTTCTTGGGCAGCTCCAGGTGCAGCCGCCATAACTCTTCTCGCAGGGCTTCCAGCATCAGGTTCCTCGCTCTCAAGGGTTGATGCTAACAGCCATTATAACGCGGGTTGTGCAGCTTTCATCAACTTGTCATGGCGGCGTCACCCGCGCTTCACCCTGGACCGGTATGATCCTCCCT
>JAKPQT010000216.1 GCA_029555885.1 Chloroflexota bacterium | reverse complement strand
GTCACGCACGAAGTCGAAGTCGGCCATCAGGCGCACAAAATCCGGCATGAACGTCTCGAGGATATCCTCGACCCGGACGATACCTACCAGTGACGCCTGTTCATCCACGACCGGCAGGGTTCCGACATGCCGGTCCACAATGAGGCGCGCGGCTTCCAGGACTGTCGTGTGTGGTGACACGAAGACGACATCCCGTTTCATCCATTGACCGATCATAGACTGCTCCTGTCGGTCGGCGGGGCCAGCCCGGGCATGTGGGCCGGCGCAGCCAATCAGACTACTTTGTTCCCCAGTGAACGGCCACTGTGCCCAGCATCGCCAGGCGATAGTGTACGTCGTGCAGCCCGGCCGCGGCCATGATATCCGCCAGGGCCGCAGGCCGCGGGAAGGCGAGCGCAGAATGAGGCAGGTAGGTGTAGGCCTCGCGCCGGCCGCTGATGATGCCGCCCAGGAGCGGCACAAGTTTGAAGAAGTAGAACCGGAACAGCGCGCCGAACACGGGCGTGCGCGGCAGGGTGATTTCCAGGCAGACCACGCGGCCGCCCGGCTTGACGACCCGTACCTGTTCTGCAAAGGCAAGGCGGATGTCGGTGACGTTGCGCATCATGAAGCCAGAGCAGGCCGCATCGAATGTCCCATCCGCGAACGGCAGCGCCAGCGCGTCCCCTTCGGTGAAGGGGAACGTCAGGTCGGGATGCTTCCCCTGGCCGTAGAGCATCATTTCGCGTGTTAGGTCCAGCCCGACGACGCGCAGCGTGGGGTCGAGCCGCAGCGCCTCGTACGCGATATCGCCCGTGCCCGTTGCGACATCGAGCAGGCGGCCCCCGTGGGGCAGCGCGCACAGCCGCACGACTGTGCGCCGCCAGATGCCGTCGCGGCCCAGCGTCATGAGCCGATTCATCAGGTCATAGCGCGGCGCAATCGCGGTGAACATCCCGCGCACGTAGCTGCGCTTCTCATCGGGCGGCGGCAGGACGGAGGATGGCTGCCTGGACAAGGGTGACTCCTCTATGGTTCGTAGCAGGCACCTTAGCGCCCGTGGATGGCGCTGAGGTGCCTGCTACGAACCCGTTTTCTTACTCGCGCACGAACATCCACGGTGCGAGGCGGCGCTCCAGCCGGTCCACGACGAAATAGAGCAGCAGCCCCAGCAGGCTCATCGCTACGACGCCCGCGTACATATCGGCGTAAGCCAGCCGGCCCCAGCTATCGACGATAATATAATAGCCCAGGCCGGAGGTCGTGGCAAACGTTTCCGTGAAAAAGAGGACGGCAATGGCCGTCCCGATGCTCACGCGCAGCGCAGTCAGCGCGGCGGGTACGGTCGCGGGCAGGTACACGAAGCGGAAGAGGCCCCGGCGCCCCGCACCCAGCGAGCGCACCGAATAGATCAGCTCCGGGCGCAGCGCGCTGGCCTGGTCGCGCACGACCACGAGAATCTGGAAGAACAGGATCAGGAAGATGATGAAGATTTTGCTCGTGTCACCGATGCCCAGCAGCAGCAGGATGACCGGCAGGAATACGATCTTGGGGATCGGATAGACGATGTAGACCATCGGCGCGAAGATGCGATCCAGGCTGCGGCTCTGGCCGAGCACCAGGCCCGCGGGCGTCGCCAGCAGCATGGAGATGACGATGCCCGCGACGACGCGCCACAGGCTGACGACGAAATGGCGCGCCAGCCCGCGCGGCAGCGCCGCGACGAGCGCCTGCCCGACTTCCCACGGCCCCGGCAGCACCTCTGAGCGGATGAGCCAGCTCAATAACTGCCAGAGCAGGAGCAGGACGAGCGTGGCAAGGGCCAGATCGCGACGGCGCATGCGATTCCCCTACAGTCTCGATAGCAATTCGCGCAACTCGGCGCACTTTTGCCAGAACGCGGGTTGGCCCCGATACGCGACATCGCCCGCGCCGGGGTTCTCCACGATGCGCGCATGGGTGTTGGGCGGCCGGCCCAGCACCAGGATGCGCTGGCCCAGGTACGCGGCTTCCTCGATGATGTGCGTCACCACGATGGTCGTCACGCCGGTCTCCTGACGCAGCTCCACGGTCAGCCGTTGCAGGTCTTCGCGCGTGAGCGCGTCGAGCGAGGAGAACGGCTCGTCCATCAGCAGCAGGTCGGGCTGCTGCAGCAGGCTGCGCGCGATGGCCGTGCGCTGGCGTTGGCCGCCGCTGATTTGGGCGGGATACTTGTCGCGCACTTCCGCGATGCCGAGCCGGGCGAGCCAGTGGTTGACTTGTTCGGAAGTGATATCGGCGCGCGGGTAAGGCCGCGGGCCGGCGCTGCTCTCGCGCTTGCCCTCGTAGAAGCGGCCCATGCGCATGACCAGCGCAACATTCTCCCAGACGGTCGACCAGGGGAGCAGACCGTAGTCCTGCAGGACGAGGCCGGTGGTAGCGCGCGGCCGGGGCACCGGCTGCCCGTCCACGAGGATCGTGCCCGCGCGCGGCTGGCGCAGCCCGGCAACGAGATAGAGCAGCGTGCTCTTGCCGCAGCCCGACGGGCCGATGATGCACCACGCCTCGCCCGCGCGCACGGTCCACGAGAAACGCTCGAACACGGGCGGCTGCTCGGCATAGGCGAACGTCAACTCGCGCACCTCTACGACCGGTTCGCGCGGCTGTGACCGGCCCTCCGGCTGTGGCCGGTCGTGCTGTGGCTTCGCCTCAGCCCACCGTGCCACCATATTCCCCGTGTCGCCTGTCACGCCGCGCCTACTCGGTCCAGGTCTGGCGGCGGCCCATCCGGTCGATCGCCGGATAAGCCCGGCGGACGGCCAGATACAGGGGGATCCCGACGACCCCGCCGACGATGGCCTGCAGGGCATTGAAGGGCACTTCGGCCAGCGCGGCCTCCCAGCCCTTGAGGGCCGTCCCGCCCAACAGATAACTGGCCACCATGACCAGCGCGCCCGCGGCATACGCGAAGATGAGCTGCGGGATGACGCGTGTGCGCCGCGCCAGCATGCCGATGACCGCACCCTGTAAGCCGTGAGCAAACAGGCTGATGGGCGCCCAGATAGCATACGGCCCGCTCAACAGGTCCGCGATGGCCGTGCCGATGCCGCCGGCGGCAAAGCCCACGAGCGGTCCGAATGCAAACGCGGCAAACGAGGTCGCAGCATCGGAGAGGTTCCAATAACCCTGCGACGCGGGGATGGGAATCTGTACGACCTTGGTCAGCACGACCGTCAGGGCGATAAGCACGGCGACCAGGGCAATCATGCCCGGCGAGGTGGACTTGTTCACATGATTACTCCCGCGGATGGGTTGGCAGTGACGCGCCTATCATAGCGCGCATTACCCCAGGCTGCAACGTGGGGGATGAATATGTGACCTCTCCCCCTCTCCTGAGCTTGGGCGAACCGAAGGTTCGCCCAAGCTCAGGAGAGGGGGGCGGGGGGTGAGGCATCGTCAGGCAGGCGCGCCTCACCTATGAGCAGTTGCCCGGTCAACTCAAGCGCCGTACGAGCATACGCGGGTTCGATGCCGGGCGACAGGTGATTGCCGGGAAGCACGCGCACGGCCAGGCTGCTCGCACAAGGAAAGTCCGTGCGCTGGTAAGCCGGAAGCGCGGCGGGAATCTCCGCGGGTGTACGGCAGCCAGGGAAAACGGCCTGCCAGCGAATCACGGTGTCGTCCTCGGCAAACAGCAGGGCCACGGGGCCCGGATAGCGAAACTCCGGCCCCGGGACCTTGGATGCGGCCCAACAGGCATCCTCCACGACGCGCTGCGGTGAACGCGTGCGCAGGAGGTCGCCCCCGATGCCGCCTGTGATATCGAGGCCCACGCGTACGGCTTGCCAGAAGGCAGCCGGCCCCTGCTTCAGCGCGGCCAGGGCGATGCGGGCCACTTCGCCCGCGAAACTGGCGACGAGTTCCTGCGGCTCGCGCTCGATCAGCCCGGCTGCGCACAGCCCGACTGTCGCGGCCGCCAGGTCTGCCGCGCCGGCCGCCGCGCGCAGGGCCTCGGCTCCGCCGTGCGACCAGCCGACCAGGACAATCCCTCCCAGCGGAGGCGCTTCGCCAGCATCCAGGGCGGCCCAATGGCGAGCGATGATGACAGGCAGCGCTCGCGCCCTGGCCGGGTCGCCGCCCGTGGGCGGGTCGATGTCGGCCAGCCAGGCGACGCCTGCTCGCCCGTGCAGGGCGCTCTCGGCCAGCAGGAGGGCCGACGGAAAGGCCGTCTGGCCGTGGCCGGGCAGTACGACGATCAGGGCACCATCCAGTGCGTGCCGGGCCTGGTTGGCGGCGCGTTCTGCACCGGTGCGGGCGTCATAACAATGGAGCGCATACCCGATGCGCTCGCCGTCGATGACGAGGTGGTCGCGCTGCTGCACGATACGTATCTGCTCTGTTGCGCGCTCGTCTGCCATGCGTCTGCCTTTCTTCTGTTGCAAGTGCGGAGATTATAGGCCACATGGGATACCGATACAAGCGCAGCCTCCAGCCGCAGGGGTTCCCGGTGTCGCACCATAGAGATTGGAGTCGAGGCTTCAGCCGGTTAGGCAGGCTGCCTGCGTTCACCCCCAATCCGGCTAAAGCCTCGGCTCCACCGACGATCAGGATTCCTGTCGGGCACGTTGACACACCCGCGCACGTTCGTTATACTCGCAGCCATGCCTGACATGAATGACCTTCTGCCTGCCGGCAAGCTGCCCCTGGCCCTGCTGGACCAGCTCCTGACCCGCTTTGCGCCGGATGACCCGCGCATCATCGTCGGGCCGCGCGGGGGCGAGGATGCCGCTGTGTTTGATTTCGGGGATCGCTGCCTCGTCGCCAAGACGGACCCGATTACCTTTGCGACGAGCGAGATCGGCTGGTACGCGGTCAACGTGAACGCGAACGACATCGCGGTCATGGGTGCGCAGCCGCGTTGGTTCATGGCGACGGTGCTGCTGCCTGCGGGTCGGGCAACCGCGGCAATGGCCGAGGCCATCTTCGACCAGATCGACCGGGCCTGCGCGGCGCTGGGCGCCAGCCTGGCCGGGGGCCATACGGAGATCACCGTCGGGTTGAACCGCCCGATCGTCTGCGGGACGATGCTCGGTGAGGTGAAGCGGGAGCGTCTGCTGACCAAGCACGGCGCGCAGCCGGGCGATGCAGTGCTGCTCGTCCGCTCCGTGCCCATCGAAGGGACCGCGTTGATCGCGCTGGAACGGGCGGACGTGCTGGCCGCACGCGGCTACACGCCGGAGTTCATCGCGCGCTGCCAGCAGTTCCTGCACGAGCCGGGCATCAGCGTGGTCGCGCCCGCGCTGGCCGCGGCGGAACTGCCCGGCGTCCACGCGATGCATGACCCGACCGAGGGTGGGGTGTTGAGCGGCCTGCTGGAGATTGCGCGGGCCGGGGGCACGGGGATGGCGGTAAACCTGGATGCCATCCCGATTCTGCCGGAGAGCGCGACGCTCTGCCGGGAGTTCGGCCTGGACCCGCTCGGCACGATTGCTTCGGGCGCGATCCTGCTGATCGTGGCCGAGCCGCACGCGGCGGCGGCACGCGCGGCGCTCAGCGCGGCGGGTTATCCGACCGCGGTCATCGGGCGGCTCACGCCGCCGGACGCGGGCCTCGTCGCTCTGCGCGACGGCGCGCCGGTCGCGTGGCCGGTGTTCGCGGTGGACGAGATTACGAAGGTGTTCGGGGACGGATGAGTGACGAGTAAAGAGTGAAAAGTAATGAGTAATGATGAGGCATCCTGAGCGGGTGGGCGGCACAAGGCCGGTGACGAACTGCCGCCAGTCGAAGGATGCCTCGTTGCGCGACGCTCAGGCGCTACTGCCGTAGCTGTCGTCATCCACCTTGATGCCGAGGCGCTCCAGGAACAGGCGCAGCGAGTGCTGGCCCAGCAGAACTATCAGCGCGGGCCAGGCGAACAGCACGAGCATCGCCAGCACCACGGACACAACTGTCAGCACGATGGCCACGACGAGCAACAGCAGGCTGTAGAGCGGATTGGCGAAGGCTGCCAGCGCCGCGGTCTTGAGCGCCCCCAGCACGGTCGGCTTTTCGAGGCTGACCAGGACGGGGTAGACGTAAATCTGCATCGCGAGCCAGAAGATGATGATGTAGAGCCACAGGAATGCGACAGCCTGCAGCAGTGCGTTGCCTTGCCCGACGTAGAACAACAGGTTGAGCAGCAGCAGCGCCAGCCCGCCCATGCCGATGGCGCTCACGCCCAGCGCCTGTTTCCAGTACTTGCGAAAGCCATCCCAGTAGTACGAACGATCCACATGGATGTCCCGCGCACAACGCCGCGCAACGACCGCCAGGGCAGCCGTCGCCGGGCCGGCCGGAATTGCAAGCAGGGGAGCCAACCACCAGGGCCCGTTTGCTACGAACAGCGGCCATCCCAGCAGCGCCATCACCAGGACGAAAATGCCGCCGGTCGCCCACCAGATGAGGTTGATGCCGACCAGGAAGAACAGTTCATTGTAGAAGGTGACGAGGGACCGCCACGCCACGACGAAGGCTCGCACAGAGGAACTCCTATATTGCCAGAGAGAAAACGGGTTTGTGTGGGAAGCGTGGCTTCGCCGTCAAACCCGTTTTCTGAAACCTCAGCAGTTTGCCACAACTTCTTCAAGCAGCCGCGCGCCGTCGACCATGTCGGCAATCGCGATGTGCTCGTGGGTCGTGTGCACGTCGGCCATGCCGGTGCTGAGAATGGCGCAGTGGATGCCGTGCTCCGCGTAGATGTTGGCGTCCGTGCCGCCGCCGCTCGCTTTGATGGTCGGTGTGAAGCCGAGCCGCCGGGCCGCCTCCACCGCCGTCGCCACGACGGGATGATCATCCGCCAGCTTGTAGGTCGTATACATGCGCTTGATCTTGAGATCGACGTGGGTGCTGTTGTGCTCGGCGGCCTCGTGCAGCGCGGCGGCCATCGCCGCAGTCTGCGCGGCCAGCTTCAGATCGTCCCGGCTGCGCGCCTCGCCCTTCAGGTAAACCTTGTCCGGCACAATGTTCGTGGCCTCGCCACCCTGGATGATGCCGATGTTGGCCGTGGTCTCGAAGTCAATGCGGCCCAGGGGCATTGCCAGGATGGCTTCTGCCGCGACGCGGATCGCGTTGATGCCCTTCTCAGGCTCCGCACCGGCGTGGGCCTTCTTGCCGTGTACCCACGCTTCGAGCGAATCCTGGCTGGGCGCGCTGGTCACGATGCCGCCGATGGGCCCGCCCGCGTCCAGCACGTAGCCGCGGCGCGCGGTCAGCTTGCCCTTATCGAGCAGCCTGGCCCCGCGCAGCCCCACCTCTTCACCGATAGTGATGGCGGCTTCCAGCGGCGGGTGCGGCCGACCGTCCTCGCGCAGCGATGCTACGACCTCGAGGATGGTCGCCACGCCCGATTTGTCATCGCCGCCCAGGATGGTGGTCCCGTCGGAGTAGATCACCCCGTCGCGGATCTCCGGCTTGATGCCGGTATCCTGGCCCACCGTGTCCATGTGCGCGCTCAGCAGCACCGGGTCGGCTGCACCGTTACTTCCCGACCAGCGAGCAATTACGTTCCAGTGTTCATCCTGCTCTACCTGCGCGCCTAGCGCCGCGCAGCGCTGCGCCAGCTCGCGGCTGATGGCCTCTTCCTGACCGGATGGGCTGTCGATTCTCACCAGGTCGAGGAAGGTTTGCACCAAACGTTCACCATTGATCACGAATCACCTCAAGGAAGGAATAACAGATTATCGAGTGTGTCACCGAAGGTCAATTCTGCAGAGTATAGCTCCGACTGGACGTAACGTCAATTCCGTTTGGGTCGCGGACCCGTTAGCTGTACGGCATCTTACTGCGGTTCGTGCGCCCATTCTATAGGATAAGGCTGCATAAGTTGGCCTTTGCCACTGCTGACGTGCCTGGCACATTATGGAAAGGATTGCTCAGATGATGCGAAACCGAATCCGACTTCTATGCCTTGTCTTGATGACTGTTGCCGC
>JAKPQT010000674.1 GCA_029555885.1 Chloroflexota bacterium | reverse complement strand
CCGCGACATGGGCGAGGCGGACCGGCTGCTGACCGTCTTTGCCCGCGAACAGGGCAAGTTGACCCTCCTGGCGAAGGGCGTGCGCCGCCAGGCCAGCCGCAAGGCGGGCCATCTCGAACCGTTCACCTACACCGAATTGCTCGTCGCCAAGGGCAAGAGCCTCGACCTGGTCACCCAGGCCGAGACCATCGAGCCGCACCGCCACGTGCGCGAGGACCTGTGGCGCAGCAGTTGGGCCTATTATGTCGTGGAACTGGCCGACGCCTTCACGCAGGAGGCCGACCCCAACGACCTGCTCTTCGACCTGCTCCTGACAACACTGGACCGGCTGGACGACCTCTCAGCGGAACCCGCGCTCGCGGTGCGCTATTACGAGTTACACCTGCTGGCGCTGGCCGGTTATCAGCCGCAGTTGTTCCGCTGCGTCCAGTGCAACGAGCTGCTCAAGCCCGAAGTCAATTTCATGAGCCTGGACAGCGGCGGCTGTCTCTGCCCGCGCCACGGCGCCAACCGGAGCGACACGATTGCGCTGTCGCTGCCCCTGCTCAAGGTCCTGCGCTATCTGCAATCGCGGGAGTGGGCTGAAGTCGCCCTGCTCCGTCTCAGTCCCGATGTCAGCCGTCAGTTGGAGAATCTGCTGGGCAAGTATATCGTCTGGCACCTGGAACGCAGCCTGCGCTCCCCGGCCTTCCTGGAGAAGCTGCGTAAGACGGTCGCCGCAGCGTCGCCCGAACCCGCACCGGCCCAGGCGGAGTAACACCGATGCACATTCGCGAATACCAACAATGGCTCGAAGCTTGGGATACAGCGCGCGGCTGGGAGCGCGTTCTGCCCTCCCACACGCTGATCCATGCGCTGGAAGAGTTGGGTGAGGTGGCCCGCCTGATGCTTCAGTGGGAAGGCTACAAGGAAGCGGCCAGCGCAGAGCAACTGCACGCGGACCTGGAGGAAGAACTCTCCGACGTCTTCGTCTTCCTGTTCAAGCTGGCATACCAGACCGGCGTGGACGTCGAGGCGGCGCTGGCCCGCGGGCAGGCCAAAGCAGACGGACGTTATGACGACCTGGCAGAGGCGGGCGAGATGGCGACACGCTACTATGCGCGCCAGGCTGAGGCCCTCGCGCGCATGATGGAACCGCCGGCCCGCGACGATTGACTTGACGAAACGTCCGCGCACGGGTATCATCACGCCCAGGTATGACACGATGAATGCGATTGCGCCGCTCCCGCGGCCCCCTCTGTCTGGCTCGGGTACCGGGCCGCAGGCCATCTGGGCATCTGCCCAGGCGTCCTGCGGCCAGTTTGCGCGGTACCGGGGCCGATCGA
>JAKPQT010000640.1 GCA_029555885.1 Chloroflexota bacterium | reverse complement strand
GGGGCCAGCGCGACGATAAGGTTGACGATGAGCAGTCCGGCGCCGCTCAGCCCCACGGGCACCGCGCGGGCCAGATACTGCACGGCCAGTACGAATAGCACCAGCCCGGCAATCAGGGCGAGAGTTGCGCCCCACATGCCTCGCCGGTTGTGCGCAAGGCTGCCGTAGTGCCGTTCACAAAATGTGCGGCCGCCCAGCGTGCGGGCCGGCCCGTCGATCGGCGTATGACATACACAACAAACCGCATTAGCCATGTTGGGACCTCCGTTTCCGGTCATGTCAGATACCCACACCTGCGTCTTCACTGCTCTGTGTCTGCACAGTCTTCACGCGCACCGCACCTAACTGCGGATTGAGCGCAAAGTGGCGGCGCTCGATTTCGCGCAGCTCCATGCGGACGCGCCGGCCCCCATCAGGCAACGAGTATTCCATGCTGAGTGCATGACGGAGCCACTTCTCCGCTTCCACCAACTCGTCCTTCTGGATCAGCAGGAAGCCCAGGTTGGCCGCAGCCAGCGCATCGCGCGGATTGCGGCGGATGTCCTGGCGCAACAGAGCCTCTGCGTGCTCGCGGCGCCGGTCCGGCTCGACCAGCCGGCCCACGTCAAAGACAAAGTCGAGGACGACGCGCGAGAGCTCTTCCTTCTTGACGTTCTCCGCCCGGTGGCGTACCACACAGCGCGTGCGCGGCAGGATCATGTCCAGCTCGCGTATCACCTGCACTTTGACCTTGACCTGGTCGTAGTCTCCCTCGTCCACGTTCAGCTCGATGGTCTCCCCGCTGTCCACGACCGCGTGAATCATCTGCTCGCGTTCGCCCAACTGGAGCGAAACGACCAGGATCGGGCGGGCGTCACGGTTGAGCACCCGGACGGCGTTCTTTTCCGCGAGCAGCACCAGGCTGTTCGTCTCCAACGTCATTTCCGGTGTGATCGCGATGGTCTGCGGATGCGGGTACTGCACATCCAGAACCTCGATGAAGTCACCGGAATACTCCTTGAAGATGCCGACGTGCTCGTGTATTTCGTCGCCCTCCACCAGTTCGATCACCACGCGGTGGCCGATGTAGTGTTCGAGGAGCGGGTCGAATACCGTCCCCACCTGCCCCAGCACCTTCGACCCCATCATGGTCTTGAGCGACGCGCCGCCATCCACCAGGTAGCGGCTGGCGGACTTCTGCACCCGTCCCAGGACAATCCCCAGAACCTCGTTGAGCGAATCGGTCGCGGTGCTCAGGAAGTTCCGGCCCGACCGGCCCAGCCGGCGCAGCGGCCCCGGATGGAAAGAGCGGGCGATGTCGCGCGTTCGCCGCCGCGTGCCCCATTCGGACAGTTTCTCCGGATAGCGATAGATGGCCTGAATTTCGCCGTACTCGCTGCCATAGAGCAGATAGCTTGACTCGATGTGCCGGTCGTCCTGGATCGAGTCGATATATGCGAGTTCCAGTCCCGTTGGCTCGACCTTGAGCACACCCCAAATGAGTTTGTTGTTCGTACGCTCCAGCGTCACGTGGAAGCCTTCCCACGATTTCAGACACCGGTCCTTGCGCGTCGAGCGCAGGTATGCGCCGATCAACGTAATGACGAAAATGACTCCGATGGTAATGAGCAGTGAAAGGTCGATCATACCCGTGCGATCTGCCTTGCCGAGGTGCGCTGCTGCCTACGCGAGTCGCTTGCGTACCTCCGAAATGATGAATTCGTTGGTCGTATGCTTCCCCGTTGCCGCCTTAGAGTAGATGAGTTCATCATTCAGCATGACTTCGAAGCGTCCATTGCTGGACGGAATGAGCGTCACCGCCTCGATGGGATGCGGCCGTCCCATGAGCGGCTTGAGCAGCGTAAAGAGCGCCTCCGCCAGACTGGCGGCCCTGGGTGTGTAGTTTCAAGAAATGCAGAATTCGATGCTGATACGCATGGACTATCCTCCTGTATCTGCTCGCGCATGCATCAGTCCGGCCACTCCACATCCGACTCGACAATGGTGCCGGGAACGGTGGCGCTGACCAGGACGTCGAGCGCGTTGCGGATCACCGCTCGCTGAACGTCCCTTTCGACTGCCGGCCCCAGCGGCGCGCCGTAAGGGAAGTGGACGTACAAGGCCCGCGGCGGCTTGACGGCGGCGACAATATCCCGGTTCATCACGACACAGATCGTTGCGATGCCGTGTTCCTCCAATGCACGCGCAATCAGTCCGACGGACTGCTGGCAGATGGGTCAACACGGCGTCAGAAAGGCAGCATGGACCCCATCGGCGGCCAGCCGGCGCGCAACCTGCGGCGCAATCTCGGTGATCAGGGCCTGCGGTTCCGGCACGTAGCCCATGAAGCTATAGATCCATGGATAGAGGCGGCCGATGACGCCCTGTGCGGCGAGCTGCTGGAAGTGCAGGATGGGCATCACGACGTTGATGTCCATCTCAGCATGTTCATGCTCGTAGTGTGCATGGGCGATGCGCAGCCGGTCCACCGGCGTGTCGATGTGGATCTCGCGGAACGCCGGATCCCCGAGGGGGTTCCAGGCGTCGAAGGGTACATGCTGGTCAAGACGGTAGAAGCCGCACGTGCTGAGCAGCGCCACGGTGGACTCTGCCAGGGGCCGGGCGAGCGGCGCCCAGGGCGCTGACTCGTTGAGCTGCCAGGTGAAGTGGGGATACCACTGCGCCCGGATGCGCGCTTGAGCCGCTTGCAGCTTAGTGCTGAGCATCATTTCCTCGCGCTTGCGTGAGCGCCCTGAACCTGGCTATGCGCCCGGACACGGACACGCCAGAGAGCTCAGGAATTCAGTGGGATCTGCTTTGAGTGGGCGAACTGCGCTTCAAGCTCGGCGCGGCGCTCCGCGGCCGCCCGCCGGCCCTCTTCCATCACGAGGTCGGCGCGTGCCCGAACCATGCTCTGCAATTCTTCGCCGGACTTGGGAGCTGCCAGCAGCCCCAACACGCTGCCGACCACTGCGCCGGTGATGAGGCCAGCCAAGAACTCTGACGCCTTCATGCTTTTCCTCCAGAAGGTTCCTGCAAAAAACAAACAGTAGAGTGCATCTGTACGAGTATAGCACAGGCACTTAACATCACAAAGCCGTTTTGCAGCCGCAAGCCGACTTACAAACTACCAACCGCGCTGATACTGGAACGGGATCTCCGTTGTGTAGTCCAGCGTGCGCGCCGCGCGCAGCGGCCAATAGGGGTCACGCAACGACTGCCGCCCAATGAGCACCGCGTCTGCGTGCCCCTCCCGCACGATGGCATCCGCCTGGTGCGGCTCCGTGATGAGCCCCACCGCGCCCGTCGGGATGCCCGCCTCGCGGCGGATGCGCGCAGCAAAGGGAACCTGATAGCCGGGGCCGAGCTTGATCTGCTGCGCAGGCGATGTGCCGCCGGACGAGACGTCGATCAGGTCCACGCCCCGCTCCCGCAGCAAGCAGGCCAGAGTCACGCTCTGGTCCACATCCCAGCCGCCCGGCACCCAGTCTGTCGCGCTGATGCGCACGAACAGCGGCAATCGTTCCGGCCAGACCCTGCGCACCGCCTCCGTGACCGCCAGCAGAAACCGCGTGCGGTGGGCGAAGTCGCCGCCGTGGCCATCGGTTCGTTGGTTGCTGATGGGCGAGAGGAACTGGTGCAGCAGATAGCCGTGCGCGGCGTGAATCTCGACCACCTGGAACCCGGCCTCATATGCGCGGCCTGCCGCACCGGCGAAGGCGCGGATGACATCCTCGATATCGGCCTGGCTCATCTCCTGCGGGGTGGGCGTCTGCTCGGAGAAGGGGATGGGGCTGGGCGCGATGGCCCCGGCCACGCCGGCCTTGCGGCCCGCGTGCGCAATCTGGATGGCCGGCGTCGCGCCGTGCTCGGCCAGGAAACGGGCAACGCGCGCCAACGCCTCGCCCTGCCGGTCGTTCCACAGGCCCAGATCCTCCGCGCTGATGCGCCCCCGGCCCTCCACCGCCGTGGCCTCGACCACGACCAACCCTGCGCCGCCGACGGCCCGGCTGCCCAGGTGGACGAGGTGCCAGTCGGTCGCGATACCATCCTGGTTGAAGACCGAATACTGGCACATCGGCGAAATCCACACGCGGTTGCGCATGGTGACCCCGCGCAGGGTGAGTGGCGTGAACAGATGTACGTTATCTGCTGGCATGTTCGATTCCTTTATCCCTTCATCGCGGTATGTTTTCAACCTTCAACCTTCAACCTGCAACCATATACGTCCCTGTGCGCGTAAAGCCCAGCTTTTCATAATACCCGCGCGTGCCGATGGCGGAGATGACGGCGAGCCGGTCGAAGCCCGCGGCGCGGGCACGCACCTGCGCCTCCGCGATGAGCCGCCGGCCCAGCCCCAGGTGCTGCGCCTCGCCCGCGCTGGCCGAGCCGATGCCGAGCGCCGGCCCATAGACGTGGACCTCACGAATCATCGCCGCGCCCGCGATCTCCGGCAGTGCATCCCACGCCGCGCGGAGCTCTGCCCGTGGCGCGTCAGCGATCGGCAGGGATAACCTTAAGAAACCGGCCAGCCGCCCACCCGGCGTCTCGTAGGAGAGAAACTGCTCCTGGGAGGTGTCCGTCTCGTAGGCGTGGACGGTCAGGCGCAGATCTCCGCCCTCGACCTCGCCGTGGCGCACTTCGCGGCAGCGCACGCAGCCGCAGGCCAGCCCGTGCGCGGCCATATAGTCCTGGACGACCTGGCGTAGGTTGGACGTCTTGCTGCCTGCCACGATGTCGTCCGCCGGGATGTCGCGGAACACCCGGTTCACCCGACAGTAGGGCGGGATGGTGGCCTTGCACTCGGCCACGAGCGCGATCAGTTCGGGATCGGTGTACGGGCGATATTCGCCCCGCTGCCACAGGTCGTACAACTCCGTGCCTTCGATGATGGAGCAGGGGTAAATCTTCAACTCATCGGGTCGCAGCGCCGGGTCAGACCAGAGGCGGGCGAAGTCTGCCCGGTCCGATTCCGGCGTCGCGCCGTGCAAGTTGGGCATCCAGTGGAGCAGCAGCTTGAACCCCGCGGCGCGCAGCAGCCGGACGGCCCGGCGCACGGCTTCGAGGTCGTGTCCGCGCTGGTTGAGGCTGAGGACGCGCTCGTCGAGGCTCTGCACGCCCAACTGCACCTTTGTCACGCCCAGCCGCCGCAGGTGTTGGATCTCTGCCGCGGTGACCCAGTCGGGCCGCGTCTCGATGACCAGGCCGACGTTGCGGTGGGCGGCGGTCTCGTTGCGCGTCTGCGCCGCGATCAGCGTGTCCCAGTTGCCGTCCACATCGCTTGCATCCTTCGACTGCGACCGCGCTGCGGACGCATAGCGACCGCCAGGATGCGGCCTCCGCTCAGGATGCTCTGCCTGCGTGGCCTCGCCAGTCGAAGCATCCTGAGCCGGTGTGCGGCTCACGGTAGTGTACACATCTTCGTCAGTCGAAGGATGCGCCTGCTCATTCATCGCATCGAGGCAGCGGCGGATGAACCACTGGCGGTAGTTCTTCGAGTAGGTGCTCCACGTGCCGCCGAGAATCAGCAGCTCCACTTTCTCCACGGTGTGACCCATCGCTTCGAAGGTTTGCAGCCGCGTGCGCACCTGGAGATACGGGTCGAAGCCGCACTGCGCCGCGCGGCGCGCGCCCGGTTCGTTCGGC
>JAKPQT010000615.1 GCA_029555885.1 Chloroflexota bacterium | reverse complement strand
GTCCGAATAGTCGCGCCGACCTATGAAACTGCGATGAAAGGCGCGGCCGGTGCGCGTGACAGTTTTTTCACCCAGCGAAAGCTGCTTGTCACAGGGCTGCCGGCCCGCTACAATGGTGAGGAGAGGAGTTGAGAATGATGGGTGAGATTAGCGGTATACGATTGGCTTACGAGGAGTACGGTCGCGGCAATCCGCTTGCGCTGCTGCTGATTCATGGCTTCCCGCTGGATGGGCGGATGTGGCTCGGCCAGGTCGCCGCACTTGCTGAAGTGGCGCATGTCATCGTGCCTGACCTGCGCGGGCACGGCCGGTCAGAGGTACCGCCCGGCCCCTACACGATGGAGCAGCATGCCGACGACATGGCAACGCTGCTGGAGCACGTGGGCGTGGAGCGCGCGGTCATCGGCGGGCTGAGCATGGGCGGCTATGTGGCGTTTGCCTTCTGGCGGCGCCACCGCGCGCGGGTGCGCGGGCTGGCTCTGCTCGATACGCGGGCGGAAGGGGACAGCGAGGCCGCGCGCGCCAACCGCGATGCCTCGATGCGCAGGGTGCGGGAGGCGGGCGTGGCCGCCTTCGTGGAGGACATGCTCCCGCGCGTGCTTGCGCCGGCCAGCCTGGCCGACTCGACCATTGCAGATGAAGCGCGGCGCATCATGGCGGCGCAGTCTGTTGAGGGGATCGTTGGCGCGCTCGGCGGCCTGCGCGACCGCAGCGACAGTCGCTCCGTGCTACCGGGGATCGACGTGCCGGTATTGGTCGTCGGCGGCGCGGAAGATGCGCTGACCCCGCCTGCCGACATGGAGGAGATGGCTGCGGCCATACCCGCTGCGCGGATGATCGTTATCCCGCGCGCCGGTCACCTGAGCCCCCTGGAGCAGCCGGCCGCGGTCAATGAAGCGTTGATGCGCTTCCTCGCTCAGACAAGCCGAAGCCATACGCAGAAATAGGAACCGCTAAGACACCAAGAGCGCTAAGAAATAGTTTTAAGACTTCGCGCAGTTCGCGCCTTGGCGGTTCAGTTCTTGCTCCCCCTGTCCGCGAAGTGCATGAGCAGCCGGTCGGCTTCGTCATACGAGTAGGCCACGAAGAGGGGCGGGTCGTGCGGCTGCATGGCAAGCACCTTCGGCAGCAGCACGGGCAGGTCCTCGACCATGTCCGCGAGGGGCAGTGCGTCCTGCCGGTGCCACTCCAATGCACCCTCATCGGAGGGCGTGACCGCCGTGGAATCCGCCTGCGCGGTGAAAACGAAGAACAGAATTCCCAGGTTGGGGTCTCCGGCATCAGCGTGAACGACTGCGCGTAGCAATAAATCGTGGATTTCCAACCCCGCTTCCTCATGTACTTCACGTAATGTCGCGGCGTAAATGTCCTCACCGGCCTCGACGTGGCCCCCCAGGCCGTTGTAGCGGCCCGCCCAGAGGCGCTTGTGCGGCCCGCCGCGCAGCAGCAGGACCGTCGCGTCCCCTGTCGCGGCGTCATCGTGGGTGACGAAGCAGAGCACGCGGGGGATCACCTGGTAGCGGTGACGGCTCTTGCTCACCCCCTGGTCTTCCCGGCCCATCTTCTCCTCCATCGCGTGATATAATCCGGCCCATGCAACCACCCGCCCGCGTCAGCACACCCTCTGTCGCAGCCAGCACGTCCGGCAGCGCCGGCGCCGCCAACATCAGCCGCCGCATCCTGCGCGCGGCCACGCTCGTGATGGCGCTGTTCTTCCTCAGCCGCGTGGCCGGGCTGGCGCGCGAGATGATCATCAGCGCGCGCTTCGGTACGAGCGCAGACCTGGACGCGTACCTGGCCGCGTTTCGCGTGCCCGACCTGCTGTTTCAGCTCATCGCAGGCGGCGCACTCGGCTCTGCGTTCATTCCCGTGTTCGCCGGCTGCGTCGCGCGGCGCGACCTGACCGGCGCGTGGCGCGTTTTCAGCGCGGTGACCAATCTGGTGTTGCTATTGCTGACCGCGGTCACGATTGCAACGGCAGCGGCGGCTCCGTGGCTCGTCAGCACCATCCTGGCCCCGGGCTTCAGCCCCGCGCAGCAGGCCCTGACCGCGGATTTGATGCGCTGGATGCTCATCAGCACCGTCATTTTCGGTGTTAGCGGCATCATCATGGGCGTGTTGAACAGCTTTAACCACTTCCTGCTGCCCGCGCTCGCGCCTGTGCTCTACAACCTTAGCATTATAGCCGGAGCCTGGTTCCTTGCGCCAACCCTGGGCGTGCATGGGCTGGTCATCGGCGTTGTGGTCGGCGCGACGCTGCACCTCGATGTGCAGCTCTTCGGCCTGTGGCGCCGCGGCGCACGCTATTATGTCACGCTCGGCCTGGCCGATCGCAAGGTGCACGAGGTCGCGCGGCTGATGGGGCCGCGCGTGCTGGGACTGGCCGCCGTGCAGCTCAACTTCTGGGTGAACACTATCCTGGCCTCGGCCCTGCCGGCGGGGAGCCTCTCCGCACTGAACTATGCCTGGATGCTCATGCTGCTGCCGCAGGGGATCGTTGCGCAGGGAGTCGCGACCGCGGCCTTCCCGACATTTGCCACGTTGGAGGCGCAGGGGCGGCGCACCGAGCTGCGCCAGACCATCAGCGGGACGCTGCGCGCGGTGCTCTTCCTGGCGATTCCTGCCGCTGCGGGGTTGTTCGTCTGGCGCGTGCCGCTGATTCGCCTGTTGCTTGAGCGCGGGGAGTTCACTGCGTCCTCGACCGCGCTGACGGCCGCCGCGCTGATGTACTATGCGCTGGGGCTGGTGGGCCATTCCGTCGTCGAGATCGTGGCGCGGGCCTTCTACGCGCTGCACGACACGCGCACGCCGGTCGCAATCGGGGTGGCGGCGATGGCGGGCAACGTGCTGCTCAGCCTGTGGCTGCGCGGGCCGTTCGGCCATGCGGGGCTCGCGCTGGCGAACACGATTGCGACATCCGTGGAGATGGTGTTACTGGTCTGGCTGCTGTCGCGGCGGCTGCAAGGGCTGGAGTGGCCGCGGCTCTGGGCGACGGTCATCAAGGGGGGCGTTGCGGCGGGGGTGATGGCGGCCGCGCTGGCGTGGGCAGCGCGCGAGTGGGCCAGTCAACCGGTCTTGCTGGTGGCTCCGTTGGGCCTTGCAGCCGGCGGGCTGCTCTACCTGGCTGCGGCGTTCGTCCTGCGCATGCCGGAGGTCAGGACGCTCGCGCGGCTGGGGCGCTGACGGGCGTCCACACGAAGCGCCAGGGCCGCCCGCGCGCCTCTGCGCTCCCGCGCACGCCGATGCGCGGGGTCGCGCGCACCTCCGCCTCGGCTATGCTCTCGCCCGTCTCAATGAACAGGGCTTCGTCTGTCACCAGGTCCAGCCCGTTCTGCGCCAGGTCGATCCCTAGCGCCTCACATAACTTGCCCGGCCCGTCCGCCAAGTGTGCACGTGACTGCACCGCCCGGCGGCTGTGCATGAGCTCGATGCCTTCCTGGGGGAAGATGGCGCGGATGAGCACCGCGCCGGGCTGGCCGGCCGGTTCGGTGACGGCGTTCAGACAGTGATGGATGCCGTAGATGCGGTAGACGTAGGCGTGGCCGGGCGCACCGTACATGATGGCGCTGCGCGGCGTACGGCGGAACGCATGGGAGGACTCGTCATCCGGTCCGCCGTACGCCTCGGTTTCACAGATCAGGCCGCTCAAGCGGATGCTCGCCTGCACGCGCACGAGGTGTTGGCCCAGCAGCGCACGGGCCACGGTCAGCGTGGGTCGTTCATAGAACGCGCGCGGCAAGCGTGGGTCGCGCGCTGTCACACCAGTTGACGGACGATAGCCAGCACCTTGCCCTGCACCTTGAGTTGTTCCGCCGGTACATGGATCGGCTGATAGGCCGGGTTGGCAGGCTGGAGGCGGACGGTCGCGCCCTCGGGGTAGTAATACTTCAGCGTGGTTTCCTCTTTGTCCTCGATCCACGCGACGACCATATCCCCGCGTTCCGCGGTCTCGCGGTGCTCGATGATAACCCAGTCACCGTCATAGACCAGCGCGTCGATCATCGAGTCGCCCTGGACGCGCAGCGCGTACAGGTTGGCGCGATCCGGCACGAGGTCGGCGGTGAGGGTCAGCGTGTCGCCCGCGTAGGGGTTGTCCTGTTGGCCTGCTGCGGCAATCGGCTGGCCGGCGGAAATGAGCCCCAGCTTCGGCACGCGCACCAGGCGCGCCGGCGCGCCGCCGGTGTCACCGTTGCCGCTGGCAGTCTTGAGCAGGCGCAGGCCGCGCGAGACTTCTTTGCTGCGCTCCAGCTTTTCCTTCTCCTGGAGCCGTTCCAGGTTGTACTTGACCACCGAGGTGGATGAAATGCCGACCGCCTTACCGATCTCGCGGATGGTCGGCGGGTAGTTGTGCTCCTGGAAGTACGCGTCGATGAATTCCAGGATCTTAACCTGACGTTCTGACAGCGACATGAGGGCCTCCTTGTGGCACCCGACCTGTGTTGGGGGCCGAAATTATGTTCGGGAGTATTATATAGGAACGTTTGTTCGTTGTCAAGGGGTTTTCGCAGAATTTCCCAAACAGATTTTCTATTTCCCAAATCGATAGCCGCCGATAGGCCGAAAGAGAGAGAGCGTTTTTAGGTGTGGGCGCAAGCATCCTGAGCGAGTGGACGGCATTCCGCTGCCGACGGCGCCAGACCAGTCGAAGGGTGCTTCCTTGCCGCCCCAGCGTGACACGCGCTCGTCGAAAAAGGACCTTTGAGAAGGGCCGCGGCTGTGCTAGAATGTCGCTGCACTCTACTGCGCGCGGGAGCCCCACCAGTTATCTGCACAGCGGGCCACAGGAGGATACCATTTGGACGGCATTCGCACCTTTGCTAACGAAGTCATCGCCAACGTCGAAAAAGTCATCATCGGCCAGCGCGAGGCCATCGAAATCCTGTTGACGGCCCTGCTGTGTGAGGGGCATGTGCTCATCGAGGATGTGCCGGGCACGGGCAAGACTATGTTGGCCCGCGCGCTGGCGATCTCGCTGGGGGTCACGTTCAAGCGCTTGCAGTGTACGCCCGACCTGCTGCCGAATGATGTCACGGGCGTGTCGGTCTACAACCAGCAGACCAGCCGGTTCGAATTCATCCCCGGTCCGGCCTTTGCCAACATCCTCCTCGCAGATGAAATCAACCGCGCGACGCCCCGCACGCAGTCCGCACTGCTGGAGTCCATGGGCGAACGCCAGGTGACGGTCGATGGCGTGACACGGCCCCTGGCGCGGCCTTTTATGGTCATGGCAACACAGAACCCCATCGAGTTCGAGGGCACGTTCCCGCTGCCCGAGGCGCAGCTCGACCGCTTCCTGCTCAAGCTCCGGCTGGGCTATCTCCAACCTGCGGGCGAGAACCAGATGTTGCTCAACCTGCGCCGCCAGCATCCCATCGAGACTTTGCAGCCCGCCGTGGACGGCACGCAGGTTCCGGAGCTGGCGCGGCAGGTGTGGGAAGTCCATGTGGACGACACGGTGCGCGACTACATCGTGCGGCTGGTGACTGCAACGCGGACCCATCCCGACTTGCTGCTGGGCGCCAGCCAGCGCGGGAGTCTCGCCCTGTACAAGACGAGCCAGGCGTGGGCTGCGCTGCACGGTCGCGACTACGTGCTGCCCGATGACGTGAAGTACCTCGCGCCGCTGGCCCTCGCGCATCGCTGCCTCGTCCATCCTGAGAGTTCGCTGCGCGGGCGGACGAGCAACGTGATTGTCGCGGAGCTGCTGGAGCAGGTCCCACTTGATATCGGCAAGGCGGACTGAGCCGTGTTGTACCTCGTTGCGACTCCGATCGGCAACCTTGGTGACATAACGCTGCGCGCGCTCGAGGTCCTGCGCCGCGTGGATGTCATCGCCAGCGAGGATACGCGCAAGACCGGCATCCTGCTGAAGCACTATGACATCCGCAAGCCGCAGGTGGCCTTTCACGGACACAACGAGGACCGCGCAGGCGACCGGCTGCTGCGGCTGCTGGCCGAGGGCCAGTCGGTCGCGGTGGTGACGGAGGCCGGCACGCCGGGCATCTCGGATCCCGGCTACTCGATCGTGCAGCGCGCGCTGGCTGCGGGCGAAGAAGTGACCCTGATTCCCGGCCCCGCGGCGGTCATTATGGCGGTCGTGCTGTCGGGTCTGCCCCTGCACAGCTTCACCTACCGGGGCTTCCCGCCGCACAAGGGCGGGCCGCGGCGCCGGTTCCTCGAAGTGGATCGCGATTCGCCGCACACACTCGTCTTCTACGAGAGCCCCTACCGGCTGGAAGCCTTCCTGCAGGATGCGCTCGCGGTCTACGGCGATCGTCGCGCCGCACTGGCCCACGAGCTGACCAAGCTCCACGAGTCGGTGGAACGCGGCACGTTGAGCGAGTTGCTGGCGGAGTTGCGCCGCTCCCCGCCGCGGGGCGAGTACGTCGTGGTCATCGAGGGATTGGGCCGGCAGACCGCCGCCGCTCCCCCTGCCGCCGACCTGCCCGAACAAGACGACGAGGCCGACGAGTAGCGCGATGCTCGAACTGCCGCTGGTGCTCCTGCTGCTTCT
>JAKPQT010000350.1 GCA_029555885.1 Chloroflexota bacterium | reverse complement strand
CTTCTCGCTTGTGGGCAAGAACAGCAATGGTGTGTAGCAGGTCCAACCCGCAACTCAGCATCACCTGTTCACCTCTTCACCTGTTCACCTGCTCTCCTCTTCACCGCGCCGGCGGCTGGATGATCTCCAGCGTTATGTCGTCAGGGTCGAGGAAGTAGCACGTGAAGCCGCCCTTGTTGATGCCCGCCTCGATGGCCACCGGCTCGCTGCGAAAACGCACCCCCAGACCGGCCATGCGCTCGTACTCCGCATGGATGTCATCCACCTCGAATGCCAGATGCGCCGTACCGGTGTTCTTCGTCCGGGTGTCCACCTTCTCCCCACGTGGCGCGACATACTCCACCAGTTCCAGCATATGACCTGACCGCGAGGGCGGTCCGGCCTTGATGCGCAACTGCGCGACCTTGAGGTGCGCATCCTCGTAGCCGACCAGCTTGCGCGTATACGCGTTCGCCTGCTCCTGCGTATGTACCAGTTCCATGCCCAGGACGTCACGATAGAAGCGGATGGATTGCTCGATATCTGAAACGGTAAAGCTGAAGTGCCAGGTATTGATGAGCATCGGAGACTCCTTATGGGAACCGCGCAGACGCGAAGACCGCTAAGATGAATTTGATCAGCTTGGCGTCCTTCGCGTCTTGGCGGTTCAATCCTTGCGTGCCGCAGCGAGCACGCGGTCGGTGAACAGCCCTGCCAGCCCGGTGTAGGCCTCGGGCCGCAGCAGTTCTGCGATCTCTGTGGCCGTGAGGTGCTGGCTGACCCGCGAGTCGGCCAGCAGCAGGTCAGCCAGCGGACGGCGCTGCTCGAACGCGGTCATCGCTGCCTCGTAGACGATATCGTGCGCGACCTGCCGGCCCACGTGCTCACCGAGCGCCAGCATGACAGCCTCGGACAGGATCAACCCGTGCAGCGCATCGATGTTCGCGACCATCCGGTCGCGGTAGACGTGCAGCCCGCGGATGATGTCCCGCATCTGGCTGACCGCCGCGCCCGTGGTGATGCAGATTTCCGGCAGCGCGGCCCACTCGGTGTGCACCGCAGCCCAGTCGCGCTCGTGCTCGGCAGTCGCAGCGGATTCGAGCAGCGCGGGCGCCAGGCTGCGCGCCAGCCGTGACAGGGCCATGATGCCTTCGCAACCCATCGGGTTGCGCTTGTGCGGCATGGTGCTGGAGCCGACCTTGCCGTGATGGTGCGGCTCTTCCAGCTCCATGACCTCGCTCTTCTGGAGCAGGATGACCTCGTGCGCAATCTTGCCGCATGTCCCAGCAAGGAGGGCCAGCAGCAGCCCCAGCTCCGCGAAGCGGTCGCGCGCCGCATGCCACCCGATGACCGGGACGCCGAGCCCGAGATCGGCCATCAGCCGCGCCTGCACCCGCAGCGCGCGTTCCGGGTCCTCGCTCAGCGAAGCCAGCGTCGTAGACGCGCCTGCGAACTCGCCCACGAACACGCGCGGCGCGGCTTGTTCCAACCGCTCGACGTGCCGCAGAGTCTCATCCAGCCAGACCGCGACCTTGAAGCCGAAGGTAATGGGCGTTGCGTGCTGGCCGTGCGTACGGCCCGCCTGGAGAGTGTCGCGCTCGGTTCCGGCCAAAGCGGCCAGCGCGGCGGCCAGGTCACGCAGGTCAGCCAGGATGATGTGGTAGGCGGCCTGCGCCTGCAGCATCAGCCCGGTATCCGTGACATCCTGCGTCGTCGCGCCCCAATGAACATAGCCGCCCGCGTCGCCCTCACACAGCTCAGCCAACTGGCGCACCAGTGAAATGAGCGGGTGGCCCGTAAAGTTGACCCCCTGGCGCAGCGCGGCCAGATCGATCCGCTCCGCGCGTGCGATGCGGGTGATTTCGTCCGCTGCGGTCTGGGGAATGACCCCTTCAGCGGCCTCGGCCCGCGCGAGCGCGGCCTCGAAGTCCAGCCAGCACTGGAGCTGGTACGTATCGGCAAAGACCGCGCGCAGTTTTGCGGCGCCGAACAGGTCGCCGAGGAAGGCGGAATCAATAACGTGGGATGAGGCCGTCACGGCTGCGCCTCACGGATGCAGCCCAGGTGAGCCAATCCAAAGAAGAGCGTCGAAACATGGAGCGCGCCCTCCAGTCCGCCGCGCTTCGCCATCTCGACCAACCCGTCGAGCGGCTGCAGCATGACTGCAACATGCTCGGTTGCATCGAGCACCTGCGCAGCCTGGAGCTCGACATCCAGCGCGAGGAAACAGTGCTGGATGTTCGTGTGGCTGGCGGCGTTGGGGGAGACGCGGCCTGTCTCGATGAAGCGGCCGCCGCCGTAGCCCGTTTCCTCCAGCAGTTCGCGCCGCGCGGCAGTCTCCGGCGTCTCGCCCGCCTCATGCATCATGCCGCCCGGCAGCTCGACCGCAACGCGACCGCTGCCGGGACGGAATTGACGCACCAGGACGGCCTCCCGCGCCCTGGTCAGCGCGAGCACCGTCACCCAGTCCGCGTACTCGACCATGTAATACGGCCAGATTTGCTGGCCGTCGGGCAGGCGATAGCGGCTGGCCGTCAGCGTAAACCAGGGTCGCTGCTCGATGACATATTCAGAGCTCAGGCGCTCCCACTCCAGGTTCGCCACCCGCGCCTCATTCGAAGTTCTGCAGGGACGCCGTGGCTGGCCGCGCCGCGCCGGGATGTTCGGGCCGCGAGGAATGCCGCTCGGCAATTCGCCATTCGCCATCCTGCTTGACCCAGATGTCGGTCAACATGAACTGCGCGGTGCGATCCTGGCCGCCGAGGGTGGCGAACTGGTGCCACAGCATGACCACCACTGCCACCTGGCCGTAGACGCGTATGGTGATGTGGTCGATGTGCACATCGCTGATGTCGTACGCATCCAGGCTCTCCAACCATGCGTCGCGCGGCACGACCTGCAGCGGCATACCTTCCACTGCGATGACCAGCTGATAGCCATCGGCCATAAGCTCCTGCAAGGCCACGATATCCTTCTGCTGGAAGGCTGCGGTCCATTGGCGCTCGAGTGCAGAGATTTGCGCCTCGACTGGCATATCCTGATTCGGGTTCACTGGGTACCTCCAAGTACTAATCCATCTCGAAGCCGCCGTCCACGTTCAGCGCCTGCCCGGTGATGTAGTCAGCATCGGACGAGCAAAAGAACGCGACCGCCGCAGCAACGTCTTCCGCAGTGGCCGCTCGCTTGAGCGGCACCTGATTGATAAACGCAGCCATCGCCTCGCCGGGCCGTGCGCCAAACAGACGCCCCCGGTCCTCGTCGATCTTCTCCCACATGGGGGTCGGCACGATGCCGGGACAGACGGCGTTGGCGTTGATGCGGTAGGGCGCCAACGCCAGGGCCGTCGATTGGGTCAGGCTGATGATCGCAGCCTTGCTGGCCGCGTAGTGCGTCTGCAGCGGGCGGCCGCGGCGGCCCGCGACGGATGACAGGTTGACTATCTTGCCGTAGCTCGCTGCGAAGTTCTCCGCGGCGGACTCTGCATCGGCGGAGGCCGGAGCCACTCGCACTATGTCCGCGGGGCGGGACGCGGCCTCGCGCAGTGATTGGGGCAACTGGCGAACCATCTGCTGCGCGACCGTCTGGATCAGAAAGAATGTCCCGCGCAAGTTGACGTCGAGCACGCGATCCCAGTCGGCCTCGGTGAGTTCGAGCATGGGCTTTGTCTGGACGACGCCCGCGTTGTTGACCAGGATGTCGATGTGGCCGAACTGCGCGGCAATCTCGCCCACCATGCGCTGCACCGCCGCTACATCGGAGATGTCCACCTGGTAGGGATATGCACTGCCAGCGGGGATGGTCGCCGCCGTGATCTCCGCCGCAGCCGTCCCAGCCGCCTCAGCATTGTATTCTGCAATGACGACCTGCGCGCCCTCGCGCGCCAGCCGCTGCGCGATGCCCTTGCCGATCCCCTGCCCCGCGCCTGTTACAATTGCGACCTTCCCAGCTAGACGTTCCATCTACCACTCCTAGATAGAAGGCTGATGACGTGCCGACCTTCGGTTGGCCCTGATGATCATGATTCACGCTGATCGTTCTCATACTGCATCTCCAAAATCATATTCAATCATGACCATCAGCGTTTATCAGCGTTCTATTCTCTCACTCCCTGCAGGGAACCGCCTCGCACTCGCCCAGGTTGACGGTGCGGTTCTCGGCTGCCGAAAGATAACAGGCCTCCACTACGCGCAATGTTTGGAGGTTGTCGTAGCCGTCGGTTTCCGGTGTGCCGTCCTCCTGGATGGCCTGCATCAGCGAGGCGGTCGGGCCGATGAACGAATCAGGGATCCACTTGCCTTCCAGTTTGGCCTCGAACCGCTTGTCCGCGTAATACTTCCGGCTGCTCCATTCCAGCGTGTCGGGCCGGCCCTCCGGGTAGTTGTACATTGCGCCGAGCGTGCCCGAGATGACGCCGTCGGTACCGATGAAGCGGAAGACGGCGAAATAATCATCACTCTGGTTGTAATGGTTGTCCGCGACCAGCGCCTGCAGCCCGTCTGCGTAGTCCAGGATCGTGACTGTCTTGGTCTCGCCCTTCACTTCGCCCTGCAGGGGCGACCGGCTGTGCCGGCTGGTGATCCATTCGGGATCCCCGAACAGCGACCGGATCGCGTCGAGGTAGTGGATGCTGTGGTACAGGATTTCGAGGCGCGGCTGCGAGGCCAGCCACGGCCACATGCCCCAGGGGGTGTTCGTGCTGACCTGGATGGACGCATCCGTCACCCGGCCCACCCACCCCTTACGGATGAGGGTGCGCGCCGCACGGATGCCCTGACCCCAGCGCAACTGCTGGTTCACGGCGAGCTTGACGCCCGCCTCGCGCGCCAGCCGCACAATCTCCGCGGCTTCGGACAGGTCGTCCGACAGCGGCTTCTGGCACAACAGGTGTTTGCCCGCGGCGATGGCTTGCCGTGCAATCGCGAGCTGGTGCCACGGCGGGACGGAGATCTCGACAATCTCGATTGCCGGGTCGGCCAACAAGTCGTCCAACTGCCGGTACACCTTCGGGATGTCGAACTCGCGCGCGGTGGCTTCCGCCGCCTCGTGGCGCACGTCGTAGCACGCGACCACATTGAGCGCGTGCTTCCTGTACGTCGGCAACGCGGCGTAGTTTACGATGCCGCCGCAACCGATGATGCCGATGCCATAATCCCGCTTCGGCGGCAGATACGGCTGATAGTCCAGGTCCAGCAGATCGTCTGGCATGGCGAAACCTCACATAGTGGTTTGTAGTAGGCACTTCAGTGCCCGGCGGGCACTGAAGTGCCTACTACAAACTAAGCCACAATTTCCCGGAGCGCCTCCAGGATATGGCTCTTGCCGGGCAGCACCACGTCTTCGAGGGTCTTGCTGGCAGGAATGGGGATGTCCATCGCACCGACACGCGCAATCGGCGCGTCGAGATAGTCGAACGCCTGCTCCTGGACGAGTGCGGCAATTTCCGCACCGATGCCGAGCCGCCGGTGCGACTCGTGCGCGACGACCAGCCGCCCGGTCTTGCGCACCGATTTGAGAATCGCCTCCAGGTCCAGCGGCACGGTCGTGCGCAGGTCGATGACCTCCACCGAGATGCCGTCCTGCGCCGCTTCCTCCGCCGCTTCGAGCGCAAAGAGGGTGGTGCGCGACAGGCTGACAAGCGTCACGTCGCTGCCTTCGCGCTTGACATCTGCCACGCCGAACGGGATGGTATATTCGCCCTCCGGCACATGGCCCTTCGTGTTGTACAGCAGCTTGTGCTCGATGAAGATGACCGGGTTGTCCTCGCGCAGCGCGGTCTTGAGCAGGCCTTTCGCGTCGTAGGGCGTGGACGGCAGCACGACCTTCATGCCGGGGATGTGGGTAAAGATGGTCTCGAGGCTCTGCGAGTGTTGCGCACCGTTGCCGCGGCCGCCGCCCTGCTGCGAGCGGATGACCATCGGGACCTTCACCCGACCGCCCGACATATAGCGCATCTTCGCGGCCTGGTTGAAAATCTGGTCGCTCGCGACCCAGAGAAAGTCCATAAACATCAGCTCGGCCACCGGACGCTTACCGGTCATCGCCATGCCGACCGCCGCGCCGACGAATCCCGCCTCCGAGATGGGCGTCTCGCGCACGCGCTCCGGCCCGAACTTCGCCAGCAATCCTTCAGTGACCTTGAACACGCCGCCGTAGAGCCCGATGTCCTCGCCCATCAGGATGATATTCGGGTCGCGCGTCATCTCCTCGGTGAGGGCTTCGCGCACTGCCTGGGCATAAGTGAGTTCACGCATGATAGGTCAGCTCCATCTTCACACGGACAATCCGTAGAACGCACGCGCCGTCCCGTTGCAGACCTGCGCCTGCACGTCTGCCGGCCAGCCGGCCGCAACCTCCCGGTACACCGACCACGCCTTGACATAGCCGCCGGCGAGGACAGACACGGGCCAGTCGCCGCCGAACATGCACCGTTCAGGCCCGAACACTTTCATCACATGATCGATATAGGGCCGCACATCATCCGCAGACCAGGTTTCCGGCATCCCGCTTGCGGTCCCCAATCCCGAAATCTTGGCGTACACATTCGGGTTCTCGGCCGCGATCCTGATTTCCTCGCCCCAGCGGCCCAACCGCCCCGTGCTGATGGGCGGCTGGCCCAGGTGGTCAATCACCATCTTCAGCCCCGGCACCCGTTCGCCCACGACCGGGATGCACGCCATATGCTCCGGCAGCGTCGCGACCACATCGAAGGTCAGACCCTGCGCCGCGAGCAACCCCAGCCCCTCAATGACCCGATCCTGCAACAGCCAGCGCGGGTCTGCCTCGTTGTGAATCAGGTGGCGGATGCCCTTGAACATGCGGTTCGCGGTGAAGCGTTCGAGCACCCGGCCTGCCACGTCGGGGTATAACAGCGGCACCCATCCGACGACGCCCGCGATCCAGGGATAAATGGCGGCCTGCCCGAACATATACTCGGTGTCCGCGTAGCTGTTGGCCGACTGGACGAGCACAGTGTAGCTGACCCCGGCGGCGGCGAGCTGCGGCTCCAGCTCGGCGGCAGTATAGGTGCGCGCAATCGGGCCGAAGTCGGGCGTCAGCCACGGATACGCGACCCGCTCCAGGTCCCACAGGTGCTGGTGGGTGTCAATGATTATCGGCGGCATACTTCATCCTCCGTTACGCCCACACATCTTCGGTAGCCTCGTGCGGCTCCGGCCAGGGGCTTTCCTCGGCATAGCGCGCAATCTCCAGAACCTCGGCTGCCACCTGCGCGTCGATCGTCTTGATCTGCTCCTCGCTGATGCCGAATTCTTCAACCAGCCGCCGCGGGAACACGGTGATCGGGTCACGCGCACGCCACTCGGCCACTTCCTCTTTCGTGCGATACGGCTCGGAATCGCCGACCATGTGGCCGACCAGCCGGTAGGTCATCGCTTCGATGAAGGTTGGCCCACCCCCCGCACGCGCTCGTTCGACTGCGGCCAGGGTCGTGTCATACACGGCAAGCGGGTCATATCCATCCACGACCGCGGTCGCCATGCCGAAGGCTCCGGCGCGACTCGCCAGACTGTCCGCAGCCACCGTGTCGCGGATCGGCGTCATCTCGGAATAAAGATTGTTCTCGCAGAAGAAAACAACCGGGAGCTTCCAGATGGCTGCGAGGTTCAGCGCCTCGAAAAAGACGCCCTGATTCGTCGCGCCGTCACCGAAGAAGGTCAGGCCAACCTGATCGGTCCCGTCGAGCTGCGCGGTCAGCGCCGCGCCGTTGATGATGGCCGCGCCCGCGCCCACAATCGCATTCTCACCGAGCAGGCCGACGCGCGGGTCGGTGAAGTGCATCGAGCCGCCCTTGCCCTTGCTGCAGCCGGTGCGCCGGCCCAGCAGCTCCGCCATCGCCTCTTTCGCGTCCAGCCCCTTGGCGAGCGACTGGCCGTGCCCACGATAGGTGCAGGTCATGTAATCATCGGTGCGCAGGGCGAAGCAGCCGCCTACGGCGGTCGCTTCCTGGCCGATGCACGGATGAAACGAGCCGCGGATCTGGCCGTTCATGAAGAACTGCGTCGCGCGCTCCTCAAACCGCCGGATGAGGAGCATCATGCGGTACATTCGCAACAGGTCGTCTTGTGTCAGCGGCATGAGCTATCCCTTTCGAATCCACAGGCCGGGTTTGGCAGTTACCCGGCACAGTGCTACACTGTCCCAGATTTGATTACCCCACGGAGGCAACTGAATGCCTGGACAACTCCCCGTCTACATCGGTCCGGATGCTGCCAGCGAGCTGGTCGCTTTCTGCCGAGCCAACAACCGCACCCATCTCGCGCTGATCGCCGATGACAACACCTACCGTGCGCTGGGCGCACAGGTCGAAACCGCCTGCGGTCAAGCCGGGCTGGACGTGCGGACGGTTATCGTCAAGGGTGATGACATCGGCGCAGATGATGCTGCAGTTTATCAGGTATTGCTCGGTTTAGACAAATCTTCCCGCACGTTCCTGGCTGTCGGCTCAGGCACGCTGACGGACGTCACGCGGTTCGTGAGCCATCGCTCGAATGCGGATTTCATCTCCGTTCCCACTGCGCCCTCGGTGGACGGATTCACCTCCATCGGTGCGCCGATGATCGTGAACGGCGTCAAAATCACGATTATGACGCAGGGGCCGCTGGCCGTCTTTGCAGACCTGCCGACCCTCTGCGCTGCGCCCGCGCCGCTGCTGGCCGCCGGGTTCGGGGATATGATTGCCAAGCTGACCTCCGTCGCAGACTGGGAGCTGGGCCACCTCTTCTGGAACGAGCCCTATGACCCGGTAATTGCGGCACGCGCGCGCAAGGCTGCATGGGCCTGTGCGCACAGTATCGACGCGCTCGCACGGCGCGAGTGTGCTGGCGTAGAGACGCTCATGGCAGGGCTGATCGAGTCCGGGCTGTGCATGTTGGACTTCGGTGAAACGCGGCCCGCATCGGGCTACGAGCACCACATGTCGCACTATCTCGAGATGAAGCTCATCTGGGAGGGCCGCCACTCGGTGCTGCACGGCGCGAAGGTAGGGCTCGGCGTGCTGGCGAGCGCGCGGCTCTACGACCAGGTGCGCCGGCTGAGCCGCGGCGACGTGGTCGAGCGCCTCGAAGCTGTGGAGCTGCCCCCCGCAGCCGAGGAGATTGCGCGCATCGAGGCCGCCTACGGCCAGCAGGCCGGCGAAATCGTCCGGCTGCACGCGCCGTTCCTGGACATGACGCAGGCACAGTTCGACGCACTGAAAACGCGCATCCTGGAGCAGTGGCCTGCGGTGCAGGAGATTGCCGCCCAGGTTCCCCCCGCGGACGAAATCGCCGGCTGGCTGAACACCGTCGGCGGCGCGACCACTCCCGCGCAGTTGGGCCTGAGCGACCAGGAGGTTGCCACCGCCAGCTCTGTCGGCCACTATTACCGCAATCGCTTCTCCGTGAAGAAGCTCGCGCGGATGCTTGATCTATCGTAGACGCTTCACTACACCACCCAAGCAAAGGAGAACATCCCCCACCATGAGCGCCAAGACCAGAGTTGCTATCGTCGGCGCAGGCGGCATGATGCGCTGGCACATCCGCCAGATGCTCAAGCAGCAGGACACGACCGAAGTCGTCGTCATGTGCGAGCCATCGCCCAAGCAATATGAGCTCAGCAGCAGCCTGTATATCGATGCCGGGCTGACCCCGCCCCCCAATGAGCCGGACCTGGACCGCATGCTCCGCAACTGTGCGGGCCAGCTCGACGCCGCGTTCATCTGCACCCCGCATGTCTATCACCACGACCAGACCGTGGCCTGTCTGCAGGCAGGACTGGATGTGCTGCTCGAAAAGCCGATGGTGATGAACGCGAACGAGGCGCGCAGCCTCATCAAGACGCGCGACGAAACGGGCAAGCTGCTCGTCGTCGCGTTCCCCGGCAGCCTCTCGCCCAACATCCGCACTGCGGTCGATATGTTGCGCGAGGGCAAGTTCGGCCGCATCTGGGGCATTAGCGGCACGGTCTGGCAGAACTGGGGCCCCGCCCAGGTCGGCCAGTGGCGCCAGATACCCGAAATCAGCGGCGGCGGCTTCCTGTTCGACACCGGCGCACATATGCTCAACACGGTCGCGGACCTGGCCGGCGAGGACTTCGTCGAGGTGTCGGCATGGCTGGACAACAACGGCCGGCCCGTGGATACCCGCGCAACGGTCATGGCGAAGCTGGCCTCCGGCGCAATGGTCACGATCCACGGCTGCGGCGAGGCCATCCCCTCCTGCGCATCCGATATCCGCGTCTTCTGCGACAAGGCTATCATCAACACCGGCGTTTGGGGCGAGCGGCTGTCCATCCAGCGTCACGGTGCCAAGCGCGCCCACAAAGTGCCTGTACCCGCGTCGCTCGGCGTGTGGGAACAGTTCCTCGCGGTCTGCAACGGCAGCATGGCGAATCCCTGCCCGCCCGAAGTCGGGCTGCGCATGGCGAAGTTGTGGGACGCGATCAAGGCCTCCTCCGCCCAGGGCGGCATCGCAGTCCGGCCAGTCTAGGATAGAACCACGAAGACGCGAAGAACGCCAAGAAGTCAGCTTTTCGCGTGCCTCTTTGCGTTCCTTGCGTCTTCGCGGTTCACATACCTTTCGTTTTCTTTCGCTTTATTATTGAACGAAGGCAGGATAGGTTCTTTTTTGACACTTCCCCACTTTGCACTTAGAATCGTCTCAACAAATCATTGCTCAACAAGTAAAGCATGACAGCATACCAACCCGACCATCACACGGATCAGCGGCCTGCGCACCTGTACGACGGCTACGTTTTCGACCTGGACGGCACGACTTACCTGGGCGACGCGCTGCTGCCGACCGCGGGAGAGACCATCACCTATCTGCGCGACCTGGGCAAGCGCACCGTCTTCCTTTCCAACAACCCAACGCACACGCGCGAGGAATACGCAGCCCGGCTGACCCGCCTGGGCCTGCCCACGACCGTGGATGAGATCATCCACTCGTCGCTCGTCATGGTCAACTTCCTCCGCCGGCGGATGCCCGGCGCGCGGCTTTTCGTCGCGGGCGAAGAACCGCTCAAGGCGGAGCTGACCGCGGCAGGCTTCACGCTGAGCGAGGAACCGGGCCAAATTGATGCGGTCATCGCCAGCTTCGACCGCACCTTCACCTACCATAAGCTGCAGGTTGCATTCGATGCCATCCGCGCGGGCGCTCGCTTCTTTGCGACCAACGGCGACCGCTACTGCCCGGTGCCCGGCGGCGGCCAGCCCGACGCCGCCTCCATCATTGCAGCCTTCGAGGCCTGCACGGCCACGCAGGTCGAGGCCATCGTCGGCAAGCCCTCGCGCTACACCATCGAAGCCATCCTGGACCTCCTGCGTCTGCCCGCAGACCGCTGTGTGATGACCGGCGACCGGCTGGAGACGGATGTCGCGATGGCCCTGAACGCGGGCATGGCGGCTGCGCTGGTACTGACCGGCGCGACCGACACGCACATGCTGGCGGCATCTCCCATCCGCCCGACCTATGTCCTGCAGCGGCTGGGCGACTTGCTGCCCCCCAGTGAAAGTATCACATAACGGGAGTTGATTATGTCCACATTTGACACCGTATCCGACAAACTGACCGAATATCGCGCGGGCAAGGCCCCCGAGGGAGACACCAACCGCGTCTGGCCGCTGTATGGAGCCGGACTCGAGAACCTGGGCCAGGATGGGCAACCGATCGCTGTGCCCTTGCCGCAGATTGGGCCGGATGAGCTGCTCGTGCGCCACGACGCCTGCGGCATCTGCTTCTCCGACATCAAGGTCATCCGCCAGGGCCAGGAACATGCGCGCATCACGCGCGACATGCGCAAGGAGCCGGTCGTCCTGGGCCACGAGGTCTCGATGACCGTCGTCGAGGTCGGAGAAAATCTGAAGGATCAGTACAAGCCCGGCGACCGCTACATCATCCAGGCCGACATCTGGACGGGCGGCGTCAACCTTGCCTACGGCTACATGATCCAGGGCGGCCTGTCGGAGTACGGTCTGATCGACCAGCGCATCCTCAACGGCGACCACGGCAACTACCTCATTCCGGTCAAGCCGGAGACGGGTTATGCTGAGAGCGCACTGACCGAGCCGTGGGCCTGCGTGACGGCCGCATATGAGCTCAAGTACCGCACCGGGCTGAAGCCGGGCGGCACCGCGTGGATCATCGGCGGACCGGACGCGACCGACCGGGGCTATACGATCAGCGCGGGCTTCGATGCGGCCTCGCACCCGGCACGCCTGCTGCTGACGAACGTCCCGCCGCAGTTCGCTGCGTGGCTCCGCGACCGGGCCGCAACGCTCGGTATCGAGGTACTGGGCGTGGCCGACCCCGCGCAGCCGTCCGTCAAGCCGGTGGACGACATCATCTTCCTCGCGCCGACCCCTGAGTTGGTCGAAGCGGCCAGCCCGTTCCTCGCGGATTACGGCGTCGCCGCGGTCATCGCCGATGCGCCCCTGCCCCGCAAGGTGAACGTTGACGTGGGCCGTGTGCACTACAACCGCTGGGTCTACGT
>JAKPQT010000600.1 GCA_029555885.1 Chloroflexota bacterium | reverse complement strand
CGGGCCGGGTCGGACGGCGTCAGCCAACCCAGACGCCGGGGCGACCTGTCGAGCGGAAAGCCGTTCGCGGTCAGTTCCAGTGTCGTCAGTCTGTCAATCATCTCTCACACCTCACATGCAGAATTTCTGTAGTCCATTGCTGGCAGCGGTAACATGGGCCAAATGAGACACTGATCGAACTGATTGGACTGATTTCCATGATGTCTTTTTGATCAGTTGAATCAACTCGATCAGTCAGATCAGTTCAATCAGTCCAATCAGCGTTCTATGCCGCCGCGCCCGCCGCATGCACTGCTGCAGCACGCGCGGTCGCCCGGAGCCGCAGCAGCAACACGACCATGACGAGCGGGTAGACCGTCGCGAATAGCAGCCCGCTCCGCAAACCCGCCTCCTCCGCATTCAGGCTGCCCGCAAACAGCGCGGCCGACCAGTTGAGCAGGAACGGCGCGCGGTCGGCCACGATGCCCACGAACCACGGCGCAAACGCGCCGCCCAGGTCGCCGGAAGCGGCCAGGATCGCAAACATCGACGCACCGGCCAGCGGGAAGCGCGCGGCCGTCACCGACAGCATGCCCGGCCACAACAGGCTGACCGCCAGCCCGGCGAGCACGCAGCCCACCAACGACAGCACCGGCCAGGGGGAAAGCGAGGCGACCAGGTAGGCGACCACCGCGGCCGTGGCACCGAAGATCATATAGCGATACAGGCCGAAGGTTTGCGCCGCCTTCTCCCCGCGCAGCCCGAACCAGATGCGACCCAGGCCAAGCGCCACCGCAAACAACACCAGCCCGCCCACGTCGCCGACGACCTTCGGCAGGCCCAGCCCCTTCTCGGCAAACGCAGACGTCCACTGCGCGATGGAGAGCTCACTCGCGCCGGCCAACCCCATGCAGACGACTGCCACGAGAAACGAGGGAATGCGCACCAGGTCACGCAGCCGGTGGCGGTGGTGCTCCTCGACAAACCGCGGGATATACAGCGTCGTGAAGCCGAACGCCGCGATAATGGGCAGAATCGTCCAGGCAATCGTAACCGTGCGCCAGTGCTCGCGGCCGATGATGAAAAGAAGCACGGTGGTCAGCAGGATCACGGTAGCCGAGCCCCATGCATAGAACGAGTGCATCAGCGCCATGTCCGACGCCTTCTGA
>JAKPQT010000596.1 GCA_029555885.1 Chloroflexota bacterium | reverse complement strand
CGCATCTTTGCCCTGCTCGCGCGTTCGCCGGCCGATTATCCCATCGAGATGGTCGATCCGACAGATGCTGCGACGGGGCCGTTGGAACAGGTGCAGAGCACGCTGGTGCAGGGCGGCACCATCCAGGTGAACGAGCCGGTTACGCTGACCATCACGCTCGACCAGGCGGAGGATGCCAGCTTCATCCTCTATGCGCCGGGCAGCGAAATCAGCATGACTATCAAGACCGTTGCGGGCGCGATTCTGACCGAGGAGACGCCCAAGACCAATCCGAACGTCACCTTCGAGCGCATTCTCGATGATAGCTTACCTTTGTCGCTCGGCTATGGCGTGCTGGGGCCGCGCGCCGGCGCCTGGGAGATCGGGCTCTATGCCCATAGCGCGCCACCCGGCGGCGGGCCGTTTGCACTTGTCGCCACATTGCAGACGGGCCTGCGGCTGAGTGCGGCCGTGGAGCCGGGACGCGTGACGCCCGGTCAACCGGTGACGCTGCGCGCGCAGATAGAGAGTGCAGATGTGCCCCAGGCTGTGGCGGTGCAGGCGGAGCTGTTCGCGGGCCCGGCAAACACGCGGGAAACCGTGATCCTCTTTGACGACGGGCAGCACGCGGACGGCGCGGCCGGGGACAACGTCTTTGCCGCGACATGGACGCCGGAGGTCACCGGGGAGTTCACGGTGCAGGTGATGGCGACCGGCACGGATGCGGCGGGCAACCCGTTCGAGCGGCTGTCAGTGTTGGGTGTCAGCGTGGAGTAGACAGTCGTCTACTATACAAAAAGCCCCGGCGGTCGAATCACCGGCGGGGCTGCTGTTATCGTCAGAGCACAAGCTAAAAAGCGTCAGTCGCCGTGGCCGTTGCGGCGGAAGTGCGCTTCGGCCTGGAATGTGACCTGCTCCGGCGAGCGACCGCGGCCGACCACATCGCGCGAGTACTGGCTGAGCACCTGCATCTGCGCCCGCGTCGCAAAGCAGCGGACCTCGCGCGGGTCGCGTTCCTCGTCTTCGGCCAGGGCCTCCTGTGCAACGAGCAGGATACGGTCGCGATTGGCATCATAGCCGAGCCCCATGGCGCCGACGCGGAAGAGCGGGTCCAGCGGCTCGTGGAGCTCCATCTCCGTCTCGTTGACGGCGAGATCCTCGTGACGCGCAACGCCGAATTCCTGCTCCAGGTTTTGCACCATTTCGTCGATGGCATCGGCCAGCGCAGACACCTGCTCCTTCTCACACAGCAGGGTCAGCCGGTCGAGTCCCTTTTCCGCCTGGATATAAAAGACGCGCTGGCCGGGCTGGCCGACGGCGCCGGCTGTGATATGGGTGACGGGGTCCAACTCGATAATCGGGTTTGCCATACATACGCTCCGTAGCTCGGTCGAATGGCGCGTAGCATAATGGACGGCCGCGCCTTTGTCAAGCAGAGTGCCACTTTCTTCAATATGTAAACGGCGTCTCTGCCAGGTAGTCGGCCAGGGAGCCGGCGCGGCGGTCGCGGTCCGACAGCAGCGGCTCTGTGACCGGCCAGGCCACCGCAAGCTGCGGGTCGTTCCACGCGATCCCGCGCTCGTGCGCCGGGCTATAGACCGCACTGGTCTTGTACAGGATTTCGGCCTCGTCGCTCAACACGCAGAAGCCGTGTGCGAAGCCGGTGGGGATGTACACCTGGCGGAAGTTGTCCGCGGTCAGCTCCACGCCGACCCACTGGCCGAACGTGGGGGAGCCAACGCGGATATCCACGGCCACATCCCAGACTGCACCGCGCACCACGCGCAGGACCTTGACCTGCGCGGCCGGCGGCAGTTGGAAGTGCAAGCCGCGGAGCGTGCCGTGCGTGGATTTCGAGTGATTGTCCTGGACAAAGGTGGTCTCGATGCCCGCGCTGCGCCAGGCCTCTGCGTTGTAGCTTTCCAGGAAGAAGCCGCGCGCATCATGGAACACGCGCGGGGTGATGACCAGCACGCCGGGAAGCGTTGTCGTTTCGATCTGCATATCGCCGGAACCGCCTTATCTTGCGACTGGTGGCCTCTCGCACCAACGTTGCGCCGTCCACCCGCTCAGGTTGCCTGTGTGATCGGGTGACCGGCATCCTTCGACTGGTAGTGTCTTGCAGCGAACCTTGCGCCGTTGGCCCGCTCAGGATGCTTGCGTCCTTCGTAATTCATAATTCGTCATTCTTCAGCTTCGCCTCGATGCGGGCCAGCCGGTGGCGCAGCTCGCCCACGGCTTCATCGCGCAGGTAGCCGGACGGCCAGCCCTCTGCGATGCGCAGCGCCCACGCGGCCCAGCCCCGCGCGGCAGCCAGGTCGCCGCTATGCCACTCGTGATGTTTCGCGAGCTCGATATAGGGCGTCAGGTCATCGCCTGTGACCGTGCTGATCCAGGTTTCCCAGAGGGCGACGGCCTCAGCGCGGCGCTCCAGCCGCTTGTACGCGTAGCCCAGGTCGCGCCATGCCTGGACCTGCACCTCGCTGGCGGCGAGCCGGTCTACCGCAGACCGATAGGCGACGAGGCTGGCATCGCTCCAGTTCAGCGCCTCGTAGCAGCGGCCCAGGCTGAGGCATTCGAGCGGGTGCAGCTCCGTCACATGCGCCGCGACATTGTCCGGGTCAAAGCTGCGGGCCATGCGCGCGGCCAGCAGCACCATCGAGACAATATCCTGCAGGTTGTGGTAGAAGACGCGGGCCAGCATCTCTGTGCCGCCGCCCGTCAGGTAGTACTGGCGGTAGATATCGGGGATCAGCGCGCCGGGCACGTCATCGGCGGTGCGCTGCACCCCTAACACCTGGCGTTCCAGGTTGCCCAGGCTGCACGAGCCGAAGCGCATCCGGTATAGTCGCCGCGCGGGCGGCAGCAGGTCCAGGTGCGGCGCGCCAGCCAGCGGCGGCTCCAGGCCAGCCAGCCGGAAACGGTTGTGGATGAGCGGCATGTCAAACCCGCGGCCATTGAAGCTGACGATGCCGGTCGCGCCGGTCAGCGCCGCCTCGACCAGATGGAGCTGGCTGCGCTCTTCTGCGGGGTTGCGCATGAAGTACTGGCGCACAACGAAGGCCGGCTCCGGCGTCAGTTCGCAGGTGCCGATGCCGATGAGAAAAGTATACGTGCCCGCGCCGAGCGAGAGGCCGGTCGTCTCCGTGTCGATGAAGGCGGCCCGCGGCGGTTGCAGGTCGAAGAGCGTCTCGTTCCGGTCCAGCGCAGCGAGCGCGCTAGGGCTGATGCCCAACCACGCGGCGAGGTCGGGATGCTCAGCCAGAGGGTAGCGGGTGGTGGCAACCCAGGCTGCGCCGTGGGGCGTGAGCACTGCCTCGCCGGGCAGCTCAAGGGGCCCTGGGCCGGTGGAGGGAGCTGCTGCGGCTTGCTCCGGCGCCGGCCGCGCGGAGAGATGCTGTGGCCCGCGCTGTACGCCGAGCCGCCGCAGCCGTTCCAGGCGCTGCCGGAGGTCATCGCTCATGGTCTCTAGTTTAACGCATATCAGCAGCCGCGCCAAGTTCATTTGTTCGTAACCATGGAAAAATCGCTTGACAAGCGGTTGACTGTGCCCGTATAATTGCATTCTATTAAGATTTCCGAAGCATTTACTGGGTCCCGTTAGCGGTGTCGACAGGAGTATGTCCCATGGAAAAACCCTGGCAGGCATTTTACGAGCCCACCGTTCCTCGTACCATCACCTATCCGCATATCCCGCTGCACCAGATGCTTGAGGATAGCGCCCGCAAGTATGCTGACCAGACGGCCATCAAGCTCGTGCTGCGTTACCTCGGTCCGGTCACGCTCGGCGCCAACCTCACCTACCGCCAACTGCTGGACCAGGTGAACCGCTTTGCGGCCGCGCTTCATGCGCTCGGCGTGCGCAAGGGCGACCGGGTTGCGTTGATGCTGCCGAATCTGCCGCAGATGGTCATCGCCTTCTATGGCGCGCTCAAGCTCGGCGCCATCGTGGTCAACACCAATCCCACGTATACCTCACGCGAGATCGAGCAGCAGTTTGCGGATGCCGGTGCAGAAACCGTCGTGTTGTTGAGCAGCCTCTACGGCAAATTGCAAGCCGTCCAGGCGCGCACCGCGATCAAGCGCGTGATTATCGCGGATGTGCCTGATTACGTCCCGATGCCCTGGAAGGCGCTGGTCAAGAGCAGCGTCAGAAAGCAGGGGCAGATGGTGGACGTGGCGGAAGGGGCGGGCGTCTACCACTTTCGGAAGCTGCTGGACGCGCATCCGGAGGCCCCTCCGCAGGTGGACATCGCCAGCGACGAGGTCGCCCTGTTCCAGTATACCGGCGGCACGACCGGCGTGCCGAAGGCGGCGATGCTGACGCACTTCAACATGGTTGCCAATACCATCCAGGTGCGCCAGTGGCTGCGGAACATCAAGGAAGGCAAGGATTGCATGTTGGGCGCGATCCCCTTCTTCCACGTTTATGGCATGACCGTCGGTATGAGCCTGGCGATGTACATCGGCGCGCAGTTGGTCATTGTGCCGAATCCGCGGCAAATCGAGACGGTCATGGAGGTCATCCACAAGGAGCGCGCCAGCATCTTCCCCGGCGTGCCGACCATGTACATGGGCATCATCAATCACCCACAGGTCAAGAACTACGACCTGAAGTCGGTCGACGCGTGCATCAGCGGCGCCGCGCCGCTGCCGATGGATGTGCAGCTCAAGTTCGGTGAGATTACCGGCGGCCGGCTGGTGGAAGGCTACGGGCTGACCGAGGCCGCGCCCGTCACGCACTGCAATCCCATCTACGGTGACCGCCGTGCCGGGTCGATTGGCCTGCCGCTGCCGGATGTCGAAGCGAAGATTGTGGACTACGAGACGTTTGCCGATAAGCCGGTCGGCCAGGAAGGGGAACTGTGGGTGCGCGGCCCGCAGGTGATGAAGGGCTACTGGCAGCGGGATGACGAGACGGCCAAGACCGTGACGGCTGACGGCTGGCTGCGGACCGGCGACATCGCCCGCATGGATGCCGACGGCTACTTCTACATCGTGGATCGCCTGAAGGACATCATCATCGCGTCGGGCTTCAACATCGTGCCGCGCGAAGTGGAGGAAGTCCTGTTCGAGCATCCCAAAGTTCAGGAGGCGGTCGTGGCCGGTGTGCCGGATGCCCGCCGCGGGGAGACGGTCAAGGCGTACATAGTGCTCAAGCCCGGTGAGACGGCCACTGTGGATGAGATCGTCGCCTTCTGCAAGGAGCGGCTCGCGCCGTACAAGGTGCCCAGGCAGGTCGAGTTCCGCTCCGAGCTGCCGAAGACCATGGTGGGCAAGTTCCTGCGCCGGGTGCTCGTGGAGGAGGAGCGGAACAAGCTGCGTGGCTGATCTCCTTTGGGAGATGGTCGATGATACGGTACAATGCCGTGCAGCCTGCACCGGAACGGAGCACCCCTATTTGGCCGACCTGACTATTTCCCAGGGCCGCGAGCAACCCATTGCGACGCGGCCTTTGCGCGCTTACCTGGCCCTGACCATCGGCGTCTTGTGCATCAGCACGACTGCGATCTTCACCAAGTGGGCCGCCATGCCCGGCCCCGTCACCGCGGTTTGGCGCATGATCATCGCGGCCGCGATCCTGGCCCTGCCTCTCTGGCGCCGCGCACGCGGTTGGAGCCCCGCCGCGCGCCGCGCCGTCCCCTGGGGTATCATGGGCGGGCTCTGGTTTGCCGTCAACCTGGGCATGTTGAACTCCGCGCTGACGCTCACTTCAGCGGCGACCGCCACGCTGCTGGATAACACTGCGCCGGTGTGGGTGGGTCTGGGCGCGCTGGTGCTCTTCCGCGAGCGCCTGCGGCTGGGCTACTGGGCCGGGCTGGCCCTGGCGCTCGGCGGCGCGGCAGTGGTGACGGGGTTCAACCCGGCCGGCGGCTTCCGGCTCCAGCCGGGCGATGCGCTGGCATTTGCCGGTGCACTCTTCTATGCAGGCTACCTGCTCAATACGCAGCGCGCTCGCCGCCATCTCGACGGGTTATCGTACCAGTGCCTCGTTGCGCCGGTTGCGGCCGTGGCCCTGCTCGTCGTCTGCGTACTCATGGGCCTGCCATTGACCGGCTACCCGCTGCAGAGCTATGCGGCGATGGCCGCGGTGGCGCTGCTGGCGCAGGTGGGCGGGTGGCTGCTCATCAGCTACGCGCTGGGCCACGTCTCAGCTTCGGCCGCGGTGGTTGTACTCCTGGCCCAGCCGGTCGTCACCGGACTGCTCTCGATCCCGCTGCTCGGTGAGCCGCTAACCGTTCCGCAACTGGCGGGCGGCGCGTGCCTGCTGACGGGTATCTACCTCTGCCTGCGCGCAACGGATGCTGAGCTATGAGCCAGAACAGGCAACCGCCCATTATGTGTCCCCATCGCACCGGTGATAAAATGCCATGACACTCAGCGATGAAGGAGCACTATGGTTCACACCAGTGCGGAAGCCGGGCCGGCAGCGCAAGCGTTAATCTCCATCGTCATTCCCTGCTATAACGAAGCAGCCAACCTGCGCCGCGGGGTGCTCGATGAGGTGATCCATTACCTCGCGGGCCAAGACCGCCCCTGGGAACTTGTCATCGCGGACGACGGCTCGTCGGATGGCAGCCTGGCCCTGTGCCAGCAGTTTGCGGAGGCGCACCGAGGCGTGCGCGTGTTTGCGCTGCCGCACGGGGGCAAGCCTGCTGCGGTCTACGGCGGCATCTGTGAGGCGCGCGGCGACATCGTCCTGTTCACCGACATGGATCAGTCCACGCCGCTGGCGGAGATGGCGAAGCTGCTGCCGTGGTTTGAACGGGGCTATGAGGTGGTAATCGGCTCGCGCGGGCTGGAGCGCGCCGGCTTCTCGCTGGGCCGGCGCGTGGCATCGCGGCTGTTCCGCATGGCGCGCGGGCTGGTGCTTCTGCGCGAGATCAACGACACGCAGTGCGGCTTCAAGGCGCTGCGGCGAGAGCTGGCCGCCGAGCTCTTCCCGAATTTGTCGTTCTTCACCACGCAGTCCGCGCATACCGGCTGGACGGTGAGCGCGTTTGACGTAGAGTTGCTCTATCTGGCGCAGCAGTGGGGCGTCTCGATCAAAGAGGTCGAGGTGGAGTGGCACAACCGCGACGTCAGCACGACGAAGGGCCGCGGCAAGAGCCAGTTCATGCGGGAGTCGTTGGAGATGGCCCGGCAGGTCGTTGCCATTCTGCGCAACCGCGCTGCAGGGAAGTACCGGCGCCGCGAGCAGAGCCGCTGCTGAGAACGCTTTTCTGACAGGATTCACAGGATTGTCTCATATATCATCCTGTCAACCCTGTCTCGGTTATCGTCTGAGTGGCGCGAGGGGATAGACATGCAGGCAGCAGATTTCCGGCGCACCGATGATGAGGCGGCGCTGCGCGGCCACCCGTCCTACGTCTGGCGCGCGGGGCAGGAGCGGCGGCTGGCGCTGGTGCGCCGGTGGGCAAAGCTGGAGGGCGCCCGCATCCTCGACGCGGGCTGCGGTGTCGGCATGTACACCGAGAAGTTCAGCCAGTTCTCGCCGGATGTCGTTGGGGTGGAAATCGACGCGGCCGCGGCTGCGGAGGCGCAGCG
>JAKPQT010000588.1 GCA_029555885.1 Chloroflexota bacterium | reverse complement strand
CACCAATGCCATCACCAGCCCGCAGACGCCGACGAACATGCCGATGCGCAAGAAGCCGCGCAACACCTCAGGGTCCAAGCGCCGGTTCCTCGACCGCGACATACTCGCGCAGGCCCAGCCCTTGCGTCAGCGGAAGACACGCGACATCCTGCGCGAACCCTCCGGCATGTTCGAGCGGCGGAACTCTGGCATCACACAGCCCCGGCACGAAGAACGGGCAGCGGGGATGAAACGCGCAACCGGGCGGAACCTGAGCCAGGCTGGGGATGTCCTCGCTGCGCAGGATCATGCGCTTCTTGGTGCGCGTCACCTCCGGGTCTGCCTCCGGGATGGCTGAGATCAGCGCGCGCGTGTAGGGGTGCGCCGGCTTCGCGACTACCTCCGGCGTGGGGCCGATCTCGACGAGCCGCCCCAGGTACATGACCGCGATGCGCCCCTCCCAGGCGAAGTACTTGGCGAGCGCCAGGTCGTGGGTGATGAACACAATTGCCACGCCCAGCCGGTCGCGCAGGTCGTGCAGCATCTTCAGCAGGCTGACGCGGATGCTGACATCAACCATGCTCACCGCCTCGTCGGCGACGATCAGCTTCGGCTCAACCGTCAGCGCGCGCGCGATGCTCACCCGCTGGCGCTGCCCGCCGCTAAGCTGGTGCGGATACTTGTTGACAATATCGCCGGGCGGCGTCAAGTCCACCAGGGTCAGAAGCTCCCAGATGCGCCGCCGCAAGCCGCCGCGTCCTTCCGTCATGCGGTGGTGCTTCAGCGGGTACGACAGAATCTGGCCGACGGTATGCGCCGGATTGAGCGAGGCAAAGGGGTCTTGATGGATGATCTGCAGGACGCGGCGGTGCTCGGCCCGCTCTTTCCCGCGTAACGCGCTGTTCGGGCGGCCCCGGAAGAGCACTTCACCGGCGGATGGCTCCAGCAGATTGACCATGATCCGGCCAGTGGTCGTCTTGCCGCAGCCGCTCTCACCCACCAGACAGACGATTTCGTTCTCGCCGATGGCCAGATTGATGTCCTGCAAGACCGGGATGCGAATTCGCCCCTGGGGAAAGCTGCGATACACCCCTTTTAGCTCGATGAGGGGTTGGCCGGACGGGTTATCTGCCATGAGTCTCAGTCCTGACAATCACAGTTCCCGCGAGCTAGATCGCTGGCTCCTCAGCGGCTTCTCCGCTGTGAGCCAGCACCTGCGCAGATTCGAAACAGGCCACGCGATGCCCTGGCACCTCTTCAACCAGAGGCGGCGGCTCGCGCCGGCAGCGTTCTGTGGCAAG
>JAKPQT010000579.1 GCA_029555885.1 Chloroflexota bacterium | reverse complement strand
GCGAGTACGAGGCGTTCCTGCAGCTGGCGGTGCACACGCGCCAGAACATCATCGTCTCCGGCCCCACGGGATCGGGCAAGACGACCTTTACTAAGGGCTTGCTGCGCGAGATTCCGTCTGAGGAGCGTTTGGTCACGATCGAGGATGCGCAGGAGCTGCGCCTGGATTCGCATCCCAATGCGGTGCGGCTGTTCTATTCGAAGGACGGGCAGGGCACGGCCCGCGCCACACCCAAACAGCTGCTGGAGAGTTGTCTGCGCATGCGCCCCGATCGCATCCTGCTCGCCGAGCTGCGCGGTGAGGAGGCGTTCGACTATCTGCGAAACGTGAACTCCGGACATCCGGGTTCCATCACCAGCATCCATGCCGCGAGTGCGGAACTCGCGTTCGAGCAGCTGGTGCTGCTCGTGAAGCAAAGCCGCGCCGGCCAGGAGCTGGCGCGCGAGGAGATCAAGCACCTGCTGTATCTGCTGATCGATGTGGTCGTGCAGTTCGGCGTTGAGCACAGGCAGCGTTGCATTCAGGAAATCTGGTATGACCCCGACCGCAAGCACCGCACGCTGGCGGCCGCGCGTTAGGAACCGCTGGGTCGCGCTGGCATGCAAGGCTCTCCTGTTGTTGGTGGGAGTCCTTTTGGCTGCGCAGTACCTCGCGGGATTCCTGTTCCTGCATTGGGTGCATAGCGACCCGAAGACGGCGACGCCCCTGACGGTCGCGCGCTACGGCTACTACTTTGGCGAGCGCAGCGATATCCGCCGCAAGCTCTGGGTCAGCTCCGGTGCAGGTCTCGCGCTGGTCATGCTCCCCGTGATCCTCGCGCTGCGGCCCCGTACGCGGCCGCTGCACGGCAGTGCCCGGTTCTCGACGCGGGAAGAGGCGCGACAGGCAGGGCTCTTTTCACCCGTCGGCATCATCCTGGCCCGCGTCGGCCGGCGGCTGCTGCGGCTGCCGGGACAGCAGGGCGTGGCGGTGATTGCCCGCTCGCGCAGCGGCAAAGGCGCGGGCATCGTGATCCCGAACCTGTTCGAGTGGCCGGACTCGCTGATCTGCGTGGACCCCAAGCACGAGAACTACACGATCACCGCCGGCCATCGCGCCCGGAGCGGCCATGCGGTCTACCTGTTCGCGCCGTTCTCCGAAACCCGAAACACGGCCCGCTGGAATCCGCTGGGCTACATCCCCGACGACCCGGCGCTGCGCATCAACGGCCTGCAGCGCATCGCCGACATGCTCTACCAGGAGGCGCCGGGCGTCGATCCGTTCTGGTCGGCCTCGGCGCGCACGCTGTTCCTCGGCATCGGGCTCTATGTGTTCGAGACGCCGGGACTGCCGCGAACGATCGGCGAGATCCTGCGGCAGGGCATGGCCTCGGACGATGAGGGGTTCGGGGCTCACTGGAAGCGGCTGATCGAGGGGCGCGGCAGTGGCAAGTATCCGTTGTCGGCCGAGTGCGTGCGGGCGCTCTGCGATGTGATCGACCTTGCGCCGGTCACGGCCTCCAGCATCCGAAAGACCTTTACCTCCCGGTTGGACCTATGGCTCAACCCCATCCTGGATGCTGCCACCTCGGCCAACGACTTTGATCTTCGGGACCTTCGCCGAAAGCCTCTCTCAATCTACGTCGGCGTCAATCCTGACGACCTGCACCGCCTGCGGCCGGTCCTGGCGCTG
>JAKPQT010000570.1 GCA_029555885.1 Chloroflexota bacterium | reverse complement strand
GTCCGATCGGTCAACATAGTATTCGTAGTGAAAAGTCGGAACGGGCACTTCGTAGGTCAGCTTGCCGCCCGTAAGCGTGTATTCCCGCATGAGCAGTGTGCCGGATGCATCGCGATAGGTCGCCTGAATATTGCGAGCGCCTGCCGCAATCGGAAAGGCGACAGTCTGGGGGAATGATCCGCTCTGGGCAAACTCACCCGCGAAGATGACCAGGAGGCCCGGATCGTCGAATTCGGGCCACAGGCGCAGCGAACCCTGCGCAATGGTCAGGGGCGCGCTCTGCGCTGAAACGATCGAACCGGACAGGAAGATGAACAAGACTATCGCGAGCGTCGCGCGCAATGTGCGCCGTGCTCCGGAATATCGCAGATTGATCAAGCAGTAACTCCGATGGCCGATGAACGTCATCACCAGTGTGTGTCGCGCAACACCGGTGCAGTTATCGCATTGGCAACAGAGTATATCACAGCATCTTCTTTTCGCAAAGGACAGGGGGGCAAATCTCGTGACTTTGCGCACAGACCTGGGGTGCACAGTTATGCGACAGCGTCAACCGACAAATAATACCGCATCGAAACCGGTCTTTGCGAGGTTGACAGAATTAGGCGGGTCAGTTATAAATGAACACAATAATGGTACGCCAGCCAGCAACCTTGTGTTCATCTCATTCGTAGTTGCCGGCATGCTCTGCTACCAGCAAGGCGGATGGATCGGTGACCCCCTTAATAGCGTTTGAGGAGCGAACTATGGAAACGTCATTGTCACGTCGATTGCTCATGGTCTTGTTCGCCGTGCTCTTGGCCGGCAGCGCATTGGTAGCCTTTCCTCGCACCAGTGCGGCAGCTCCTGAACCGGCGCCGTCAGCGGATGGGTACGTGGTGAAGGCGGGCGATACGCTCAACGCCATTGCTGCACGCTACGGTGTCTCCACCTCGGCGCTCGCGCGCGCCAACGGCATCCGCAACATCAACCGGATCTACGTGGGCCAACGGCTCGTCATCCCCGGCCGCTCCGTCTCGACCGCACCCGCGACCGGCAGCGCACCGGCTACCGCGACCGGCGGCGTCTACATCGTGCAGCGAGGGGACACCTTGAGCCGGATCGCCGCCCGCTATGGCACGACGGTTCAGGCGCTGATGTCCATTAACAACATCGCCAACCCCGATCGCATCTGGGTCGGCCAGCGCATCGCAATTGCCAAGGGGGCGGCCGGCGCGCCCGCCGCCACAAAGCCTTCGACGTCCACGGGGGCAATGTCGGGCCGCTGGATCGATGTCAACCTGAGCCAGCAGCGACTGACCGCCTATCAGGGCAATACCCCGGTCTTCAGCACGCTCATCAGCGGCGGGCTCCCGCGCACGCCGACCGTCGTGGGCCGCTTCCGGATCCAGACGAAGCTGACATCCACGCGGATGAGCGGCCCGGGCTATGACCTGCCGGGTGTGCCGTACACGATGTATTTCTACAAAGGCTATGCCATCCACGGCACGTATTGGCACAACAACTTCGGCCGGCCCATGAGCCATGGCTGCATCAATATGCGCACGCCCGACGCGGCCTGGCTGTTCAACTGGGCCAGCATCGGCACGCTGGTCGTGACGCACTACTAATACGACCCTCTCGGGTCGGGCCTGGACCGGCGAGACATCGCTGATTCACTAAAGAAACCGGGTTTCTCGCAGAAATCCGGTTTCTTTTTGTGTGGTTGCCTCTTTTCCACACCCCGTGCAAGGCCACAAGACCTTAACCCCATCTTCATCAAATCTTTATCTTGATGTGTTATAATTAATTTCTGTGCCTTTTGAATCTTTGCATAGAAAGTGCCTATGAATCGAAGACCGACACGCAACTACCGGCCGGCGGGCAGCCGCCCATTGCCGTCCAGCCGCACGACCCGCCCCACGCCGCGACCGGCGCGGCCATCCCACATCGCCCGCCGTGAGTCGCGCAGGCCTGCACTTGCGTTGGGACTGGTAGCCCTGATCCTCGTGGTGGCTGCTGCCAGCATTGTTGTCTGGCAGGTGCGCCGCGCAGATAACGCAGAACAGGCCGCGGCGCGTGCCATCGCAGCCGCCGAAACTGCACAGGCCGCACCGGCAGCTACCGTCACGCCGCTGCCGACGCCCACCCGCGAGCTCGCTGCCAGCGGGTCTGTGCCGGGGGGAGCAGCGAGCGCGGCCATGCCCGCGGACGATCGCGCCGCGCTGGGCGATTCGGCGAGTTTGGCAGCCAGCACCCCGTCAGCCGCATCTACAGCCGATCCGCAGCGTTTGTCTACACAGGAGGCGACGCCGGCGCAGCCGCCTGCCGCGACATTGGCCGCGCCATCGGACGGTGCGCCCGATGGCGGCCCGGATCTTGCTGCGTTGGCCCTGCGTCTGCTGGAATTTGTCAACGTGGATCGCGCCGCGGCGGGTCTCGCGCCGGTCGCCTGGGATCCGATTGCAGCGCAGGCGGGCCAGGAACACTCTGAGGAGATGGCCGATCTGGGCTATATGAGCCACTGGAATCTCGATGGCTATGGGCCAGAGCACCGCTATAGCTTTGTGGGCGGGCTGGATTTTGTCCAGGAGAACGTCTACCGGTTGGTGCATCGCTGGGCCGATGGCTCAGGCGCGCCTATCGAGGACTGGGAGAAGGTCCTGGTCGATGCCCAGGCCGCGCTGATGGACAGCCCCGGGCACCGTGCCAACATCCTTGCCCCTGAACACACGCATCTCGGCGTGGGCATTGCCTATCGTGCGGACACCGGCACGGTCAGCATCGCGCAGGAGTTCATCAACCGCTATGTGCAGGTAGAGCCGCTGCCGCGGCGCGCGCGGCCCGGCGACCGGGTCATCCTGCGCGGTACACTCCTGCCCGGCAGCGCGGACCCCCTGGTCAACATCGCCTACGAGCCGTTCCCTGCGCCCATGACACTGGACGCGCTCAACCAAACCGGGACCTACACCCCGGCCGCGCAGCACCTCGCCGTGCCACCGGTGCAGGTGGGCGCAGATGGCCGCTTCGTGTCAGAATACACGCTGGACGCAGGGGCCGCGCCCGGGCTTTATCACATCCTGGTCTGGGTTGAGATTGCTGCGGCTGCTGAGCGCGTGGCTGCGCTGGATGCCGTCATCGAGGTGCAGCCGTAGATGAAGGCGCGAACTTTTGGGCTGCCAGTGTTGTTGGTGCTCGTCCTGCTGGGGAGCGCGCCGGTCTTTGGGGCTGATGCTACGCTCCAGGCCGCGGCACCCGACTCCCAGGCTGCAGGGCCGGTTGCCCAGACGGCGCGCCAGCCGCTCGACATCATGCTGGTCATCGACAACTCGTGCAGCATGTTCCCGGCCGACCGGCGCATCCCCGGCTGCGAGGTGTGGGGCAACGATCCCGACTTCCTGCGTATCACGGGCGCATCGCTCTTCATCGCGCGCCTGGGCTTCGCGCAGCCGGACGCCGCCGACTACCAGGTGGGCGTCGTCAGCCTGGGCGAGGACCCGCCCGTACTGGTCAGCCCGCTGCAGTCGCTCGCGACCGGCCGCGATGCGCTCGCGGCGGCCATTAGCGACCCGCAGCCCGCGCTGGCAACCCAGCTCCTGCCCGCACTGGAGCTGGCCTACCGCGAGCTGCGCGAGTCGCCGCAGCGCCGGCCCGGCAACTCCCCGGCCATCGTGCTGCTCACCGACGGCGCACCCTACCCGGCAGAGGGGCAGAGCAACGCGGAGATCGAGCAGTTCGTGGCGTCCTATCCCGATGTCCCGCTGTTCGTCATCCTGTTGCAGAACCCCGAGCAGGCCAACGTCAACTACGAGCGCTATGTCAGCTTCTGGCAGGAGATGGCGCTGCGCCACAGCTATATCCAGTCCTATCCCGTGGGCAGCACCGCCGAGATCGAGGCCACCTACGACGAGATTGTCGCGCGGCTGGAAAACAGCGTAGCGCGGCCCCCCATCGCATTGACGCCGGGGCAGGCCGTTGAGGTGTTCGTCAGCCGCTACGTGCAGCGCATGGTGTTGACCTTCACGCGCGAGCGCGGCACGCCCCCCGCGAACATCTCGATCGTGGACCCGGCCGGCGCGGCCGTTGCGGATA
>JAKPQT010000548.1 GCA_029555885.1 Chloroflexota bacterium | reverse complement strand
ATTGCGCACGAGATCGGCATCAGCCGCCGCCAGTTCTATCGTGAGCATGAGGCTGCGCTCGTTGCGCTGGCCGACCTCCTGTGGGAGCGCTATCAGGCCGCAGCGGAGGCTGCTGGCAACGCGGGCGTCTCCTTTTCGCCTGGCGCAAGCCAGCCGGCGGGTGATGCGCCGGACCTGGTCCTGCTGCGCCTGGAGGCCGCGCGGCTCTCGCAAGCCGCGCGGCATGTCAGTCTGGGCGAGCTCCTGGACGGTATCCGCTCGCTGCTGGAGGACCGGCTGCGCCAGCGCGTGTTGACGCTGTCCATCGCGCTGGCCCCGGTCCTTGCGCGCCTGCCCGTGGAGAAGAGCCTGCTGCGCCAGTTGCTGCTGGGGATGCTGGGCTTCCTGGCCGAGCACACGCACGCGGCGGCTCTGATGCTGCATGGCGACAGCCACGGCGGTGAGCTGATTCTGCAGATGACGGTTGACCCGGCGGATACGCTGCACGGTGAGGCGGGGGCGGGCGCGCGCGGGCGGCTGGCGGAGTTCAGCGAGATGGCGGCCTTGAGCCGGGGGGAGGTGCGATTGCTCGGCGGCGCAGCCGCGTTTACGGGTTTCGAGTTGCGCCTGCCCCTGGAACGCCAACGTACGATCATGGTGGTGGATGACAACGACGACGTGCTCAACCTCATGCAGCGCTACCTGACGCCGCAGTTCTTCCGCGTGGTCGTCTGTCAGAGCGGCCAGCAGGCGCTCGATCTGGCCCCCCGGCTCCAGCCGGACCTCATCACCGTGGACCTGATGATGCCGGAACAGGACGGCTGGGATGTGCTCCAGGCGCTCCTCAACCGGCCGGACACGCGCCACATCCCCATCGTGGTGTGTTCCGTGCTCCACGAGCAGGACCTGGCGCTGGCGCTCGGCGCGGCCGCCTTCATCGAGAAACCCATCACCGAGCAGGGGCTGCTCACGGCTCTGCTGCCGTTGCTGCCGGGGTAGCGGCAACGGATGGCATGTGCCGAGACGAGCCGACGCAACGGATGCAGTTTGGAGTCGAGGCTTCAGCCGGATTGGTCGTGTACGCATACGGGCGACCTAACCGGCTGAAGCCTCGACTCCTTTTGCGTTTGTAATTCCTGAGCGCCGGTTGATTCCACCCGGTCACTCCCCATCGTCACGTCGAGCGCGGCCTGCGCCCAGTGCACTATTTCTGTGACCGACAGCGCGCCCTCCCGCTGTACCGTGATGGGGCCGTAGAGCGGCTCGCCCGCGTCATACGCGTCGTGGCCGGAGACGACAATGATTTTTACATCGGCCAGCCCGGGCATGGCGCGCAGCCGCGGGATGATCTGCGCGCCATGCATGTCCGGCAGGCCGAGGTCGAGCAGCACGAGGTCGGGCCGCCGCCGCTGCGCCACGGTCAGGGCCTCCCCCGCGGTGTATGCCTCCAACACCTGGTAGCGCTGGGCGGACATCGCCAGCATGCGCCCCATCAGCCGCACAAAATCCGCATCGTCATCCACCACCAGGACGCGGCCCACGCCGTCCGCAAAACGGCGCAGCGCATTCCACAGGTCCGGGCCGGAGACGGGCTTGGTCAGGTAGCCGTCCACCTGCAAGGCCGCAGCCTCACGTTCGGCCGCGGGCAGCGGGCACGTCAGCACTGGCAGCCTGGGCAGGCCCAATTCGCGGACAAAGCGGCGCGCCGGGTCTTCGCCCGCCGCGAGCGCCTGGTCCAGGATGACCAGCTGCGGCGTCAACTCACGTGCCAGGGCCTGCGCCTCCGCGAGGTCGGGCACGACCAGCGTCCGGCACCCGTGCAGGTAGCGGCCCAGCGCGCTCGCGCCCCGCTGGCTGCGCGTCACAATGAGGACGAGCGGCTCCTGGCGGACCTCCGCCGGGGGATGCGCGGTCGGTAGGGCCAGCGGGCCATGCGCCTCCACCGGCAGGCTGAAGGTGAAGGTGCTACCCTGACCCGGGGTGCTCTGCAGGGTGATGTGACCGTCGTGCAGCTCGACGAACCGCTTGCTGATCGCCAGGCCCAGCCCGGTCCCGCCGTGCCGCCGCCGCGTCCCGCCGTCCACCTGGTTGAACTCCTCGAAGACGCGCGCCGCCTGCTCCGGCGGGATGCCTACGCCGGTGTCGCGCACTGCGAAGTGCACCTCATCGCCGCCGCGCACCACGCGCACGGTGATGCCTCCGCGCTCGGTGAAGCGGGTGGCATTGTTCAGCAGGTTGAGCAGGACCTGGCGGATGCGCGTCGGGTCGATGTGCAGGGTGGGCAGGTGCGGCTCGATCTCCACGGTGAGCGTCAGGCCCGCGGACTCGACCAGGCTGCGCGCGGTCTCGACCGTCTCGCGCACCAACTGCGCGGGATCGACCGGCTCGCGCGTCACGCTGACCTGCGCGGTGTCCAGCCGGGCCAAGTCGAGCACGTCGTTGACCATCGTCTGGAGGTGCTGCGCGTTGCGGTAGACGATGGTGAGGTCGCGCAGGTAGGCGGGTGCGAGGGGCCTCCCATAGTACTCAGGCGAGCGGGTCATCAGCTCGGTGAAGCCTACGATGAGGTTGAGCGGCGTGCGCAGCTCGTGGCTGATGTTCTGGACGAACTGCTGCTTGAGCCGCCGGGCCTCCTCTGCCTGGTCGCGCGCGAGGGCCAGCATGTAGTTTGAACGCTCGATGCGGTAGGTGGCCTCGTCGAGCGCTTTGAGTGCGCGCTGCAACTCCGCGGCGCGCGCCTGGGCAATCTCCTCGTTCTCCTGGGCCTGGTCGTAGCCTCGCCACACCCAGGCCAGCGCGGTCCGCAGGTTGTTGACGGACAGGGCGGTCGTGCCGGTAATGAGCGCCAGGAGCGCGGTGCTCAGCCACATTTCAACCCCTGACGTGCCTTGCAGCCGGAAGATGAGCAGGTTGCCGGCCAGTGCGGCCAGGGCGAGCGCGGCGAACCCGCGCCCGCCCAGCAGCACGCCCGCGACGGTGATCGGGATGATCAGCACGTAGTGGATGCCCGGCGCTTCGAACGCCGAGGCAGCGAGCAGCGCGGCTGCCAGGATACCCCAAGTCAGGATGTAGCGCGCAGGGGCAGGGTGTGCCAAGCGGGGCTTGTCCCTGCGCCCCAGCACGTAGACGGCCAGCGCGGCCAGGAGCAGGACGAGCGCCCCGGCCCACGACGGCCGCGACACGAGTGCGGACCGGCCGCTGGCGATGTAGTCGGCCCAGATGTTGAAGGCCAGCCACAGATAGGCGACGACGGAGCTCCAGAGCGCCAGCACACGCACCGAATCGGATTGCAGTTCGGCGGTGGTCTGGCGGATGCTGTCGTCGGCGGCGTCCGGACGGGGGGAGAGGGTCGTGTCAGTCATGGGGGAAGTATAGCACGAGGTGGGGAATTGGGAATGAGGAATGAGGAATTGGGGCGTAGGAAATGGCCGGTTTGTATGCAGCGGGTAGCTGGAACGAATACGTCAGTTGTAGGACCGCCGATCCCCAGATCGGCGGTCCGCACACGAACCAGCTTCCAGTTTCCAGCTTCCAGCCCTCACCCCCAAAACACATCCCGGATGGCTTCGAGATACCCCATGCCGTGCTGCGTGTCGGGTTCGAGGTAGCTGCTCTCGGTCCACTCGTTCCATGCGTTGATGGTCAGAATGCGGTCCTTGGGCGCGCGGGCAGCCAGGCGTTCCTTCGTCAGCGCGAGCGCCTCGCGGAAGCGATCCGGCGTGTTGTCCGCCAGCACCGCGGTGAACGGGTAATTCCACGGCAGATACGCGTCCGACTGGATGGTGCGCGGGCTGGAGTCCCAGCCCATCGTGACGTTCGGGTGATAGGGCAGGGTGAACTGCGCCTCGGCCTGGTCCCAGTAGGCCAGGTAGCGGTCGCGGGCCACCACGTAGTCCGTCTGCGGGAACTCAGCCAGCACGCCGTGATGGACCCAGACGTACGATGTGATGCTGTCGAAGCCGAGATAGGTCAGCAGCTCGTTCGGGTCCTTGACCATCGTCTCGCCGGGGAGCAGGCTGGCGCTCCATACGACTGCGTTGAGGTGCAGGTCAGGAAAGCCGGCCTCGCGGACGCGGCGGCGGAAGTGGGCCAGCGCGTCGCGCGTCGCCTCGACGCCGCCGAGCCCCTCGCGCAGCTTCATCAGCTCGTAGATGGAGAAGTACGGGCAGCCGTCCACCAGCCAGTAGGACGGGTGGCGGAAGTAGCGCTCGATGACCTGCTCGACCACGCGGTCGAACGTCTCGCGCGTCACCCGGCCGCCGTAGAGCAGCGGCGGCTTGCGGACGGTGGACAGCCCGATGGGGTGGATGTCGACCCAGTCATGGTTGGCCCACATCAGGCCGAACTTGAGCCGGTCGTTGTTGGGCGCGTTGAGGAAGCCCTCGTCCAGGCTGCGTTCGAGGAACGGGCCGTCATCGTACCAGTACCAGTCGAAGATGAACGCGTCGATGCCATGGTCCGCGGCCGCGGCAATCTTGCGAGCCATGGCCTGCGGGTCGGCCTCGTCCTCGTAGCCCCACAGCGGGATGTGCGGCTGGACGTGGCCGGGGAAGCGCGGCTCCGCGCGCTTGACCAGCTCCCATTCCGTCCACCCCGGTCCGTGGACCAGGGCGTTGCGCGCATCCGCGTGGTAATTGCCAAAGTAGTAGGTTGCTAGTACATCCCGACAGAAATAGTCCGCCGGTTCAGGCGGTCAAAGGGCGACCAGCGTAGGTCCACTTGAAGGGCTTGGCTTTTGCCCGGTTGAAGAACTCGATAAAGGCCAGAATACCCTGGCGCAGGTCCTTGATGGAGGTGAAATTGGCCCGTTTCAAGAGCCGGCGCACCAGGATGCTGAACCAGATCTCGACCTGGTTCAGCCACGAGGTGTGCTTCGGCGTGTAGACGAAGCGGATGCGATGGGTCGTATCTTGCAGGAAAGCGGCGCGCGAGTTCATGCTGTCCAAGATGCCGCTTTTGCCTTTGACGCCCAAGTCAGCCTGGATGGCACATTGCTGGGCCACCCAGCGCACCATAGACTCGGATTGGTGCGTGTTGAGATGATCCAACACGAAGATCCAGGTGCCTTGCGGGTCTTCAGCGACGGTTTGGGCCACATGCGCCAGGAAGTCGGCTTCGGTACGGGTGTCACCCAGGGTCGGTGCGATGATACGACCGGTAGCAATCTCGAAATTGGCAGTCAGGCATTGCGTGCCATGGCGGATGTACTCGAACTCGCGGCGTTCAACCAGACCGGGCTGCATCGGTAAGGAGGGATAGAGCCGTTCCAACGCCTGGATGCCGGTCTTCTCGTCACTGCTGACGACATGAATGCCCGCTGCGTGCAGGGCAGGGGCTTCGGCGTAAAGGTCACACACCGTTTTCACTTCCTGGTTGAACTGCTCTGGCTCGGCGGGCTCAGAATTCAGCCAATAACGGCTCAGATGCGGCTTGAGATCGGCCTCGCTTTAAGAAGCGCCCGGCGCTGCGGGCTGAAATGCTCTCGACGATGTTCCGTTTGACGACTTCGTCGGCCAGTTCCTGGGGCGTCCAGTGCGTGATCGGTAAGCCTGAGGCCTGCGGTTCTTCACAAGCCACGGCGATGATCTGCACAATCTGTGCGGCACTAAAACAACTGGGCGCTCCTGAACGATATGCATCGGCCAGAACGGCTGCGATGGCCTCAACCAAAGACTTATCATCGCTCTCTTTGGCCTCGACGGCCGCTAAACCGGCGGCAGCGCTTAGCCAACGCTCACGCCATTGACGGACACTTTCGCGGTGCAGCCCAAGGCGTTTGGCGATCTGCTCGTTGTTACTGCCGTCGGCCGCCGCCAGAATAATGCTAACCCGCCTGACCAGCCGCTGGGTACTGGTCTGGCGTCGCAGCAACTGCTTTAGAACGCGTTGCTGCCTGTCACTCAGTTCGATAACCGTAGGTTGGGGTCCCGCCATCGTACTACTCCCTGCCGACATGATGACCCCATCCTACCACCTCGCCAACCGGCGGCCTAACTTAGCCGGGCTGTACTAGGGTGTAGTCTTTGGGCATGGGTGCTCCGGTGGAATCAGGAATTAGAAATTACGAATCAGGAATTAGCAGGGAGCAAGTGCGGACAAGGTAGCTCGCGCGTTCTCGCTATTCATTCCCAATTCGTAATTCTTAATTCATAATTCCTCATTCGCGGCCCGATACAGCGCGATAACCTTCTCGGGCGGGATCTCGGCCAGGATGTTGTGGATATTGCAGAAGACATAACCGCCGTCCTGGCTGAGGTAACTGACGACCTCGCGGGCCTCGCGGGCCACGTCCTCGACCGTGCCGAGGGGCAGGGTGACCTGCGCGTTGACGCCGCCGCCCCAGAGCGCAATACGGCCGCGGGCGCGGTCCTTCCATTCGCGGTAGGATCGCTTCCCCGCGGACCATTGCACCGGATTGAGGATGTCGAATCCGCTCTCGATGACCAGGTCGATCAGGTCGTAGATGGCGCCGCAGGAGTGGAGGAACGTCTTGACGCCGGGCGCCAGCTCGTGCACGAGGTTGTTGGCGCGGCGGTAGTAGGGCAGGAACAGGTTGCGGTAGACCTTGGGCGAGGCAATCAGTGTGTTCTGCGTGCCCCAGTCGTCCGCAGCCATCATGATGACATCCACGTAGGGCGCAATCTCCGGCAGCAGCGCGCGGAACCAGCCCTCGCGGTGGCTGGTCAGTAGCTCGTGGTACTCCGCAATCATGTCCGGCTCAGTGATGCAGAGGATGGGGAAGATCGCCAGCCCCGCAAAGCCGCCGATGCCGATGGGCAACTGCGCCGCGCCGTTGTTGAAGAAGACAGCCCGGTCCGACGCCTCGCGCACACGGCGCGCGTGCTCGCGAATCTCGACGATGCGCCGGTCCGTCAGGGGTCGCCGCGCAAGGTAAGCGCGGAGCTTCTTCAGATCGGGCTTGGGTAGCTCCTCATTCAGGTTGAGCGGCTGGCCGCCGTGGGGCGCGTCGAAGACGTAGGATGACGGCGGCATGATCGACCCGCCCTGCCGGATGGTGCCGTCCTCCTCCGTGTGGAAGCGCGATGGGTGGCGCACCGCGGCGTCCAGCCGGCCGTTGAAGTCGTACGGCCGCCACTTGTGCGGCTCGACGAATGCGCTGGTCACGCCGTCGCAGATGGTGACGACGTCGATGCCGAGGGCGTCCAGCACATCCGGACCGGGCATGGCGAGCATCTGGCCGGTATCCTCGACGCGCGTGCGCCGCGGAGGCAGGCCGAGCGCCTGGACGAGCTTCGGATACGCGAAGGCGCTGATGCCCGTCGAGCGCATCCCGGCGAGGTCTTTGGGTACGCGGTCCGGCTGCCTGTGTTCCAGCGCGGCCATGACGCGGTCACGTGAGTTCATGGATGTCACCTTCTGGATGATATTGGCGGTGCTGCGGCGGGGCCTCACCCCCCGGCCCCTTTCCCACGCCATAGGCGTGGGAGAGGGGTGGGTGAGGCCGCGTTCTCAGGTCAACACCACCGTCTGGATGCCGTAGGCGCGCAGCGCGAGGCGCACGCCCTCGCCTGTGGCGGGTTGGGCGGGACCCTGGCGCTCCAGCGGGTTTGCGGCGGCGATGCCGTTCACCGTCCAGCCGGGCTGCAACGTCACGTCGGCGGGTTGGCCGTACGGCTCGTAGACCCGCACGACGACCGCATGGCCGTCGGCAGGTTGGTCCTCGGCCAGCTTGACCGCGGAGACGACCGCCGCGTCCGAGTCAACCGCCAGCCACGGCTGCCCCGGCTTGAGCGTGCCGCCGTGCGCAGAGGTCACGGCCGCGACGAGCGGCTGGTTGAGCTCCGCGGCGCGGCGGATCGTGCCGGCCGTGCGCCAGTCGCCCGCGTGCGGGTAGAGCGCGTAGGTGAAGCGGTGCAGGCCTTCGTCCGGGTTGTTGTCCGGCTCGTAGGACGCGCGCACCAACGTCAGGCCCAGCGTGTTGCCGTGCGCCTGGTAGCCGTATTTGCAGTCGTTGAGCAGCGACACGCCGTACGCTGGCGGCTCGGCGGCACGGCCGCGGGTGCTGCGGGTGCCGGGCGGCTCGTTCTCCGACACATCCGCCCAGCGCAGCGCGGGCACCTCCCGGCCGTCCGCGGGGCGGCTGACTGCGCCGAAGGGAATCTCGAAGGTCGCGCTCGTGCCGCGCAGGAACGGTGCGAACGTCGTGCGCAGCATCGGGGCATCCCTGTGTGCGCTGCCGCGCTCGTGCCAGTCCACGATCGTCTCGAACTCCACGCGGCGCAGGCCTCGGTACAGGTGCACGTACTGGGCGAAGGTGGAGTTGAGGAATCGGCGCTTGATCTCGATCACGCCCGCGACCGGGCCGGATTCTACGACGCGCACTTCCGCGCCGGTCAGCAGGTTGTCGATGCGGGTGATGTCGCCGATGTTCCAGGCCGACATAGGGTGCGGCTGCTCCCAGAGGATCTGCAGGCGGTTCAGCATGCC
>JAKPQT010000545.1 GCA_029555885.1 Chloroflexota bacterium | reverse complement strand
CATCTTGTCCAGCACGACCTGCACCTGCGGGAGCATCAGCTCACGGCTCGCCGCCTCGGGGCTGCCGGCCGGCTGCTTGATGTAGCAGTGGAGACAGCGCAGGTTGCAGCGCTCGGTCAGCTCGAACGTGGCGCCCAACGGGTAGCGCCGCCCTCCCAACTGCGCGAGGAGCTCGTCGCCCACATCGCTGAGCGTGATCTCAGGACAGCTCGGGCATCCCACAGGCTAGACCCTCCGCACCGCGCCAGCTGCCTCGAGCTCCTGCACGAACTCAAGGAGGTCCCCGGCTGCGGCCTGCGGCTCGACCGCGTACTCTTCTACGATCGCGGCCTGCAGATCGGCCAGCGTCGCCTGCCCGTCGAGTCTCTCCCAGATGAACGCACCCACCGGGTTCATCGTATAGATGCAATCCATGTCCGCCACATCCTGGCGGACCGGCACCAGCACCAGGTCGTCCACGATCCTGCGAAAGATGAAGTCAGGGTTTCTCTGGTACCGCACGTCTTCCTGTGTCAAAACCGATCTCCTAGGGTGGGGCGGGGCATGCCCAACCCTCACGCCAGATGTCTTGAGAATGCCGGCAGCTTTCTCAGCAGATGCGCGGCCAGCCGGGAGGGCCGGCCGCGGCCCAGGCACCAACGCGAGCGCAGCGCGGCCATCCGGCCCAGCAAACGCATCGCAGAGGCGCCCATGTCGATCTCCACGCCGTCCCGTTCGATTACAGCCACCCTGCCGTAGACCTGTGCGGCCGGGATCGTCCCATCGGGCCGTGCGACCGCATCCCCCTGCACTGTGAACCGGCGCCCTTCGGGGCCGGCCACGCACCGGATCACCCGGTGCACCACGACCCGGCCTGGCTCCGCCCCACACAGGATCACATCACCTATCCGCAATGCGGCCGGTTGAGCCGGCTTCACCAGAAGCACGTCGCCGTCGCGCACCAGCGGGGCCATGGAGGCGCCGTGCGCCCGGAAGCGCAGGGTCTTGCCGCTCTGCAGGATCTCGGCGCTCAGTTGGGCAAAGCCGGCCGATGCGCAGGGGAGGCTGCCGGCCGCAACCAGCGGCGCTC
>JAKPQT010000505.1 GCA_029555885.1 Chloroflexota bacterium | reverse complement strand
GAGCGCGGCAGCGGGCCGCTGCCCCGGCTCTCCGTCCTCGTCGCGGGCAAGGACGAAGAGGCCAACATCGAGCGTTGCCTCACCGGTCTGCTCGCACTCCACTATCCCGACCTGGAAGTGATCGCCATCAACGACCGCAGCAGCGACCGCACGGGCGAGATCATCGACCGCCTCGCCGCGCGCGACGCCCGGCTGAAAGCCGTGCACATCCGCGAATTGCCGCCCGGCTGGGGTGGCAAGAGTCACGCGATGCACGTCGGCGTCAGCCATGCCACGGGCGACTGGCTGTGCTTCACGGACGCCGACTGCCGGTTCCATGAGCCGCGCCTGCTGGTGGCGGCGGTGCGTTTCTCCCAGGTTGAAGGGGCGGAGTTCCTGTCGGTGCTGCCAGAGCTGGAGGCGCACACATTCTGGGAGCGAATCGTGCAGCCGCCCGCCGGGGCGATCATGGTCTTCTGGTTCCCGCCCTCGAAGGTCAATGATCCGGGCTCGCTGCGCGCGTACGCGAACGGGGCCTTCATGCTGATGTCGCGCGAGGTCTACGGACGATTGGGCGGGCATGAGCAGGTGCGGACCGCTCTGAATGAGGACATGCACTTTGCGCGGCAGGCGAAACGCCTCGGCATTCGGCTGCGTGTGGTGCGCGGCTCGCGGATGTACAGCGTGCGGATGTATGTCGGCCTGCGGCAGATCTGGAACGGCTGGAGCCGGATCTTCTATGGCTGTTTCGGGACCTGGCCGCGGCTGATTGTCAGTGCGCTGTTCCTATCGGTTTTTAGTGTGCTGCCTTGGCTCAGCCTGCTGGTTTCGCCGGTCCTCGGGGCGGCGGGGCCGGGAATCGCAGTCGCGGCGGGGCTGGCGGTGGTTGCACAGCAATCGGTGCTGTGGCGGTTTTACGGGCTGTGTGCCGTGTCACGGCCGTGGGCGCTGACCTATCCGCTGGGGGCGGGGATGTGTCTGGCGATGACGTGCAACGCGATGACGCGGCTGGCGGGTGTGCGGACGCG
>JAKPQT010000503.1 GCA_029555885.1 Chloroflexota bacterium | reverse complement strand
CGCAGGGCTATGCCACGCCCGTGGGCGAGCGCGGGGTCAAGCTCAGCGGCGGCCAGCGGCAGCGAGTGGCGATTGCCCGCGCGCTGCTCAAGGACCCGCGCATCCTGATCCTGGATGAGGCGACATCCTCGCTCGACAGCGAGTCGGAGCAGGCCGTGCAGGAGGCGCTGGAACGGCTGATGCGCGACCGTACGACATTCGTCATCGCGCACCGGCTGAGCACGATCACCAATGCGGATTGGATCGTCGTCCTCGACGGCGGCCGGGTGGTGGAACAAGGCAAGCACGCGGACCTGGTCAGCCGGGAAGGCGGCCTGTACCGCCGCATGCACGCGCTGCAATTCCGGTGGGGCGACGGCGTGACAGGGTGACCGGGTGACCGGGTGACAAGGTGATGTAAACGGGCAGGGTCGTTCGAGCATAGGTATGAACCGCTACGGTGGAAAGAAGGCTCAACCCACAACTCGGCATCACCCTGTCACCTTGTCACCCAGTCACCTTGTCACAGAAGGGGTTACAATGGCGGCGTCAGTGAAAATTCTCACTGTGCGGGGCATCCCCGTACGCATCCACGCCAGCTTTCTGCTGATTCTGGCCTGGGCCGCGTGGCTGGGCTGGAGCGGGAGCCAGGGCGACTGGCTGCGCGGGGTCGTGTTCATGGTGAGCTTCACCGTGCTGCTGTTCGCCTGCGTTATTTTGCATGAGTTGGGCCACAGCCTCGTCGCGCAGTTCTTCGGCGTCAAGGTCCACGATATCACGCTCTGGCCCATCGGGGGCGTCGCACGCATCGCGGGCATGCCGGAGAAGCCTTACCAGGAGTTCCTCATCACCGCGGCCGGCCCGGCCATGAACGTCATGCTTGCGGTCGGACTGGGGCTGCTCGCGCTCGTCGCCATCGGCCCGGAAACGCTCGACCTGTTCGCCCGCGCACCCTGGCGCCTCGAACGCTTCTTCACGAGCATGTCGGTGCAAGCGCTCGTTCTGATGCTGGCAGCCAACAATGCCCTGCTCGCGCTGTTCAACCTCATCCCCGCCTTCCCGATGGATGGCGGGCGGCTCCTGCGCTCGCTGCTGGCTGCGATCCTGCCCGCTGCGCTGGCGACACGCATCGCCTCGCTGATCGGCCAGATCATCGCCGTGATCATGGGTACGATTGCCCTGCTGACGGGCCAGGTGTTCCTCGGGCTGGTGGCGCTGTTCGTATTTGCATCGGCCTGGCAGGAGCGCCAACAGGCCACGACGATCGACGCGCTGCGAGGCCTCACGGTGCGCCAGGCCATGCAGCCGCTCGGCATCCGCCTCTACGCACTCCAGACGCTCGGTGAGGTCATCGGACAGATTGCGCCCGTCTCCCAATCCACTTTCCTGGTGCTCGACGGCGGCCGCCTGGTCGGGTTGGCTACACGCACCGACCTGCTCACCGCCGTCCGGACCGCGGGGCCGGCGGCCCGCCTCAGCCAGCACGTCGCGCGCGAATGGATTCAACTTACCCCAGACGAAACACTGGCCGCCGCGCAGCAGCGCATGCAACTTCAGCCCGTGGCCGTCGTAATAGAAGATGGCCGGGCCGTCGGCATCGTGACGCTCGGCTCGATGCGCCGCGTGGCCGAGGCGATGGCCGCGTTGCGCGTGACGACTGACAAGGTGAAGAGGTGACGGGGTGACGGGGTGAAGAGATGACAGAGTGAAGAGGGAAGATGGACGCAGAAAGTCCATCGGGAGTGGAGTCGAGGCTTTAGCCGGTTAGGTTAACTGCGCACGTACACTCCCAAACCGGCTAAAGCCTCGACTCCGGCATCACCTCTTCACCTTGTCACCTTGTCACCGCAAGGGGAACGCGCCATCATGCCGCGCTGGCTCACGGAAATCGCTGCGTTCTTTGCGCTGCTCTTCTCCTGGTTGACCGGGCGGCCCTATCGCGGGGCCATGGCGGCACAGGACGGCGCGGCGCGGCGCTTCATCATCATCCAAATTGACGGCCTAGCGCACGAGTATCTGCTCCAGGCGCTGGCCAGGGGCTACGTACCCACCCTCCAGCGGTTCATGGCGCAGGGCTACCGGCTCCAACGCTGGCGTTGCGGGCTGCCGAGCAGCACGCCCGCGGTGCAGGCGGGCCTGATGTACGGCGATAACTGGGACATCCCGGCGTTTCGCTGGTACGAGAAGGACACCGGCCTTGCGCCCCACTGCAAGTCGCCCTTCTTCGCAGAACGTATCAAGGAGCGGGCGTCTGACGGTCGCATTGGCATCCTCGCGGGCGGCTCTAGCTACACGAACCTACTCGACGGGGATGCCCGGCTGGCGCTCTTCACGCTATCCAGCATGGGCCGCCAGCGTTTCTTCGAACATCTGCGCGGCCTGGGCTGGGCGCTCTTGTTCGCGCTCATCCCCTGGCGCATCGTCCGCATCATCGCACTCAGCGTGTATGAGCTGGCGCGCGATCTCGTGCGCACCCTCGCGCTGTGGGTGCGCAGCGGCCTGCGCCACCGGCTGACGCTGATCCAGCCGGTGCTCCAGGTGCTGACCAATGTGGTCTTCGGTGAAATCCAGACTTTCGGCGTATTGCTCGATGTCTTCCGCGGGGTCGCGCGCATCTATGTCAACTTCTATGGATATGATGAGATTGCGCACGTTGACGGGCCGCTGGGCAGCGAAGCGCTACGTGCGCTGCGCCGCATCGACGGATACGTCCGGCAGATCGACCATCTGCGGCGGCGCTATGCCCCGCAGACCGAACTATATATCTGCTCCGACCACGGCATGACGCCTGCTATTCCGCTGCGCCGGATTGACCCGAAGAAGCCGCTCGGCCAGTTCGTGGCCGAGTGCGTGCGGGCCTCGGTCAGGTGGGATGAGGCCGGCCCGCGCACGGGCTGGGGCAGCACGGAAGCCGACATCTCCGGCGATGAGGCCCGCTGGCTGCAGGACGAGCTGCAGGGCATCGAAGCGCACCTGACACCGCGCGGTCAGCGCCTGGCCCACGCGCTGCGCCGCCGGCTGGATCGCCGTCTGCCGCCGGCACCCGCCGAGACGGAAGACAGATACGACTTCGCGCGCGGGGCTGATGTCATCGTGCGCGCTTCCGGCAATCTGGCCCACATCTACTTCCGCGTCAGCGACGAACGGATGGAGGTCAGCGAGCTGGCGCTGCTCTATCCGGACCTGATCGATCGGCTCAACGACCATCCCGGCATCGGCCTGGTGTTGGGGCTGGAGGCGGGCCGGCCCGTCGTCGTGACCCCACGCGGAACTGCCAGCCTGACGCCCGACCGCCTGCCGCACGGCCTGGCGGAGCCTGAGCAGAGCTGTGCAGACGTCGCGCGCCTGCTCTCCTATCCGCACAGCGGCGACCTGGTGCTCATCGGCGCGTGGAACACCTTTGGCCGGATCGTCACCTTCGAAGAGCAATCTGCCACCCACGGCGGCATCGGCGGCGCGCAGGAATATCCCTTCTTTCTCACCCCACCGGAAGCTCCGCTCGATGTAAGTCGGGTGACGAACGCCACCCAGCTCTATCCGTATTTCATCGAACGATTCCATCGTAACGGCGCAGAGCCACGTCCGTCAGCCTCGGATTTGACAACCCCTGTGAATTTCATATAATCAGTTCTATTGTTATCGAACCAGTTCGAGGAGATGCCTATGACGAAAGGCACGATGTTCGATGAATTGCAGGAGTTTTTCAAGGCCCTGGCGGAGCCAAAGCGGCTGCGCATCGTGGGGCTGCTGGCACAGCAGCCTTACAACGGCGAGCAACTGGCTGCCCTGCTGGAACTGAGCGAATCCACCGTCTCACATCACCTGTCCTACCTGGTTCATGCCGGGCTGGTGACGGCGGAGGCACAAGGCTATTACAACGTCTATACCCTGCGGCTGGACAAAATCAACACAATTGCCCGGCAACTCATGAGCCGCGATGAGTTGCCGAAGCTGGCAGCGGAGGTCAACATGGACGCATTTGACGAGAAGATTGTGGCGAACTTCACGACGGCAGACGGGCGTATTAAGTCGTTCCCGGCCCAGCCGAAGAAGATGGAGATCATCGTGCGCTACGTGGCGAAGCGCATGGCCCAAGACCTGGACCCAAACGCGCGCTATACGGAAAAGCAGATCAACGAGTACCTGGCGAAGCTGAACCCCGACACGTCGTACCTGCGGCGGTCGCTGGTCGACTACGGCCACCTGGGCCGCGACAGCGCGGGCCGCGAGTACTGGCTGATCGAGGAAGTGAAAGCGGAATAGGCCACACTAAACCGCCTGCCAACCTTCACTCTGGTTGGCAGGCGGTTTCACGTCGTGCCGGCTTACATTTCCCCTTGCAAAGCCATGATGACATGCTTGGCATGCATCACAAAATGAACGGCGCAATCTGCCGCGATGTGCTTGCCTGACTGGGCTTCGACGAACTGGATGAAGGTCTCCAGGGCCTGCACCTGTTGTGCGACTGTGCCCTTTTCCGCTGCTCGACTCGCGTTATCGAGGAGCGCCAGCAAGGCGGTCCGGACGCCGGGGTTGTCAATGTGGCCCATCTCATAGGCGTGTTCGACGTGCATTGCCAGGCCCGCAATCGTCGGGTCGTGCGCCATTTCGTGGTCACAAGAGTCCATCGCAAAGGCAGGCGTCACAGTCATCCCGCCGATGGCGAGAAGAACCAACAGGCTCACGAGAAACAGTTTCATGCTTGACCTCAGAAGTGGGGTGGTTCAGCTGGCACTGATGCGTGGAGTGTAACGGAGGCGGAGGCTGCCGTGCAGCGCCGGTCAGCGGGTCGGAGATAGGCCATTTGGCGCGACCGGGGGCCCCTGGGTGAGGTGGCTCTACAACCGCATGGCTCCCACCCCTGCTAGTTGGCGCTAACGATATCTTGGCGTTCTTTGCGCCCTTGCGTGAGCACTCGGCGCACCAGCACGACGGCCAGGGCAAGCAGCACCACTCCTGCCCCGTCGAACGCGATGAAACGGGCGATGCTGCCGCGGGTAACTGCATGCACAGCAGGCAGCGCCAGATAGATGAAGCTCTCGCCCAGCAGGCCGATGGTCTGCATGGCGAGAGCTTCGTATAACGAGACGTGGCGCCGCAGCGGATGGCTGACCGCGACGACGTAAGGCACGTTCCACATAAGGAACAGCACGCCCATCCCCCGGACGGCCGCGCTGCCCGGCGCGCCGGCCAGCTCGAACCCCGGCGCGTATGCGTCCGGCGCGATGATGAACGCCAGCGCGCACTGCACGTTCCACGCCAGGACGATCGCGATGAGCAGGCGGGCGAGGCGCACAGCGTTACGCTGGCGTCCCGCATCCTTCGACTGACCATGCGCCGTCGTCAGCATTGCGCCGTCCACCCGCTCAGGATGCCGCTATAATCTTCAATCTTCAATCCGCAATCGTCACGCCACCGTCACATCCGCGCACAGATACACATCCTGGATCGCGTTGAGCAGCTTGACGCCATCGGCCATCGGCTTCTGGAACGCCTTGCGGCCGCTGATAAGGCCCATGCCGCCCGCCCGCTTGTTGATGACTGCCGTGCGTACGGCCTGCGCGAGGTCGTCCTTGCCCGATGCACCGCCGGAGTTGATGAGCCCGATGCGCCCCATGTAGTTGTTGATGACCTGGTAGCGCGTCAGGTCGATGGGATGGTCGGATGACAGCTCGGTATACATGCGTTCGTCCAGCTTGCCGTAGCCGCTGTCCGACAGGCGCAGCGCCTTGTACCCGCCGTTGAGTTCGGGCAGCTTCTGCTTGATGATGTCCGCCCCGATGGTCGCGCCCAGGTGGTTCGCCTGCCCGGTCAGGTCGGCTGCGGTGTGATAATCCACCCCACCCGTCTTGAACTGACTATTGCGCGTGTAGCACCAGAGGATCGTCGCCAGGCCCAGCTCGTGCGCCTCCGCAAACGCCTCGCTGACCTCGGTGATCTGCCGCGTGGATTCCGCCGAGCCAAAGTAGATCGTCGCGCCGACGGCAACTGCGCCCATATCCCAGGCCTGGCGCACCTGCGCGAAGAAGACCTGGTCAAACTTGTTGGGATAAGTCAACAGCTCGTTGTGATTGAATTTCACGATGAAGGGAATCTTGTGCGCGTATTTGCGCGCCACCGCAGCGAGCACGCCGAATGTGGATGCGACCGCGTTGCAGCCGCCTTCGATGGCAAGCCGGACGATGTTCTCCGGGTCGAAGTAGATCGGGTTGGGCGCGAACGATGCGCCGGCGGAATGCTCGATGCCCTGGTCGACCGGCAGGATGGAGAGATACCCCGTATGCGCCAGCCGGCCATGCCCGAACATGCACGCCATGCTCCGCAGCACCTGGGGCGTGCGGTCGGTATGCGCAAACACGCGGTCCACGTAGTCCGGGCCCGGCAAGGTCAGCGACTCTCTGCTCACCTTCGGGGTCGCGAAGCCAAGCAAGTGTTCTGCGTCGCTGCCCAGCAACTTCTGAATCGCGGCATAGTCCATTGACATTTGACGCCTCCTGACGCGAGTTAAGGTACGCGGTCATTATGGCACAAAAGACGTAGACCGACAAGGGCCGTTTGACAAAGCGTGCGTCTGCTGATAATCTATATTTATCTACTATACGAAGCCGGCCCGATGCAGGCCCACGGAGGATAGTTCCATGACTGACGAGCAGCTCGATCTCTTTGCGGACGGCCAACGCGGACGCGGTACAGCCGGCGAGATGACGCGGCCCGTCGCCTCTGTGCCGGTTGAGCTCACCGCCCAATCGTCGCTGGCTGCGGCGATGTCGGCGTTTCACGGCCACATGGTGCGCCAGGGGTTCTCGGACAATACGGTCAAGGCCTTCCAGGCAGACCTGCGGCTGCTGACCAAGTACATGGCTGCCAACAAGCCGGTCGGCTCCATCAGCCAGGCGGACCTGGAACAGTTCCTCGTCTGGATGCGTTCGGACCGCGGGGTGCCGTGCAGCCCGAAGTCCTATGCGCGGCGGCTGACGACGCTCAAGGTGTTCTTTGGCTGGCTGGCCCAGGGCGAGGTGATCCGGACAGATCCCGCGGCGCCCTTGATTCACGAGCACCCGACCACCCCCCTGCCCGAACTGCTTTACGACAGCCAGATCAACGACCTGCTGCGGGTCACACGCGACCTGCTGTGGGCCGCCAAGCCCGATTCCCGGCCCTATCTGCTGATAACCCTGCTGCTCCAGACGGGCATCAAAAAGGGCGAGTGCATGGAGATCAAACTGGAGCACATCGACCTGTCCAACACCCAGGCCCCCGTGCTCTACGTGCGTTACCTGGACCCGCGCAAGACGCTCAAGGAGCGCAAGCTGGCGCTCGGCCCTACTTTTACCGCCGTCTACCGGCAATATCTGCGGGAGTATCAGCCAAAGGAGTACCTGTTCGAGTGTACGGCGCGTAACCTGGAATATGTGCTGGAGGAAGCCGCGACGCTGGCGGAGATCAAGGGCGGGGTGTCGTTCGAGCAGCTTCGCTGGACATGCGCGGTGCGCGACTACCGCAACGGGATGCCTGCCGACCAGCTCCGCCAGAAGCTCGGCCTGTCGCTGATTACCTGGCGCGAGACGCTGCCGAAGATTCAGAAGCTGGCGCGGCCGGCTCTTTGATGACAAGGTGACGGGGTGACGGGGTGACAAGGTGACAAGGTAAGGAGGTAAACTCGCTTGCTTGGCAAAATCGTTACCCACGATGACCTGGAAGTGTACCGGCGCGCCTTTGACGCCGCCGCACGCATTTTCGAGTTATCACGCGGGTTCCCGCGGGAGGAAACCTACTCCCTGACCGACCAAATCCGCCGGTCATCGCGTTCTGTTTGCGCCAACATGGCAGAAGCATGGCGGAAACGCCGCTACGAAGCCGCCTTTGTGAGCAAGCTATCAGACGCCGAGGGTGAAGCGGCAGAGACGCAGGTCTGGCTGAAGTTTGCGGCCAAGTGTGGATACCTACGGGAAGACTACGGCGCGGCTCTTGACACAGAATACGATGCCATCATCCGTACCATTGTAGGAATGATCAACCATCGAGACCAATGGACCATCCAGCCGCCCAGCCAGCGATGACTCACCCCGTCACCTTGTCACCTCTTCGCCGTGTCACCATGTCGCCCCGTCACCCCGTCACCGGCTGCTCCCGCCGATGGGCAGCAGTTGGCGGAGGAGCGCCTGGTACTGCTCGTGGGTGTCCAGGTATGCCCCGCTCCAACCGCCGACGGCATAGAGCCGGCCATCCCAGGCCGCCAGACCCAGGTTGCGCCAGTGGCCCACGATGGGCGTGCCGAACTTCGACCAGGCGTCGAGCCGCGAGTCGTACTGCTCGCTGTAGGCCAGGTTCGACTGCCAGCCCCCGCCGACCGCGTAGAGCCGCGTGCCCACGACAGCCAACCCCAGCCCGCCGCGCGGCTGGCTGAGCGGGCTGTGCAGCGACCAGGGCGTTGCGTCAGCCGGTCCTGCTGCGGTGTTGTAGGCCAGCACTTCGCTCATCTCCGCCTGCCCATCAAACCCGCCAGCCACGAAGATCCGCTTGTCCAGAGCCGCAGCCGCGGCAAAGGCACGCGGCGCCGGCAGCGGTACGCCCTCGGTCCAGGCCTCCCCCGCCGGATCATAGATGTACGTCTCCGCGCGATACTGCTGGCCGTCCCAGCCGCCGAAGAGGTACACCTTGCCGTCCACCGCGGCCAGGGCATAGCCTGCGACCGGCCGGGGCAGTTGCGCGGCGGCGCGCCAGGCGCCCGCGGCCACATCGTACACTTCCAGCACATTCGTGACCCCGCCGGTGGCCGTCGAGCCGCCGGGCACGTAGATACGGCCGTTCAGCGTCACCGCTGAGACGTTGGCAACCGGGGTCGGCTTGCGCGGGCCGGGGAGCCAGCCGTTGCTGGCGGGGTCGTAGACCGCCATCTCGTCCGTCACGCCCGCGGTATTCTCCCCGCCGATGGCGTAGATCTTGCCCTCTGCGGCCACGACGGCCAGGCGGCTGCGCGCGGTGGGCAGCGCGGCGACGGCACTCCAGCGCGCGACATCGACGCGCGGCGCGCGATCCGCCTGCGGCTGGCCGCGGTCGGAGAACGGCGTACTCGGTGCTGCGCGCGTTGTCCCCTGCCACCAGACCGGCGCGAGCGCCGCCACGATCACCACAACAAGCGCGAGGATGAAGTAGGCCCGGTGCCACGGCGTGAGCGCGGGCCGCGCAGGCGCTTCGGCCAGCGGGATCGCGGGCGGGACAGCTTCCGGGGCGGGCGTCGTAGCCGCCTCACCCAAGACGGCGCTGCTGACAGGCACCCAGCCACGGCGCACGGCCTCCATCGTGGCCTCCGTCCGCGACTGAACGCCCAGCTTCTCGAAGATGTTGCGGAGATGAACCTTGACAGTATTGGGGCTGATGGCGAGCGCGCGCGCAATCTGCTGGTTGGTGGCGCCCGTCGCGACGAGCTTGAGCACCTCCAGCTCGCGATCGCTCAGTTGGCCGAGGTCGGTTTGAGTCGTCATGGTTTTCAAGTTACAGGTTTACAAGTTACAGGTTGCAGGTTTGGTGTGGCCAGCAAGGTAGTTGAAGGGCAAACCTGTAACCTGTAACCTCGAAACCTGTAACCCGTCTACGCCCAGCGGACGAGGCCCAGGACAAACGGGTTGGGCAGGTTGGCGTGGCTGGGACGCACCCGCACGCCATAGGTGAACTTGCCGCTCTCCGCCGTATGGAACTCGGCCTCATAGGTCAGCACGCCCGCCGGACCCGCCGGGTCATCCACCCGCTCCATGGCCAGCGCGGTCGCGTCGGCCATCTGGCCGTCCTGCTCGTGGCCGTAGACCAGCTCCACGGCCAGGTCATCCGGCGTCAGCGGGCCGGGCCGGACGGCTGCGCGCACGTGCAGCGGCCGCGTCACGGTCATCTCCCCGCGTTCCGGACCGGAGGCGGTCACGCTGACCTGCGGCCAGCCCGCGCGCACCCGCTGCTCCCAGTCCGTCAGTTCGTGCACACCGGCAAAGTCGTCCGCGCGCACGATGGCGCCGAGATAGCCCGCCGGTATGTAGAACTTGTTCACGTAGTCCTTCAACATCCGATCCAGGCTGTAGTCCGGCGCGACCGTCTGGATGGAGGCGCGCATCTTCGCGATCCAGCCGCGCGGGATGCCGTTCTCGTCGCGCTGATAGTACAACGGCACAATCTCGTCCTCCAGGATCGCGTACAGGGAGAGGACATCGGCCTCGTCCTGCGCGGCCTCGTTGGGATACTGCCGCTCTGCACCGATGGCCCAGCCGTTCGTGCCGTCATAGCCTTCGCTCCACCAGCCGTCGAGGACGCTGAAATTCGGGATGCCGTTCAGCCCGGCCTTCTGGCCGCTGGTGCCGCTGGCTTCCAGGGGCCGCCGCGGGTTGTTGAGCCACACATCCACGCCGGACACCAAATGACGTGCGATATTGGCATCGTAATCTTCCACGAACACGATCTTGCCCGCAAAGCCCGGCTTGCGGCTCATCTGATAGATGGCCTGGATGAAGGCCTTGCCCGGCTCGTCCGCGGGATGGGCCTTGCCCGAAAAGATCAGTTGCACGGGGCGATCCGGATTGTTGAGCAGCCGCTTGAGCCGTTCCTGGTCCTGGAACAAGAGCGTGGCCCGCTTGTACGTCGCAAAGCGGCGGGCGAAGCCGATGGTCAGGGCACGCGGATCGAGTGCGCGGGCGCCCGCGTTGACCTCTGCCGGCGCAGCGTGAACTTCCATCAATTGGACTGCCAGTCGCTCGCGCACGAGGGCGAGCATCTGCGCCTTGGCCCGATTGTGGTGCGCCCACAGGTCCGCGTCGGGAATGTCGCTGACTCCAGCCCAGGTCCCGCGCTG
>JAKPQT010000500.1 GCA_029555885.1 Chloroflexota bacterium | reverse complement strand
TAGCGCGGGGAGAAGAAGACGTCCTTGCGGTACGCCACGTCGCCCCAGACGACCATGCCGTCGATCAGGCCGCCGGCTGCCTTGATCTGGGCCTTCGTCAACTCGACGCAGAACTCCCCGAGGCGCTCGATGAACCGGCCCAGCTCGTCCGGATAGAGACCGATCCACAGCATGACGTTCTCCGAGCCGACGATGCGCCAGAGCATCTCGTGGGCCTCACAGACGCTGCCGTAGACCGGGATGTCGGGGTGGAGCAACTTCACGGTCTCGATCCACGGCGGAGAGTTGCGCGCGAAGCCATCCCCGACGCCTGCGAGCTGGTTGTCGCCGGCCGCGAACCAGCGCCGCTCATCCCACGGGTCGTCGAACTGGAATGCAGCCACCTTCTCCATGGTGTCCGTCTCGAAATGAAGGAACGCAGGCATGGGGTCGGCCAGCTTCTTGCGGATGATCGCCTCGAAGCCCGTGCGCACCACGACCTCGTTCTCGTCTTCGCGCAGCACCTCGAACCGCTTGATGTGTGGGTCAAGATTCGGGATCGTCACTGTCCAGTCGAGATCGTAGTACTTGTAGATGTCCGTGCCCGCGGGCAGCCCCAGGTCTGCTCGCCAGCGTTCGAGGAAGCTGCCCCAGTAGAAGTCGCTGATGGGCACCCGGTCGGCCTCTTCGTGCCGGAGCGTCTTGTTCATCCGGTCGAGTTTGGCAAGGCAGGCGGTCGTGCGGGTGGTGGTTGTTGTACTCATCGTGCGTTACTCCGTTTCGTAATGAGTAAGGAGTAACGAGTAATGAGTAAAGAGTGAGGCGGCGATGCGCCTTTCGTCCTTACTCGTTACTCCTTACGCTTTACTCGTTACCCCTTGCTCATCAATCGAGATGAAACACTTCCTCCATATTCGCCCACCACTCGCCTTCGGCGCGGTTGGCGACCGGCTGCTGCATGGGCTTCATCACATCCCACCACTTCTGCGTGAGCGGGTCCGCGGCCATCTTCGCCATGTCCGCCGCGTAGTCGTCGCCCACGTACTCGAAGTAGGCGAACAGCAGCCCGTCCTTGTGGAAAATGGAGTAGTTGCGGATGTTGCACTGGGTAATCATGTCGAGGATGCCGGGCCACACCGCAGCATGGTACTGCTTGTACTCCTCGAGCTTCTCTGGCTTGACGCCGATGATCTGGCCGATGCGTTGCATGGGATGAACCTCCTGGTTGACGAGTGACGGACTGATAATCTGTTGGGCGGAATGAGTAATGAGTAACGAGTAAATAGAAATTACTGGTTACTCGTTACTCATTGCTCGTTATTCCTTACGTTCTCACTCATACCACCCACATTCCTTGATCGTCTCGTACATGACGATGACGTTTTCGACCGGTGTTTCGGGCAGCAGGTAATCGTGGCTGGGGGAGGCGATGAAGCCGCCGCCCGGCATCATCACATTGAGCGTGTCGATGGTGAGTTGCCGCGCAGCCTCGCGTGTCCCTTCGATGAGCGCCTGGCTGTCGATGCAGCCCATGAAAGTTAACTGGCTGCCGAAATCGCGTTTGAGTTCCGGCAGGCTCATGCCGGTGCAGTAGGGCTGGACGGACTGTACGCCGTCCAGGCCGATGGCGATGAGGTCTGGCAGGAAGTGGCGAATTGCGCCGTCGCAGTGCAGGATGACGAGCTTGCCGAACTCGTGCCCCAGGTCCACGAAGCGCGCAAGCTGGGGCAGGATGAAGCGCCGGAACATCTTTGGGTTGACCAGGGGGCCGGTCTGCGCGCCGAGGTCGTTGCCGATGAAGAAGATGTCGATGGCGTCGCCGCTGGCCTCGAAGATGCGGCGGCTGACGTCCAGGTAGTAGTCCGCGCAGTGGCGGAATACCGCCTCCGCGGCCTCTGGATGGTCGTGCATCAGGAAGATGAGGCCGTCGAAGTCGACCAGGTCGATCGCGTCGTGCCAGAAGGGCGACCAGTCGCCGCCGAGGATGGCATACTCCCGGCCGTATTGCAGCGCATCCGCGCGGACCTGGGAGGGGTCCATCCACTCCGGGTCCGGCCAGGGGTAGGCGTCCACCTCAGCGACGGTCGTTGCGTGCCGCAGCGGCGCCGTGAGCGGCATCCCGTACCCGTAGCCGTAACGCTCTACGCCGAAAGGTGTGCGGTAGGTGGCATCGGGGTGGGTCAGGTTCTTGGTCGGGTGCGCGTGGTCCGGGCCCGCGTAGCGCGCATAGACGCGGCGGAAATCGTCGCCCAGGTAGACGAGCAGGCTTTCATCGTCGGGTAGGCCGAGATACTGGCGTGCCAACGCCTTCCATTCGGGAGATGCGCCCAGCCAGCACGGCGTCCGGTCCGGCTCGCGGTGTGCGCAGGCGGTCAGGACACGCTCGCGGGAGGAAAGTCTCTTGGTCATTTCCATCATCCTACTGTCGAGGAGTTGCAAGTTCTAAGGTTACAAGTTGAGGCTATATTCCGACCGCTGTTCCTCAACCATCAACTTTTAAACCTTCAACCTTCGAGCCTTCAACTTCTGAAACTTCGACCGTCAGCGGCAGCGAGAGCGTTTTTCCGCCTGCACGCAGGCGGCTGCCGCACGAATGGCGCACTATCAGACGACACGGCAAGACAATGTGCGCGGGCTGCACGGGGCCTGCCCCTGCCAGACGTTCGAGCAGTAAGCGGGCCGCGGCGCAGCCCATTTCATATGCAGGCTGCACCGCCACTGTCAGGAACGGGAACAGGTGCGAGGCATCGGCAAAATCATCGAACGCGACAAGCGCGACATCCTGGGGGATGCGCCGGCCCCCGGCCAGGATCGCGTCGATCGCGCCGAGGGCAATCGCGTTGTTTGCCGCAAAAATGGCCGAGGGGCAGTTTCCCGCTGCAAGCAGGCTGCGGGCGAGTTCCTCTCCGGCGCCGGCCTTGAACTGCCCGCGGCGGATCAAGTTGTCGTCTACGGGCATCCCCGCCTGGACGAGCGCCTCGCGGTAGCCCGTGACGCGGTCTTCGGCGGTGGACGTCGTGGCCGGACCGGAAATGACGGCGATGCGGCGGTGGCCCAGCGCGATGAGATGTTGCACCAGGGCACGCGCGCCGCCGGTCGAGTCGCCCAGGACTGCATCCACATTCCAGCCTTCGATGCGACGGTCAACGGTAACTGTCGGCACCCCGCGCTCGCGGAGCACGCGCAGCGCGGCGGCGTCGTTGTGACAAGGTGCGATGAGTACGCCATCGGCGCGCTGGCTGACGGCCAGCTCCAGGTAGCGCTGCTGTTTCTGGCAGTCCTCGTCCGTGTTGCAGACGAACACGGCGTAACCGAAGGTTTGGGCGGTGTCCTCTACACCGCGAGCGACGGTCGTCCAGAAGGTGTTGGTGATATCGGGCAGGAGCAGAGCGAGTGACCGCGTGCGTTTGGAGCGGAGGCTGCGGGCGACGGTGCTCGGCAGATAGCCGAGCTCTGCAATCGCTTGCTCTACCCGCGCGCGCGTTTCCGGATTGACGTTTGGCGCGCGGTTCATGACGCGCGAAACAGTGACCGGAGAGACACCGGCGCGGCGAGCCACATCGATGATCGTGGTCAACACTCCTCCTCGAGCGGCGCAAGCGGATAGTCAGTCGGTAGTGGTCGGACAAGCCTGGAGCATGCTACGCGCGTGATACGCATATCATGAAATCGTTTCCGCGTCGATTGTAACGCACGGCGGAAGGCATGTCAAATTGCCGTGAGCGCGCGGCAGGACAGCCTGAGTACTTGCCCCAGGTAATCTATCTGGTTCGTGGCAGGCGCAGGTGCGCCCGATCATCCACGCGCGCACCTGCGCCCGCCACGAACCAACGAGCTTGGCGGTTGTCGCGTACTATGCTATGTTTCGGGGCATCAAGGAGGTGCCACATGACTCATGCTCAGGACATCCTGACCGCGCTGGGGCTCCCGCCCCGCGACCGGCACGACCTGCCCACATCCGCAAAGCGGTTCGGGGATGGCGCACACTATCGCATCGAGATTCCCAGCGTCGAGGGGCCGGACGCGCTGGCTGCGGTGCTGGATGAGGCTGAGCGCCGCGGCGTGCCCGTCCAGCGCATCTCGCAGGGCAGCGGCATGATGCTGCTCACCGACGCGGAGCTGCGCGAGATGGCGCGGCTGGGCCACGCGGCAGGCATCGAAGTGTGCCTGTTTGTCGGGCCGCGCGCAGGGTGGGACGGCGGCGCACAGCCACTGACGCCCGACGGCAAGCAGTTTGGCTGGCGTCACCTGGGCATGGACCAGCTTGCCTATGCGCTGGCTGACGTGCTGCGCGGGGTGGAGCAGGGTATCCGCAGCATCCTCGTGGCCGACGAGGGGTTGTTGTGGGTGGCCGGCCAGGCGAAGGCGCGCGGCCTGCTGCCTGCGGACCTGGTCATCAAGGCGTCAGCGGTCATGGGCTCGACAGCCAACCCCGTCAGTGTGCGGATGCTCGAACAGGCCGGGCTGACGACGGTCAATGTGGCCTCCGATATCTCGCTGGCGAAGCTGGCGGCCCTGCGGCAGGTCGTGGACCTGCCGGTGGACCTGTATATCGAAGGGCCGGACGGCCTGGGCGGGTTCATGCGTTACTACGAGGTGCCCGAGTTGGTGCGCGTGGGCGCGCCGCTCTATCTCAAGTTCGGGCTGCGCAACGCGCCGAGCATCTATCCCAGCGGCCTGCACCTCCAGGCCGCGGCGGTCGCCACCGGCCGCGAGCGCGTGCGCCGCGCCGCGATCGCGCTGGAACTGCTGGCCCGGTCGGGCGCAGAGTATCATACTTCGGAGCGCGGTGCTGTGGGTCTGGGCGTCCCGGTCATCTGAACTGCCAGCAGCATCATCCGGGTGTCAGAGGTTCTGGGATGTCTGAAATCACGATTCGCGGCGCGCGGCTGCACAACCTAAAGAACGTCACGTTGACGATCCCCAAGAACAAGCTAGTGGTCTTCACCGGCGTGTCCGGGTCGGGCAAGTCCACTCTGGCCTTCGATACGCTGCACATGGAGGGCCAGCGCCAGTACCTGGAATCGCTTGGGATGGTGACCTACGGCAGCAAGCCGGCGGTCGACAGCATCACCGGCCTGTCGCCCTCGATCAGCGTGGACCAGGGAATCACCAACCGCTCGCCGCGCTCGACGGTCGGCACGGCCACCGAGGTCTTTACCTATCTGCGGGTGCTCTACGCGCGTGTGGGCCACCGGCCCTGCCCGCGGTGCGGCGCAGATGTCCCGCCCGACCACGCAGGCGGCTACGAGGGGCTGTGGGACGAGGAGTCAGACGAACTGACCGAGGCAGGCGGGCCGACTGAGGCGGGCGATTCGAGCCAGGCGGACGGAGAGTGGGTGGCGTGCCCGCACTGCGGCGCACGGCTGCCCGTCATGAACATGGCGCACTTCTCGTTCAACAAGCCGGCCGGCGCGTGCCCAACCTGCACCGGACTCGGTACCGTTTATGCGGCGGATGTCACTCGCCTGCTGGATGAGGACAAGAGCATCCTCGACGGCGCGGTGACCGGCTGGAACAAGGCGGCCATTCCGTATTACACGCAAACATTGCAGTCCGCCGCTCACTACTACGGCTTTGCGTTCGACCCCGCGACCCCCGTGCGCGACCTCGGCCCGGTGCAGCGCGAACTGCTGCTGCACGGCGTCACGAGCGAAGCGTTCCGCCGTCATTTCCCCGGCGTTGAGCCGCCGCCCACGGTCGCAAAGGGTCGTTTCGAGGGCCTTGTCACGAACCTGCTGCGCCGCCATGCGGAACGTGCGAGCGATATGGAGTATCGGGAGAAACTCGAGCGCACCCTGGTACAGACAATCTGCCCGGACTGCCGCGGCGCGCGGCTGCGCCCCGAGTCGCGCGCGGTGACGGTGCTGGGCCGCCACCTTGTACGGGATACGATGCATCCTGAGCGGATGGGCGTTGCGCAGCAACGCACGCAGTCGAAGGATGCTGCGCACCCGGATGACGAAGCAATCTCACGGCTGTCGTTCCTCCAGTTGGCGGAATGGGTCGATGGATTGCAGGCCGGGCTGCCGCCGGAGGACTGGCTGGTGGCAGAGCCGATCGTGACCGACCTGCGCGAGCGCGTGCGGCGGCTCGTGGAGGTGGGCCTGGGCTATCTGACGTTGGAGCGGGCCACGCCTTCCCTGTCGGCGGGTGAGGGCCAACGATTACGGCTGGCCGCGCTGCTCGGCTCCGGCCTGACCGGGGTGCTGTATGTGCTGGACGAGCCGACCATCGGCCTGCACCCGCGCGACACCCCGCGACTGGTCGGCATGCTGAGGGCGCTGCGCGACCTGGGCAACACCGTCCTGCTCATCGAGCACGCTCTCGAGATGATTGCTGCGGCCGATTGGATCGTGGATTTCGGGCCGGGCGGCGGTCGCAACGGCGGCCAGGTCATCGCGCAGGGCACGCCGGAGCAGGTCGCCGCGAATCCGGAGTCGCTGACAGGGCGCTACCTGAGCGGCGCGAGTGTCATTGAGGTTCCCGCGGTGCGCCGCCGACCGCAGGGCGGGCCGGATGCTGGCCCGTGGTTGACCGTCCACGGCGCACGGGAGCATAACCTGCAGGATATCACCGTCCGGTTCCCTCTGCGCAGCCAGGACGGGACTGGTATGCTCGTGGCTGTCACCGGCGTCGCGGGATCGGGCAAGTCCACGCTGATGTTCGACATCCTGGACCGGGCCGCGCGGCAGCGGTTCTTCGGTGCATCCGCAGCGCCGGGCGTGCACGATGGCATCACCGGCTGGGAGCACCTGGACAAGGTCATCACCATCGACCAGACCCCTCTCGGGCGGAGCACGCGCTCCAACGCGGCCACGTACACCGATGCGTTTACGCCCATCCGCGAGACGTTCGCGGCCCAGCCGGCTGCCCGCGCACGCGGGTTGACCGCGCAGCACTTCTCGTTCAATGTAGCCGGCGGGCGCTGCGAGCGGTGCGAAGGCGCGGGGGTGTTGGCCGTGGAGATGCACTTCCTGTCCGACGTGCTCGTGCGCTGCCCGGCGTGTCATGGCCGGCGCTACCGCCGCGAGGTGCTGGAAGTCAAGTACGCGGGCGACACCGGACGCGGCTACGATATATCCGAGGTGCTGGACCTGACTATCGCAGAGGCGCTGCTGCTGTTCGAGGGGGTCCCTGCGGCAAGGGAGCGGCTGGCGCTGATGGTCGAGACGGGCCTGGGGTATCTCCAGCTTGGGCAGCCCGCCTCGACCTTCTCAGGCGGCGAGGCGCAGCGCGTCAAGCTAGCGCGGGAGCTGGCGCGCCGCGCGACGGGCCGCACCCTCTACCTGCTGGACGAGCCGACGACCGGCCTGCACCCCGCGGACACGGCCCACCTGTTGCGCCTGCTGCAGCGGCTCGTCGATGCGGGCCACACGGTCATCGTCATCGAGCACAACCTGGACGTGGTGAAGGTGGCAGACTGGGTCATCGACCTGGGACCGGAGGGCGGTGCAGCCGGCGGGCGCATTGTGGCAGAGGGTCCGCCCGAGACCGTTGCGGGCACGCCCGGCTCGCACACGGGTGCGCTGCTGGGCGCTGTGGTTGCAGGTTAGCAGGTTGCAAGTTGAGCTGGTCAGTCATGTCCCGAACCTTCGACCTGCAACCTGCGAACCTGCAACCGGTCATCAGCCCGTGATTACGCGTTTGCTGCGCGTCGTCTGCAGCGCGTTCTCCGGCAGGCGGCGGTTGAGAAAGTCCAGCGACAGCTCGATGGATTCGCGCGCCTCGTCCGGCGTGGTCGTCCCGATGGTAACCATGTCGCAGTCGCGGATAGTGTTCCAGACGTAGGCCAGGCCGACCGGCGGCAGCAGCCTTCCCGCGGCCAGCGGCTTGATGGTCATCACGGGTTTCTTCGCGTTGCGGATGAGCCGCATCACCCAGTCCACCTCGACCTGCATCAGGAAGCCGATGGCGTTGTAGATCTGGATGTACGTTTCGATGTCGACGCCGGTCTCGTCCGCAATGGTGATGGTCTCAGGCGCGTGCGTAGACAGACCGGGAATCATGCCCCGATCACGGATCATCTTGCTGTATTTGTCCATATCGCGCAGCTTGCGGTGCATCCGGTCGAGCAGCGCGTCGGTCATGCCCTGGTGGGGCATGCAGAAGGTGGCGCCCATGCGCATGCACAGGTCGAACACGCGCTGCGGGTCGAGCTCCTCGGGCCCGTCGGGCAGGATGTTGAACCAGGGCGTCAGGACGAGGATGACCTTGCGGCCCGTGCGCTGCTGTGCCTCTTGGATGCCGTCGATCAACATCTGGTTCTGCGGCCCCATGACCGTGTCCACGCCGTAGCTCAGGAACACCTCGAGGATATCCGCAATGCTGTCGCGCGTCTGGTAGTTCTTGATGAAGCGGTCCTTCGCCGCGCTCGTGTGCGAGTAACCGAGGAACCAGTTGGTGCCGGCAATCAAGCGTGAGACGGACACGCCGCCGACCGTCGTGCGGGGAAAGAGATCAGGCATCGATACCTCCGAAAACTATGTCAGGGGCGCGCGGGCGTGCCGTCGGGCAGGCGCGTCTGAGTCCACCATTCGATTTCGTCGGTGCAAGGATAACGCTCGGCCAGCTTTTCGTCAATGTCGATGCCCAGGCCGGGCCGGTCGTTGCCGTACATATAGCCGTCGCGTACGACCGGCATCCCGGGGAACATCTCGTAGACCAGGTCCGGGAAGCGGCACCACTCCTGAATGCCGAAGTTCGGCGCCCACAGGTCGAGGTGCAGGTTGGCTGCATGGCCGACCGGCGACACATCGCCCGGCCCGTGCCAGGCGGTCTTGACCCCGTGCGCGTTCGCTAATATGGCCGCGTTGCGCGCGGGCGTGATGCCGCCCATGTCGCTGCAGTGCATCCGGATGAAGTCGATGAGCCGCTCGGTGATGAGGGGCTGCCATTCGCGCGGGTTGACGAACAGCTCGCCCATCGCCAGCCGGGTTGCGCACTGCCCGCGCATCATGCGGAACCAGTCGATATCCTCCGGCGCGAGCGCGTCCTCCAGGAAGAAGAGGTTGAACGGCTCGACGTCCTTCGCAAAGCGGACCGCGTCGATGGGCTGGAGCCGCTCGTGGATGTCGTGCAGCAGCTCCACCTCATTGCCCACTGCGCTGCGGATGTGCTCCATCATGCGGAGCATATTGCGGCAGTAGTCGCGCGGGTCGTAGTAGGCGCCCGGGGGCGCGCCTTCCGGCGGGTGGAGGATGCTGGTCTTGCCGCCGTAGCCGCCCATCTGGATGCGGATGTAGCGGTAGCCCT
>JAKPQT010000489.1 GCA_029555885.1 Chloroflexota bacterium | reverse complement strand
CAGCGCGTAGAGCCGCTGCGTCTCCCGCGGGAGCGGCTCGGCCAGGCTGAGCGTGCCGCCGGCAGACAGCAGGCCTGCCAGAACCCGCGCGACCGCCGCCTTATCCGGCACCGCGGCCAGCGCGCTGCGGCCGATGATGGCATCGAAACGCACCCCTGCTTCGTCGCGCAATGCCAGCAGCTCGGGCAGTTCCTCGACGCGGCCCTGCAACACGACCGGCCGCTCGACCTGCGAGAGCCGTGCGACCATCTCGCGCAGCGCCGCGGCTTCGTCCGCGTTCGGGGTGAGCAGCCACGCGCCGCCCTCCGGCGCGCGGCGCAGCGCCTCCCACGTCAGCAGGCCCGTGCCCGCATTGATGTCCAGCACGAGGCTGTGCCGCTGGAGCCGCGCGGCCTCGATGACCCGGTCGCGCAGCGTAGCCAGCCGCTCCCCTGCGCCGCTGATGACGCGTGCGAGCCAGCGATCGCGGTCCCCGGCTGCCAGACTGCCGGTGAACGTCAGCGTCTCAGTCGCGCCGAAGCCCTCCCCGCCCTCCAGCATCGCGGCCAGCTGCGCCTCGCGGCGGCGGTCGACCTCTCCCTTGACGCGCGCCTCGTAGCCCAGGCTGCCCGGCTGGTAGAACACGCGGCCCTGCAGCGCGTCGGGGAGATACTGCTGCGCCACCCAGTGGTCGCGGTACGCGTGCGGGTACAGATACCCCTCGCCGTGGCCGAAGCCCTCTTTGTCGCGGTTCGCATCGCGCAGGTGCGCAGGCACCTCTGCCTCGCGCTCCTGCTCGACCACGCCGAGCGCGTCGAAGAACGCGAAACCCGAGTTGCTCTTGGGCGCGGTCGCCAGGTAGAGCGCGGCTTCGCCCAGGTGAAACCGGCCCTCCGGCATCCCCACATAGTCGAACGCCTGCGCGCACGCCATGACGACCTGCAACGCGTGCGGGTCGGCCAGCCCCACGTCCTCGCCCGCGAAGATGATCATGCGGCGGAAGATGAAGCGCGGGTCCTCCCCTGCATACACCATGCGCGCCATCCAGTAGAGCGCGGCATCGGGGTCGGATCCGCGCAGGCTCTTGATGAACGCGCTGATGGTGTCATAGTGAACGTCGCCCTCTTTGTCGTAGAGCACCGCGCGGCGCTGGATGGACTCCTCCGCGACGGCCAGGTCGATGCGGATCACGCCGTCCGGGCCTGGCTCGGTCGTCTCGACGGCCAGCTCCAACGCGTTGAGCACCCCGCGCGCATCGCCGTTTGCCACATCCACCAGGTGCGCCAGCGCATCCTCATCGAGCTGCACGTTGAGCTTACCGTAGCCGCGCTCCGGGTCGGCCAGCGCCTGCCGCGCGACCGCGAACAGGTCCTCCTCGGTGAGCGGCTTGAGCTGGAAGATGCGGCTGCGGCTGACGAGGGCCTTATTGACCTCGAAGTAGGGATTCTCGGTCGTCGCGCCGATGAGGATGACTGTGCCGTTCTCGACCCACGGCAGCAGCGCGTCCTGCTGCGCCTTGTTGAAACGATGGACCTCGTCTACGAAGAGGATGGTGCGCTGGCCGAACTGGCCGCGGCGCTCCTGCGCCTCCGCGATGGCCTGGCGGATCTCGTTGACGCCCGCTAGCACCGCGTTGATGGCGATAAAGTGGCCGCGCGTGGTGTTGGCGATGATGCGCGCCAGGGTCGTCTTGCCCGTGCCGGGCGGCCCGTAAAAGATGACCGAGCTGAGCTGGTCCGCCTGGATGGCGCGGCGCAGCAGGCGTCCCGGCCCGACGATGTGCCCCTGGCCGATGAACTCATCCAGCGTGCGCGGCCGCATGCGCGCGGCGAGCGGCGCCTCCTTCTCGGTCAGTTCCGTCCGCCGTGCGGCAAACAGGTCAGTTCCCGTCTTTTTGGGCATGGCGTGATTCTAGCACAAAGACGTGACAAGGTGAAGAGGTGAAGAGGTGAGCAGGTGAACAGGTGACGTTGGAGTCGAGGCTTCAGCCGGTTTGGGTGTTAACCAGCAGATACTGTGAAACCGGCCGCGGCCATCGCGAATACTCGAATGCGCTGATGCCGAATACACAAATCACCGGGGCTGCGCCATTCGAGTATTCGTGCTGGTCATTCGCGTATTCGCGATGGCCGCGGCCGATTTCCCACGCGCGCACGACAGCGATGCTATAATGTCCGCATGAAACCACCGACCGACTACCGCGCGCAGCGGCGCAAGACCGAGCGTAACCTGGCCTGGGCCGTGGTGCTGTTCCTCGTGGGCGGGGGGCGGCGCGGCGATTGCGCTCGTCTACGGGCGGAGCGCAGCGCTGCTCGGCCTGACGTGCCTCCTGGCCGGCGCGGGGCTGTTCGGCCTCGTCTGGCTGATCCTCACCCTCATGGAACGTTGGGCCAACCGGTGAGGGTGAACCGCGAAGACGCAAAGATCGCAAAGGCTCTTTGTTAATCTTTGCGTTCTTCGCGTCTTCGCGGTTCCAAGTCACCCGCCGGCGAGCTTGACCTTGTACCCCAGCTCAAACAGCTTCTCTGCAACCTTATCGCGCTGGTCGCCCTGGATTTCGAGGTCATCCCCTTTGATCGTGCCGCCCGCGCCGCAGTACGTCTTGAGCACACCCAGCAGTTCCTTGAGCGTGGCCGGATTGTGCTGCAAGCCGTATACCACAGTGACGGTCTTGCCCGCACGGCCCTTGCGGTCACGCTTGACGTAGGCCGTCTGCTGCTTGACGGGCAGGTCAATCGTGTGGCAGACGCACGGGTGTCGCCCACAGCGCGGGCACTCCGGTGCAGTCTTAGGGTCGGTTGAATAGATGATGCGTGGCGACATAGAACACTCGCTTCAAGGCAGGTGTTGGATTTGGCGTGTTGGGACTTGGCTCGATTTGTGCTAAAATAAGGTATCGGGCTGCAAGTCCGGTACATATTATAGCGCAGACACACAGATGGAGGAACAGACTCTGGAAGGTCACGAACTCGCACACGCCATCGTCGGCAAACTGGAAGAACACCAGGCCTCTGACATCGTCATGTTAGACCTGCGCGAGCTGACGCCGATTGCGGATTACTTCGTCATCTGCTCGGCGGATTCCGAACGACAGGCACGCACGCTACAGGAAATCCTGCGTGCCGAACTCAAAGAAGAGCACAAGGAGCGGCCGCTCTCCACCGAAGGGGAACCGGCCTCCGGCTGGGTGCTGCTGGACTACAACACGGTTGTGGTGCACATCTTCTCGCACGAGGGGCGAGCGTTCTACCGATTGGAAGAACGCTGGAAGGCCGCGCCGGTGGTGCTGAAAATCCAGTGATTAGTAACGAGAAATGAGTAACGAGTAACGAGTAAAAAGACGCCAGCCGACTTCGTCTTACTCATTACTCGTCACTCCTTACTCATTACTTTTTCCACGACCGCGCCAAATCTCTTACTCGAAGATCCACCCGTCCACGGCGCGGCCGTAGTCGATCAATTCGTCCGGCTTGAACCATAGGCCGATCTCGGTCGCGGCCGTCTCCGGCCCGTCCGAGCCGTGGACGAGATTCCGCCCCATCTCGAGGCTGAAGTCCGCGCGGATGGTGCCGGCCGCAGCCTTCGCGGGATTCGTGGCCCCCATCGTCGCGCGCGCGACTTCGATAGCGTTCGTCCCCTCGAGCACCAGCGCGACCACCGGGCCGCTGGTGATGTACTTGATCAGCCCCTCGAAGAATGGCTTGCCCACGTGCACCGCGTAATGCTGGTGCGCGAACTCGGTGCTCACGTGCACCATCTTCAGCGCGACAATCTTCAGCCCGCGGCGCTCGAAGCGGTTGATGATCTCGCCGGCCAGCCCGCGCTGCACCGCGTCGGGTTTGAGCATGACAAACGTGCGTTCCACTGATTCTCTCCTCGAAAGCGAATGGTTACCGATCGGAGAGTATAGCATCGGTGACGTGGGGCGCAAAAGGAAGGCGCCAAGATCAATAACTGCCCTGGACAGGATGGCTCTCCGGCCAATTGCGGGAATGCTGGCGCAATGGCAGGAGATTTGGTAAGATCGGCTCATCTCATGTAGCGAGGTGTGCCGATGGCCGACTGTCAACTGCTGGGCGAACTCGTGGGTTTGCCCAATGTCCAGGTGCTG
>JAKPQT010000482.1 GCA_029555885.1 Chloroflexota bacterium | reverse complement strand
AACCACGGCTTCCAGCCGCCCTCGTTCTGCCCCTGGACGCAATTGCCGCTGTAGCCCGGCAAGCGCAGGTAGCCAAAGGTCATCTGCGGCAGGCGCGTGCCGTCGGCGGCCACCTCCTGCATCCCCTGCAGGCGCAACCGCCCATCTTCATCGTACCCCGCGCTTACCTCGTACCGCCGCACCACCTGCCCCTGCCCATTGCTGCGCACCTCCACCGCCTGCAACCGCTGCTTGTTCCAGAAGGTCTGCACCGGCTGGATGCCCATCGTCTGGCTGTCGAACGCTGCCGGATAATCCGACCGCGCTGCGACCTGGAAGACGACCTTGTGCGTGGCGCTCGGCCAACTGTAGGTGATCTGCTCCAGACTCCCGCCCCGCACATAGCCGCTATGGACCATCCAGTGCCTGTAGAACCAGATGTTGTTTTCCTGCACCCAGCACTCCCACCCGGAAGAGCAGGGATTGAAGCCCGAATAGTAGTACTGGTCGTAGTAGCCGCTTGCTGGCCAGGTGAAGCGGAAATCGTTCGTCTCCCGCCGATAGTCCACCCGAATGATGTTGCCGTGCGTGTCGGCGATCTGATCCACGTTCCAGCGCCAGTTGGTGGTGCGGAGCTGCGGGCTGCCATCGCACCCGGTCGTCACCATCCACCAGGCCGACTCGCGGCTGTCGGCGCCCGCCGTCTCGTCCTGATACCCAAACCGATACTGCGTCCCATCCGGCGTCGTCACCAGCCAATACTCTCCGCCCCGATTGGTGGTCGTCGTCAGCCGTTGCACCCGCCAGTAGCGCTCGTCCTCGGTGCGATACTCGTTGCCGCCGACGGCAATCAACTTGCTGCTCACCCCGTTCAAGACCAGGGTGTACTCGTTGGTACAGCGGGGGACATAGTTTTCGTCCAGGTCGATCTTGCGCGCGATATAGCCCAGGTCCAGGTTCCACCCCAGCCCGGCCCACGAGGCCTGCGGGTTCTGCGCCCCGCGCAGTTCGTCCACCACCCCGCTGTGGTAGCGCAGGGCCAGCGCTGGCGCCTGCCCGTTGCGTCCGCTCGGCGCGTCGAGCGGGACTTGCCACGTCGCCGCTCCGGTGAAGAGGTCCACCTGGTAGTCGCGCACCGTCGGCTGCCACGG
>JAKPQT010000481.1 GCA_029555885.1 Chloroflexota bacterium | reverse complement strand
GAGCGCGTCTGGCGCGCGCTCAGGGGACGATAAATAGAACGCTGATGACGCTATAGATCAGTTCAAACCGCGTCATCAGTGTCCTATTTCGTCACAGGACTTACTCTGCGCTGTCCGACTCCTGGCCGGTTTTCCGGGTAGGGCCTGATTCCTGAACGGCTGCAACGGCAGTGGCGATAGCCTTGTATGGCGTGACGCGAGCCAGCTCGTTCTGCTGGTCGTGCTGTGCTTCATAGAGGTCGAAACGCATCTGGAGGTTCAGCCAGAAATCGGGGGCCGTGCCGAAGAACTTCGCCAGGCGCAATGCTGTCGCGGGCGTGATGCCGCGCCGACCGTTGACGATTTCATTGACGCGCTGGTAAGGCACTCGGATGGCATCCGCAAGCTGGCGCTGCGTCACCCCCATCGGCGCCAGGAACTCTTCGGCCAACACTTCACCGGGATGTGTCGGCGGTCGGTCTGTCGGTACGCGAACCATACTTCCTGCTTCCTCGCAATCTCTCAATGATAGTCCACAATCTCAACCTCAGCCGGACCTGAACTCGTCCATACGGAACATATTCGATACTGTTCGTTGATGCGGATACTGTGCTGTCCAGCGCGATCTGCGCTCAATGCCTCCAGGCGATTGCCTGGTGGAACACGCAAGTCATTCAAGGTTGCCGCTGAATCCAGCAGGTCGAGCTTTCGAGTCGCAACCTTCCAGAGGGCTTCGGGACAGCAGCGTCTCGCAGCCCTGGGGTTCCGGCCATTGAAAATGTCCTCAGTAGCCTGATCCTTGAAGGACATGATCATGAGATAACATGATAGCACGGATAGTGTGCTATGACAAGAATTATGGTTGGGTGATTAGCCCCATACAGGGTCATACATCCCTCACCGTGCGACTGTGTCCGCGTCGAACGCCCGCGGCAGCGCGGCGATCTCGGCCAGCCACGCGCGGTACTGCTCCAGCGAGAACGGCGGCTGACCGGCCAGATAGTGGTTGCCGAACGCCTCACCGCCTGCGCTCCACTCAACCAGGTATAGCCGGTGGTCGCTGGCAAACGTGCGGAGGTGGTCCACCTGCCAGTTCTCGTTGGCCGGCGCAACAAACTGCCCAGCCGATACCACCTCACCGCCGGCGGTGATGCGATAGTCCACCTCGACCGGCTGCAGCGCATCGTTTGCGATGATGACGGGCAACTGCTTGCCCGGCCCCGGCTCCCCGATGATGACGCATACCGGCTGCTGCACGCGGCGGATATAATGGTAGGCCAGCTTGATGCCGAAGTAATAGTCCACCACCGAGTCGGAGAACTGCGGCCAGCCGTCGATCAGGTTCCACCAGAGGATGCCGCTCGTGCACCACTTGCGCAGCCGCGTGGCCTCGATGAAGAACTTGACCGCCTCGGCCTCGACAATCTGGCTGGCGAGCGCGAAGCTCTCCAGGTCCTCCGGGATGACGCCGAACAGCTCGCGCACCTGGTTCGCCATCAGCTTGATGCGGTCGCGGTCGATGCGGCGGTGCTGCCAGTGATAGACCGCATGAACCTGCCACTCGTCGTTCCAGCCGCCCTCGCCCTGCCAGGGCCAGAGCGCGTCGGGTGAAATGAAGCGGCGGATGGAGCTGACATTCGGGCAGCCGTGATAGCCGATCTCCCCGATGAAGTGCGCGCTGTGCTGGGTATAGAACGGGCCTTTGTAATAGCCGCGCGGCCCCCAGAGGTGCTGTTCCGGCGTCCGCGTCCAGATATCCGCGGTCGGATGTGCGGTGAGGACGGGCGGCACGTAAGGCGAACTGGGCACGAACGCGCGATGCGGGTCCATGCGGTGCACCACCTGCGGCAGCACCTCCCGGCTGAGGCGGTTGTGCTCCGGCGACAGGCCGTCGTTGACATACATGCCGTCGATTTCGTTGTCGCCGCACCAGATGGCGAGGCAGGCGTGGTTGCGCAGCCGTACGGTCACGGCCTCAGCCTCTGTGCGCACCTGGGCCAGGAAGTCCTCCGTCTGCGGATAGCGCGCGCAGGCGAACGCGAAGTCCTGCCAGACCAGGATGCCCTTGTCGTCGCAGAGGTCGAAGAAGCGGTCGCTCTCGTATGCATTGCCGCCCCAGCAGCGCACCATGTTGCAGCCGATGTCATCGAGCAGCGCAACGGCGCGGTCGACCCGTTCGGCGTCGCGGCTGTGGAAGGCGTCGAGCGGCACCCAGTTCGTGCCCTTGACCATGATCGGCTCGCCGTTGACGTAGATGACGAAATGGCTGGCCGGGTCCGGCGGGCGGTCATGGCGAGCCACGGTGGACGACGCAGCCTCCGGCGACCACATCTGCCCGGCCGTCTCCGTGCGGTCCACCGCTACCGTGCGGATGCCGATGCGGTCGGTCCGTTCAGCCAGCACCGCGCCCCCGCGACAGAGCTGCGTGGTCACCGTGTACAGGTTCGCTGCGCCATACCCGCGCGGCCACCAGAGCCGCGCACCGGGCACGGGGATGCGGCAGCCGCCTGCCAGGAACTCCGCCGGCCACTCGAACTCGAAGCTGTGCTCGCCGCATGTGCCCTTGAAACGCAGGCTGAAGCCGTCCATGTCTGCAACGTCTGTCCGGAACTGCCAGCGCGCGCCGAGGGTCGCGCCGCCGAGATGCGTCTCGACCGTCCAGAGATAGAGCTGTTCGATGGCGGTCGGCGGACGTGCCTCGAGATAGATGGGCCGCCAGATGCCCGCGGAGACCGCGCGCGGCAGGATGTCCCAGCCCCAGACGTGGGGAGCCTTGCGGAGGAACAGCCCTTCCTCGCGGAAATCCGCGCCGGAGCTGGCCGCGTCGTAGCTGAACCCGCGCGCGTGGTTGAGTGCGGAGCCGAGGCGCACGGTGATCCGGTTCCGCCCCGGCCGCAGCGCGGCGGTGACAGCGAAGCGGTGGCCGATGAGCATGTTGGCGGCGCGGCCGACCTCGTGCCCGTTCACCCAGACGGTCGCCAGCGTGTCCAGCCCCTCGCACACGAGGTCCCACTCCTGCCCCGCGGCGTCGGGCGGCAGCTCGAACTCGCGGGCATACCACCACTCGTATGCTTCATAGCGGCGGAGCAGGCGAATGTTTGCGGCGTAGTAGGGATCGGGCAAGGTCCCCGCGCGTTCGAGATCCAGCTCGACGTTGCCCGGCACAGTGGCCGCGATAATCGGTACATCGGCAAGGTTCGGGCTGCTGAAAAGGTCAACGGGCGCGGCGGCGGAGGCGGGCGTTTCAGGGAAGCAGGCAAGCTGCCAGTCGCCGTTGAGGTCGACGCGATGGGTCATAGTGTGTCTCCGGTCATGGGATGGGAACGGGCGGATACGCGGGTATTCTACCATACGGCCTTGTGATTCCTCGTGCAACCCGTGTCAGGTGGCTTCGTATTTAACCCAAGAGATACAGGAATGAAGGAGCAACAACATGGCCGAGAAAGTTCTGGTAACCTACGGCAGCAAGCACGGCGCGACCGCGGAAATTGCGCAGAAGATCGGTGTAGTGTTGTCGGAATCCGGGTTGGCGGTGGATGTTCTGCCCGCCGAGAAGGTGACGAGCGTAGCCCCGTATGCCGGCGTCGTGCTAGGCAGCGGCGTCTACGCGGGCCAGTGGGTCAGTTCTGCAGCCGAGTTTCTCACTCAGCAGGAATCTGCGCTGGCGCAGCGGCCGGTGTGGCTGTTCTCCAGCGGACCGACCGGCGAGGGCGATCCGCTGGTGTTGCTGAAGGGCTGGCGTGTGCCGGAGAAGCTGCAGCCGGTCGCGGACCGCATCCAGCCGCGCGATATGGCTGTCTTCGGCGGCAAGATGGACCCGCAGACACTGAGCCTGCCGGAGCGGCTGATTATCAAGATGATCAAGGCCCCGATGGGCGACTTCCGCGACTGGCAAGCGATTTCCGAGTGGGCCTCAGGGATCGGCGCGGCGCTGAGGTAGCCCTCCTCAGGGTACTGCGCGAGCGAGCTCAAGCACCCGATCGGGCTGCGCGGTCTCGCCCGGCCAGATGCGCACGAGGTAGTACGGGTAGCCTGGCGGCTCCAACGCAAAGCACGGCTGGCGCCAGGCCTCGGCGAAGCGCGCCAGGTGCTTTTCGTCGCCGGGCTGGCTGATGAGTGTATCCGCGCGGTGCAAATCCGTGGTGACGAGGACGAGTTCGCCATCGCTGAGACGGTAGCGGCTCGTCACAGTGCCATGTGCTTTCAACGCCTGCATCTCGTTCCGGCGGCGCTCGCGTGCAGGCAGCTCGCCCCAGTCGCCGCGCACGTGGCGACCGAGCAAGCATTGTGGTGTGACTTCGTTGAACTCCAGCGCGCGGAGCGCGTCCGATGTCGCCAGGACATCCCCCGGCCTGAACAGGATTCTGGACATACCACCTCGGGTCAGATATCTGCTGCCTGCTGTTGAAAGGCGCAAAGAACTTAATTATACCTGAGGTTGTCAAGAGGGTGGGCAGGCGCGGGGAAATTCGGGGGCGTGGACCTCACCCCCCGGCCCCCTCTCCTGAGCGTTTGGATTTGCGGCCCAAACGCTCAGGAGAGGGGGCCAGGGGTGAGGTCACCCGCGCAGCGTCGCGCCGAGCTCGCGCTCCAGCCGCGCGACGATCTTCTGTCGTGCCTTCGCGGTGTCCTCCGCAGTCAGCGTGCGGTCCGCGGCCTGGAAGGTCAGCGAGTAGGCCAGGCTCTTCTTGCCCGCGGGGATCTGTCCCCCGCGGTACACATCGAACAGACGCACATCCACGAGCAGCTTGCCGCCCGTCTGCCGGATGAGCGCGGCGACCTGGCTGGCCGCAACGCTCTCATCGACGAGCAGCGCCAGGTCCTCGAACACCGGCGGCTGGAGCGGGAACTCGACCATCTCCTGCTGGCTGCCCCACCCGGCGAGCAGTGCATCCAAGTCCAGCTCCATCAGCGCGACCGGCAGGTCGGGCAGGTCGAGGGCGGCGCGCAGTTGCGGGTGCAGCTCACCGACGATGCCGACGCTCTGGCCGCTGACCAGAACTTGGGCAGTGCGACCCGGGTGCAGCGCGGGATGGGTGCCGCGCTCCCAAGTCACGCCCAGCACGCCCAGCCGTTCCGCAAGCGTCTCCACGACCCCCTTGAGGTCGAAGAACCCCAGCGGGCTCGTGTCGTGGCCCAGCCAGGAAGCAGGCTCGCGCGGGCCAACCAGCAGCGCGGCCAGGCGTCGCGGCTCCGCGGGCAGGGTCTCGTCCGGCCGCGGGATGAAGACGCGGCCCAACTCGAAGATGGCGACGCGGTCGGTGAAGCGCAAGTTCGCGCGCGCGGTCTTGATGAGCTCCGGCAGCAGCGTCGTGCGCAGGTGGCTGCGCTCTGCGGACAGCGGGTTCAGCACGGTCACGTGCGGCTGCGCGGCAGCCTCTGCACCCAGCAGCTTCGCCTCGTCGCGCAGATCGATCATCGAATAGGTGATGATCTCGTCCAGCCCGCAGCCCGTCAGCACGTCGCGCACCTTTTCCTCGGATTCCAGCTTGAGGTTGCGCGGCGCGCGGGGCAGCTCATCTTCGAGCAGCGTGCTCGGCATCCGGTCGTAGCCGTAGATGCGCGCGACTTCCTCCGCCAGGTCCGCAGCGATCTTCACATCCTGCCGGAAGCTCGGCACATCCACGTGCAGGAGGCCATCGCCGCCAGTCGTCACGCCGAAGTCGAGGCTGCGTAGGATGCGCGCCTGTTCCTCCGCCGGGATGGTGATGCCCAGCAGGCGGTCCACGTAGGCCGGGTCCAGCGTGATGCGCTTCGGCTCCGGCTGGCTCGGGTAGTTGTCCGCATAGACCGGCCGCGCCGTGCCGCCCGACAGCTCTTCGAGCAATTGGCACGCACGGGCCAGCGCCTTGACGGTCAGCTCCGGGTCCACCTGCTTGCCGAACCGGCTGGCCGCCTCGCTGCGCAGGCCGAGCATCTGGCTCGTCCGGCGGATGCTCAGGAAGTTGAAGTTCGCGGATTCGAGCAGAATCGCCGTCGTCCCTTCGGAGACTTCGGTCTCTGCACCGCCCATGACGCCGCCGACGGCCACCGCGCCCGCGGTATCGGTGATCATCAGCATCTCGGGGTCGAGCTGCCGGTCTACGCCGTCGAGCGTCTGCATCCGCTCTCCGCGGCGTGCGCGGCGCATGATGATGTGTGGCCTTCGGCCACCCCGCGGAACGCCGTTCGGCGTTCCGCGTTGGTCAGCTTCGCTGGCACGCTGGCGTAGCAGGTCGTAGTCGAATGCGTGGAGCGGCTGGCCCAGTTCGAGCATGACGTAGTTCGTCACATCCACCACATTATTGATGGGCCGCATCCCCGCGCGCTGGAGCCGCTGCTGCATCCACATGGGCGACGGCCCGACGCGCACGCCTTCGATGAGCGCGGCGGAGTAGCGCAGGCACAGGTCCGGCGCGTCGATGACGATGGCTGCGAAATCGGCATCCGGCGTGATGGTCACGGGCCGGCGGTCCAGCACGGTCATCACATCGTCGTGCAGCGGCCGGCCGGTCAGCGCGCTGACCTCGCGCGCCGCGCCGTACACCGATTCCAGGTGGGCGATCGCGCCCTTCACGTCGTAGTCGAGGACGATGTCGCCCAGGTAATCCACCAGCGGTACGCCGACCGGCGCGTCGTCCGGCAGGATGAGGATGCCCTCGTGCTCGTCGCTCAGGTCGAGTTCCTTCTCCGAGCAGACCATGCCCTCGGACATGATGCCGCGTATCTTGCTTGGCTTGAGCCGGGCAATTTTGCGCTCGTCGCTGTGGCCGTCCACCAGCCGCGCGCCCGCCAGCGCGAACGCCACCTTCGGCCCGCGGCCCGCAAGGTCCACGCCCGCGTATGGGTAGAGATTCGGTGCGCCGGTGACCACGGTCAGCGGCCCGTCCGCGCCGTAGTCGACACGCGCGAGTGTCAGCCGTTCCGCGTCCGGATGCCGCCGGACCTCCAGGATCTGACCGACGAACAGCTTGTCGCGGTCCCACAGCTCACCGATCCGCGTAAGCGATTCGACTTCCAGCCCGGCCAGCGTCATGCGGTTGGCAAGCTGTTCCGGCGGCAGGTCTATGTCTACATAATCCCGTAACCAACTAAGTGGTATCTTCATCGTTCCTCCCTCTCGAGGTTGAAGGCTGTCAGGTTGCAAGTTGCAGGTTGCACGATCCGCACCTTCAATCCGTAACCTTCAACCTTCAACCTGTAACTTTCAACCTTCAACCTGTAACTTTCAACCTTCTGTCATCCGAACTGCCCGAGGAAGCGCAGGTCATTCGAGTAGAAATGGCGAATGTTGTTGATCCGGTGGCGCAGCATGGCGGGCCGTTCGACCCCCATGCCGAACGCGAACCCGCTGAACACGTCGGGGTCATAGCCCCCGTTGCGCAGCACGACCGGATGCACCATGCCCGCCCCCGCGGCTTCCAGCCAGCCGGTATACTTGCACACCGCGCAGCCCTTGCCATCGCACAGAATGCAGCTCATGTCCGCCTCGATGCTGGGCTCGGTGAAGGGGAAGTAGCTCCCGCGCACGCGGAACCGCCCTGCGCCATACATCTTGCGTGCGAATTGCTCGAGTGTGCCGATGAGGTCGGTCAGGCGGATGTTCCTGCCCACGGCCAACCCTTCGATCTGGTAAAACTGGAAATCGTGGCTGGCAGTAACCTGCTCGTAGCGATAGCACTTGCCGGGCAGGATGACCCGGATCGGCTGCGGGCAGCGCTCGCGCATCGCGCGAATCTGGCCCGGGCTGGTGTGCGTGCGCATGACGAGCGTGCGCTGCGCCGGATCGGGCTGCGCGTCCTGGCTGACCCAGAAGGTGTCCCACATATCGCGCGCCGGGTGATACGGCGGGATGTTCAGCAGGCCGAAGTTGTAGTCGTCCGTCTCCACATCCGGCGCGTCGTAGACCTCGAAGCCCATCTCGGCAAAGACCGCCCGATATTCGCGCAGGTTCTGCGATGTGATGTGGAGGTGGCCCAAGCTGGGGGGCCGGCCGGGCAGCGTGACATCCACCGTTCCGGCGGACAGCTCCGCAGCCAGCGCCTCCTGCTTCAGCGCGTCCTCCCGCGCCGCAAATGCCGCTTCCAGCGCCGCCTTGACCTCGTTGGCCGCCTGGCCGTAAGCCGGGCGCTCCTCGCGGGCTAATCTGCCGATGACGTCCATCGCCGCGCTGAGCGCCCCGCCCTTCCGGCTCAGGTAGCGCACGCGCCACGCCTCCAGCGCATCGGCGTCGCCTGCCGCGGCCAGCGCGTCGAGCGCCTCGGTCCGCAGTTTCACCAGGTTGTCGTGCATAGCATCCTCCAAAGGTTAAAAACAAGACGCGCATTTCGTCGCAGGGACGAAATGCGCGCACGCACTCCGCGGCACCACCCTGGTTTGAGCGCCCGCTATGGCAGGCGACTCACACCTCTGCCCGGCGGCCGTGCGAACTTCGTTCACGTGCGAACTTTGTTCGCCCAGCTTACCGGCGGCCCTGGGTAACGGCGGGCTGCCGTGGCGGACTACGTGACGGTTGCAAGTTAGCAAGTTTCATGTTGCAGGTTCCGACCTGCAACATTCAACTCTGAACCTTCAACCGTTTTCCCCCGCCCACTCAGGAGGGAACTTCGTCGGGGATACTTCCGGCCGGGCTTGCAGCCCCTCGCGGGACCCGGCCTCTCTGGGGTCATCCCCCCGGCTACTTTCCTCCGTCAACGCTTTGGTTGTAGCTATTCAGTTGTGGCGCAACTATACTCCCATAGGGCAAGTTTGTCAAGCGCGACGCGAAGATTCGAGTCTCTTTATGCCGGCGCTTCACCAGCCGCCTTCGCGGGGCGGACCGGGTGATCGGGCAGCAGCGACTCGGCCTCCCGGATGACGGGCAGGAAGTAGGCGGCCAGGGCAACCGCGACCGTCACTACACCCATCAGGGAAATCAGCAGGCCCATGCCTGCGCCCGGCCCGGTGCCGAACAGCCCGCCGAACGTGCCTGTCAGTGCGCCGCCGGGCCGCATGGCCGGTTCGAGCAAGAAGTCGGCGGTCGTGCCCGCGATGATGGGGCTGATCGGCTGCGCGAACCAGGCGATCAGCCGCCGCGCCGAGAACACGCGGCCCTGCACATCGGGCGCGACCTTCGCCTGCCAGATGGCCTGATTCGAGCCGTTGATGAGCGCGGTCCACAGGCCCATATACGCCCCTGCGATGACCCAGATAGGCAGCGCGCGGCCCAGGCCGAGCAGAATCAGCCCGAACGAGGAGAGCAGCCAGCCGAAGATGACGCCATACGTGCGCTTCTTGAAGCCGCCCCATGCGCTCATCGCGACTCCGCTGGCAACAGCCGCGATGGCCGCCGCAGACTGCACCATGCCGAGCGCAAGGCTGTTGTTGCCGGTGCGCGCCAGGATCATCGGCGCGATGAGCGTCTGCGCGATGCCCCAGAACAGGTTGCCCGTGAAGAAGAGGAGTTGCAGCCCCAGCAGGCTGGGCCGGGCGAAGATGTACTGGAAGCCGTACGCGGCCTCCTTGAGGAACCCGCCCTCGCCCGCGCGGCCCTCGGCGGTGCGCTCCGGCTGCGGGATGAACACGATGACCAGCGCCAGCACCGCAATCACGAAGGTAATCACGTCGAAGCCCAGGATGCCGGTTAAGCCGACGACGGGCAGCAGCGCGCCGGCCAGGATCGGCGCGACGACGTTCGGCCCTGCCTCGATGAGCGACATCATGCCGTTCGCCCGGCCCAGCTGCTCTTTGGGCACCATCATCGTGATGGCCGCGGAATAAGCCGGCCACTGGAAGGTGTTGCCGATGCCCTGGAACGCCGCCGCGACGTAGAAGTGCCAGACTTCCAGTCGGCCCATCGCGGAGAGCACCAGCAGCCCCGCGGTGGGCAGGATCGCCACCAGGTCGCTGAGCATCATCATCAGCTTGCGATTGTAGCGATCCACCATCACGCCGGCGACGGGCGACAGGATGAGGAACGGGACGATGAAGAAGAGCTGCACCAGCCCGAGCGCGGTCGCGCTGCCCGTCTCCTGGAAGACCCAGATGGACTGCGCGAACGCGGTCATGCTCGTGGCGAGCACCGAGATGATCTGGCCGAACCAGATGATCGTGAAGGCCGTCATGCCGCGCGGCCCGCGACGGGAATTCATGTGTGCCGTCATGAAGTTCCTTGGTGGTTCGTAGTGGGCGCTTTAGCGCCGTTTACCACGCGGGGCGCTGAAGCGCCTACTACAAACGATGACTAATGTCTGAAGTGCCGCTCCCCCGTGAACACCATCGCCATGCCCCAGCGGTCTGCGGCGGCGATGGCTTCCTCGTCGCGCAGCGAGCCGCCCGGCTGGATGATCGCGGTCACGCCCGCCTCACCCGCCGCCTCGATGCCGTCGGGGAAGGGGAAGAACGCGTCCGACCCCAGCACCGCGCCCCGTGCGCGCTCCCCTGCCCGCTTGACGGCCAGGTGCACCGAGTCGACCCGGTTCATCTGCCCCGCGCCGACGCCCACGGTGACCGTCCCCTGGGCCAGCACGATCGCGTTGGACTTGACATGCTTTGCGGCCAGCCATGCAAAGGCCAGCGCCCGGCGCTCCGCCTCGTTCGGCTCCCGCCGCGTGACCACGCGCCACGTGCCCTCGTCCACCCCGCGCGTGTCGGGCATCTGAGCCAGCAGCCCGCCGGCAACAGAGCGCAGCACCAGTTCATCCGCCGCGCTCCCGTGCGCCAGCATGACCCGGCAGTTCTTCTTGTGCTCGGCCAGCCAGGCCAGGGCCTCCCGCGTATAGCCGGGCGCGGCCAGCACCTCGACGAACAGCCCGCCGATAGCCTCTACTACGTCGAGAGCGACCTCGCGGTTGCACGCGATGATCCCGCCGAACGCCGATACCGGGTCGCACTCGAACGCCAGCCGGTATGCCTCGACCAGCGACCGCGCGCACGCCAGCCCGCTTGGGTTCGTGTGCTTGATGATAGCGACCGTCGGCTCTGCAAACTCCTGGGGCATGGCCCACGCCGCTTCCAGGTCCACGATGTTGTTGTAGGACAACTCCTTGCCCTGGAGCTGCTCGAAGGCCGGCGCCGCGCCCGCCCAGCGATAGAGCGCCGCCTGCTGGTGCGGATTCTCCCCGTAGCGCAGCGCCTGCACCCGCTCCGCAGCCAGCACCAACCGTTCGGGCAATCTTTCCGTCTCTTCGCGGCCCTTTGCGTCTTCGCGGTTCAACCACTCAGCCATCGCGGCCGCAATGGCGGCATCGTAGTCCGCCGTGTGCCGGAACGCCTTCAGCGCCAGCCGCCGCCGCTCCTCCGCGGTCTGCGTGCCCGCGGCCAGCGCGACAAGCACTTCGGGATAGTCCGCCGGATCGCACACCACGGTCACCGACTCGAAGTTCTTCGCGGCCGCGCGCAGCAGCGTCACCCCGCCGATGTCGATCTCCTCGACCGCCTCCGCCTCGGTGACGCCGGGCCGGCTGACGGTCTCGGTGAACGGGTAGAGGTTGCAGACCACCAGGTCCACCGCCGCGATGCCGTGGGAGGCCAGTTCCGCCAGGTGCTCCGGCGTGCGCCGCGCGAGGATGCCGCCGTGGATGGCTGGGTGCAAAGTCTTAACGCGGCCGCCGAGGATCTCCGGGTGGCCCGTGATCTGCTCGACGGGCACGACCGGCAGGCCCGCCGCGGCCAGTGCCCGCGCGGTCCCGCCGGACGCGACCAGCTCGAACCCCGCCGCGGCGAGCCCGCGGGCGAAGTCAACAAGTCCGGTCTTATCGTATACGCTCAGAATGGCGCGTCGTGTCATCGTGGTTCCCCTTCTTTTCGAATCATCCCTGCCAGCGCCCGCGCACGCTGGGGCGCGTCACCCACATAGCCCGACGCATCCAGCAGCCCGCGCATCTCGTCCGCGGCGTCCGGCCAGTAGCGCGCGAGCCGCGGGTCGGCGCAGAGCGCGTCGATCAGCGGGTTGGCTGCGCCGGCCTGCACCGCGGCCCACGCGGCCAGCGCGTGCTCGCGGATGACCTCGTGTAACTCCTGCCGGTCGCCCCCGCGCTTGACCGCCTGCATCAGCAGCCGCTCGGTCGCGGCGAACGGCCCGTAGACGGCCAGCAGCCGCGCGGCCGCACGCTCGTCTACCCGCAGCCCCTCGACCAGCCGCAGCCCGCGACGCAGGAGCTCGTCCGCCATCAGGAACGCCTCGGGCAGCGCGCTGCGCCGATTGGCCGAGTCATCCAGCGTCCGCTCCAGCAGGCTGTGCGCCGCATTGTCCCACGCGACCCGCGGCAGCGCGGCGAGATGCCGCGCCAGGCTGTCGATGTTCTCCGCATGGATGGGGTTGCGCTTGAACGGCATCGCGCTCGAACCGACCTGCCGGCTGCCGAACGGCTCGGCCCACTCGCCCAGCGGCGGCGACTGCAGCACGCGCAGGTCGAACGCGAACTTGTACAGCGTCGCGGCCAGCCCGGCCAGCGCAGCCAGCACGCGGTAGTCCTGCTTGCGTGGATAAGTCTGCGTCGCGACCGGAAACGCGGGCAGGTCGAGCGCGTCCATTACGCGCTGCTCCAGCGCGGCGGGCAACAGGCCCGTGCCAGCGAGAAGCTGCGCATAGGAGGCAGAGGTTCCGACCGCACCCTTCAGCCCCTTGCCGCGTATCTCGCTGCGCACGCGGGCCAGCTCGGCGTGGTCGGCCAGCAGGTCCTGGCCGTGCTGCGCCAGCCGGTAGCCGATGGTGGTCGGCTCCGCGGGCTGCAGGTGGGTGAAGGCCATCGTGGGTGTATCCGCCCAGCGCTCGATCTGCTCTGCGAAGGCGGCCAGCAGCTTGCGCGTGCCGGCCAACAGGAGGTCCAGCCCCTCGCGCAGCCGCAGGGCATCCGCGTTGTCCTCGATGTCCATGCTCGTTGCGCCGAGGTGGATGATGCCAGCGCCGATGGGGCACTGCTCCGCATAGGTGCGCACCTCGGCCATCAGGTCGTGGTGGATCTCCGCCTCGATGGCGTGGGCGCGGGGCAGGTCGATGTCTGCCGCATGGCTGCGCAGGTCTGCCACCTGCTCCGGCGTGACGAGCCCCGCGGCCCGCTCGGCCTCGGCCAGCGCGACCCAGATGCGCCGCCACAGCCGCCGCTTGTGCGCCTCGCTCCACAGGCTGCGCATCTCCGGCGAGCCGTAACGCCAGGTGAACGGCGAGAGATAGGTGTCGTGGGTGAAGGTCTCGGCCATGGTGCGCTACATCACGATCAACTGGTCGCGCTCGGGGCCGACGGAGACGTACTGGATGGGCACGCCTGCCAGCTCCGCCATCCGGTGCAGGTACGCGCGCGCGGCCTTGGGCAGGTCGTCCCATGTGCGCGCCTCGCGCGTGGGTTCCTGCCAGCCGGGCCAGGTCTCATAGACCGGCTCGGCCAGGGCCATGTCGCAGGTGTCGGGCACGCGCGCGATGACCTCCCCGCGGATGCGGTAGCCGGTGCAAATCTTGAGTTCCGGCACGCCGTCGAGCACGTCGAGCTTGGTGACGGCGAGGCCGGTGAACCCGTTGAGCCACGCCGCATATGAGATGGCCACTCCGTCGAACCAGCCGCAGCGCCGCGGGCGGCCGGTCGTCGCACCGAATTCCTGGCCGACCTCGCGCAGCCGCATGCCGGTCTCGTCGTGCAGCTCCGTGGGGAACGGTCCCGCGCCGACCGCGGTGCAGTACGCCTTGACGACGCCGATGACGCGGTCGATGGCGCGCGGGGGCAGCCCCGCGCCCAGGTATGCGCCTGCGGCCAGCGGATTGGACGACGTGACATAGGGGTAGGTGCCCCAGTCCAGGTCGCGCATGACGCCGAGCTGGCCTTCCAGCAGCACCTCGCGGCCCCCGCGCACGGCCTCCTGCACCATCGGCAGGGTGTCGGTGATGCGGCCGACCAGCGCCTCGCCCCAGCTCAGCGCCTCACCGATCACGTCTTCCAGCGCGAGGGGAGCTGCGCCGAAGTGCGCCAGCTCGCGATTTTTGTTGGGCAGAATCAGGGTCAGCCGCTCGCGCAGGTAGTCGGGCCGCAGCAGGTCGCCCAGGCGGATGCCGTGCCGCGCGGCCTTGTCCGCATAGGTCGGGCCGATGCCGCGCTTCGTGGTGCCGATCTGCGCACCCCCACGCGCACCCTCCTCCAGCCCGTCGAGCAGCCGGTGATACGGCATGACCACGTGCCCGCGCTCCGAGAGCCAGAGGTTGTCCAGCGAGACATGCGCGGCAGTCAGCTCGGCCATCTCCGCCAAGAGCGCGGGCGGGTGGACCACTGTGCCGGGGCCGATGATGCAACGGGTGGCCGGGTTGAAGATGCCGGAGGGAACGAGGTGGAGCCGGAAGAGCCCCAGGTCGTTGACGACCGTGTGGCCCGCGTTGTCGCCGCCCTGGTAGCGGATGACCAGGTCCGCCTGCTGCGCCAGGTAATCCACGACGCGGCCCTTGCCTTCGTCGCCCCACTGCGCGCCCACGACTGCCGTGATTGTCATAATTCTCCCTTTCAGAAGCCCGATTTGTCGGCCAAGCTACGCTTCGCACAGAAACCGGGCTTCTACTGGAACTTTCAACGCGGGTTCGCCTGGTAGTTCGGCGCTTCCTTCGTGACCAGGACGTCGTGCGGATGGCTCTCGATCAGCCCGGCGTTGGTGATGCGGATGAAGCGCGCCTTCGCGCGCAGTTCGGCCAGGTCCGCTGCGCCGACATAGCCCATGCCGGAGCGCAGCCCGCCCATCAACTGAAAGATGTAGTCGGCCAGCGCGCCCTTGTAGGGGACCTGGCCCTCGATGCCCTCCGGCACGACCTTCCCGCCGCCCGCCTGGCCCGATGCGTAGCGGTCGTTCGCCCGGCCCTTCATCGCACCCATCGAGCCCATCCCGCGGTATTCCTTGAAGCGGCGGCCCTCGGTGATGACCATCTCGCCCGGCGACTCATCCAGCCCGGCCAGCAGCGAGCCGAGCATCACGGCATCCGCGCCTGCAGCTAGCGCCTTCACGATGTCGCCGGAATACTTGATGCCGCCGTCCGCGATGATTGCGACCCCGCGCGGCCGCGCCGCGGAGGCGCACTCCGCGATCGCAGAAATCTGTGGCACGCCCACGCCCGCAACGACGCGCGTCGTGCAGATGGACCCCGCGCCGACACCGACCTTGACCGCATCCGCGCCTGCGTCGATGAGCGCGTTCGTGCCCTCTGCGGTGACGACGTTACCGGCCAGGACGGGCACCTGGGGTGCAATCATCTTCGCCCGGCGGATGGCCTGCAGCACGTTGGCCGAGTGGCCGTGGGCCGTGTCTACGGCAAAGGCGTCGACGCCCGCGTCCAGCAGCAGCTCCAGCCGGGTGTCCAGGTCGCTGCCCACGCCGATGGCCGCGGCAACCAGCAGCCGCCCCCGGCCGTCAGTCGCCGCAGCCGGGTAGTCCTGCTTCTTGAGGATATCCTTGTAAGTGATGAGGCCCTTGAGCATCCCGTGCTCATCCACGATGGGCAGCTTCTCGATGCGGTGGCGGTGGAGGATGGCCTTCGCATCTTCCAGCGCGATGCCCATCGGCGCGGTGACCAGGTTCTCGGCGGTCATGTATTCACGCACGGGTGCGTCGGGCCGGGTGGCGAAACGGATATCCCGGTTGGTGAGGATGCCGACGAGCCGCCCGTCCTCCGTGATGGGGACGCCGGAGATGTGGTAGCGCGACATGATCTCTTCAGCATCTGCGAGGGTCGCATCGGGATGGAGCGTGATGGGATCGACGATCATGCCGGACATGGAACGCTTGGCCTTGTCCACCTCCGCGGCCTGCGCCTCGGGGCTCAGGTTGCGGTGGATGACGCCCAGCCCGCCCTGGCGGGCCAGCCCGATCGCCATCGCGGCCTCTGTGACGGTATCCATCGCGGCGGAGAGCACCGGGATGCTCAGAGCCAGCGTCTCATGGAGTCGCGTGCGGATGTCCACATGCGAAGGCAGGACTTCGGCATAGCCCGGGACCAGGAGGAGATCATCGAACGTGAGCGCCTCGGCGGCGCGGAGATCGGCATATTCCATACAGCAGCCTCCCAAATACAAAGCCCTACCCGTGACATCGCATCAGGGTAGGGCGGCAGCTCGTCGCTGAAGGTGCGGATAAGCCCTGGCTGCTATTTTACCCTTTCGGACCGCGCGAGGCAAATAGCATGATCCCTCACCACTTGCCGCTGCGACCGCCGCCGCGTGACCGGCCGCCGCCAAACGACGAACGCGAGCTGCCCGATGACCGGCGGCTCGACGACTGCCCGCTCAGTGTCCGCGTCATCGTGGACCGGCCAGCCGGCGCAGCCGCGGCACGCACAAGCCGCGGGATCGTGATGTCGTTGGCATTCTGGTAGTTGCAATTGCGGCAGGCGCGCTCGATGCGCTCGACGCCGGTTTGCTCGTAGCTCGGTTCGACGAGGCGCTGGCGCTGCACGCTGAGCGCCTGATAGCCGCAGCTTGGGCAGCTTTCATAGCCGGAGAACCAGCGGCGCTCCTTGCGCAGCACGTGGTTGCCGCACTCGCCGCATTTCCAGACCGCATAGTTGACCGAGTTCAGGAGTTCCTCGATCTGCTGGCCCGCGTTGAGAAATGCGTCGTCCGCGGCTTCGTCCAGCAGGTGCATCTGGCTGCCGCAGTTGGGACAGCGCCGGCTGCGCCGGTTCAGCAGTTGATACGCTCCATAGCCTCCCAGCCCCAGGACGCCGAGCCCGCCGGGAATCGCCACCAGGGGGCCGATGGGTGTCCTGCCGCCCGTTCCGGCCTGCGGCGCGGCTGCCGGCTGCTGTACGGGAGCAGGCACCGGTGCAGGCTCCTGCTCACCAATCCGCATGCCGGAGGGGGTGGGCGCCGGCGCACGGGTGCGCGCCGGATCGACCCCGCGCTGCCATTCGGTGGTCAGGACATCCGCCAGGCGGAGCGCGCCGTCGCGCAGCCCGCGGCCATAGTCGCCTTCACGGAAGCGCGGAATCAACTGCTCGTCGATGACGGCCTGCACCTGGTCGTCTATGGCGGCTTCGTATCCTGCGCCCAGCTCGATGCGCACCTCGCGGTCGTTCACCGCCAGCAGCAGGAGTACGCCGTTGTTGAGTTCGCTGTCACCGATGGCCCAGGTGTTGAACAGGTTGGTCGCGAAGATTTCCAGGGTGCGGTCGCCGGTGCCGAAGCTACTGAACGAGGGAACGGTGACTACAACGGCTTCGACGCCGGTCTCTCGATAGAGCCGGTCCAGCCGATCCGCGATCTGGTCCGCTTCAGCGTCGCTGAGGACGCCTGCGAAGTCGTTGATGTAGGCGTCCACCGGGGCCGGATAATCGTGCCAGGGGGCAAACAGGCCCGGCAGGACAAACAGCCACAGCGCCAGAAGGACCTGATACATGATGTGCTCCACTTTTCTGGTAATGAACGACCGTAATGGCAAGTATAAGGAGCTTGTGATGGAACGTCAAGAAGGATTGAAGCTGTTCGAGGCCGCAATGCCCCTGTTTCTATGAATAAATCGTCACGTTTGGAATGTAATTTGTCGTTGACATCGCCAAAACCAGGTGCTATAATGCACGCGTCTCTCTTAAGTCCATCTTTCCAATTTCGACAGCCGTCCCTGACCGGAGGCCGCCCATGTGTGCCCACCCTGGCGGGAAATCCGTGTCCCAGCGCGTATGCGCGCCCTTATTTGAATCAGGCCACCCTTCGTGGGACGAACCGGCCGGGCCCGCCTGCAACGGTCATTCAGGCGCGCCCCATCGCATCCGGCTTGCTCTCGGCCCGCCCGTTGTATGCATTTTCCACCACAGGCATGCGCAGGCTTCTTAGCGTGTCGGTCAGACAGCAGGCCTCATGCTGTTTGCACTCCCAATTCAAGGAGGAACGTACATGACCCCAACCGGTATCGGGCGCAAAGCGCCTCCCCTGTCACTCTTCGTGCTGCTTGTTTTGCTCTTGTCGATGTTCATCGTGGTTCCTGCGGGCGCAGAAGGTGCACCGCTGGATCGTATCCCTGGTTATCCCAGGGCCGGCTGTTATGACCTGGAGGTGCGCGGGGCGGGCATGTGGTCCGGTTCGTCCGGCGCAAACATCGACGTCTCCGTGCCTGGGCCGGTCGTCGATGCTTACCTGGTCTGGATCGGCACCGAGGACATCGGCGCACCGAACTCACCCAACAGCAGCGACCTCACGGTCAACGGTACGACTGTCATCGGGCAACTGATGGACCAGAAGAAGTCCAGCCCCAGGAGCGCCGAGTGGTTCATGTGGCGCGCAGATGTGGGCCCGAACGGCTATAACCTCGTCCAGCAGGGCGCCAACAGCTTTGCCCTCTCCGGCTGGGGTGCGCTGCCGGAAGACACGCGGCGCAACGGCGCCAGCCTCGTTGTGGTCTACAGCACCGGGGCCTGCACTACCCCCAAGCTGATCGACCTGACGGATGAGATGGACTGGTATTGGGAGAACACGCCGGGCGAGGAAACCGCCGGTCCGGTCATCTTCCAGTTCGAGTCGGCGCCGACCGATCGCACGGTGACGCTGTTCCTCAACCACGCGGGTACGGATCACGCGAATCCCTGCCGCCCGGAGAACCTGTGGGGCGCGTGGGGCACGGGGACCCCGCCCGCTAACCTCATCAAGTACGGCACGCCCTCGACGGGCGTCAACGGCGGCCGTCTGTTCGCCAAGAACCCGTTTGGCCGGTACTACGAGTGTGGGACAACCACCTATGCGCCTATCGTCGAGTACTTCGGCGGCTATGTCGGCGCCGAATGGGCGGTGACGCGCCTGAAGGTGAATATCCCTGCAGGCACGACCTGGCTGGCGGTGCAGGGCGAGTCCGTGGACACGGGCGCCCAGGAAATCGAGCAGATGGGCGAGAGCGGCGCGTGGTTCGTCCAGGCATCTGTTCCGCTCGCCAACCCTGAACTCAAGATCAGCAAGACGGACGGCCTGGCTGCTGCGGCGCCCGGTGACACGCTGACCTATACGATCAACTACGAGAACTACGGCTTCGGCCCCGCGGCCAATACCGTCATCGTGGACACTCTGCCGGAGCGCGTGAGCTACGTCAGCGCAACCAACGGCGGCGTCTACGACAGCGCGACACACACGGTCAAGTGGGAACTAGGCACGCTGAATGTGGGCGCAACGGGGCAGGTCGCCGTGACCGTGAAGCTCGACCCGGTCTTCCCGCCCGGCGTGACCACGGTCACCAATCGTGCGGTCATCAGCACCACTTCCGCCGGCGACACGAACCCCGCCGACAATGAGGCCGCCGATGACACCAGCGTGACCGCGCAGGCGGAGCTGAGCATCGACAAGACCGCCGCGCCGGAACCGGTGGATGCCGGCAGCGAGCTGACCTACACGGTGGACTGGACCGTGGGCGGCAACGCCTACACGGAAGATGTGACCATCGTGGATACGCTGCCGCAGGAAGTCACCTTCGTCAGCGCAACGGATGCGGGCCTGTATGACCCGAACACGCACACCGTCACCTGGCTCCTGGGCGATGTCACGCCCGTAACGTCCGGCGTGTACGAAGTGACGGTGGAGGTCAA
>JAKPQT010000475.1 GCA_029555885.1 Chloroflexota bacterium | reverse complement strand
CGCTTCCAGGTCAAAGTCGTACCACGCCTCGCCCTCGCAGCCGCCGGGGATCGCGCAGGGCGTGAAGTGGCTCGCCACCTCGGAGCCTTCCGGGTAGAAGTTATCGACGATGCGCTGCCGGTCGAGGCCGATGGCAATCGCCTGGCGCACCTTCTCGTTGGCAAACGGGGTCTTGTCCCGGTTGAAGCCGAGATAGAAGATGTTGAGCGCCTCGCGCGGGTACAGCGTCAGAGTGTCATCGTTCTCGATGGTCGCGAAGTCATCCGGGGTCGGGTTGTCGATGCCGTCCACGGTCCCCGATTGCAGCTCGGTCAGGCGCTGCGCGCCCTGCGTCTGCCACTGGAAGACCAGGGTCTTGGCGATGGCCTTGTCGCCCCAGTAGTCTTCGTTGCGGGTCATGATGATCTGGCTGCCCTTTTGCCACCGCTCCAGCTTGTACGGGCCGGTGCCAACAGGGTTTTCCGTGAGTGCCGTGCCGCCGCCGCCGGTGCTTTCGAGATATTCCGACGGGTGGATCTGGAAGGCGGAGAAGGCGACCTTCGACGGGAAGGCTACGTCAGACTGGCACAGCGTGAACTTGACGGTCAGTTCGTCCACCGCCTCGATGGACTTGATGATCCCGCCATAGTCGCAGTTAGCTGCGGCGTAACTGGTGTCGGTGACGATGGCCTAGTTCCCCTCAGCCGCCGGTTCCGCGGCCGCGCCTGCCGGCCTTTCACCGATCCACTTCTCGTAGATGGCGTCATACTCGCCGCTGGCCCTAATGTTGGCCAACCCGGCGTTGAACAGCGGGAGCACACCTTCGGGATCGCCCTTGCGGACGGCCAGCGCGTAGGTCTCGTTCGTCTGCAGCTCGCCCACGATCTTCAGCTTGCCCTCGAACTGGGGCGCTTGTAGCGCGTAGTTGGCTGCGACGGGCGTGTCGACCACGACCGCATCGATGTTGCCGTTGACCATGTCCTGGAGGGCCAGGTCGGGGCTGTCGTACTGCTTCGGCTCGATGCCCAGCTCGCGCACGGCGATGGCGCCGGTGGTCTCGATCTGCACGCCGACGGTCTTGCCCTGCAGGTCGGCCTCGCCTGCGATGGCCGTGTCCTCTGCCAATACGACGATGGCCTGGTTGGCATTAAAGTACGGATCAGAGAAGTCCATCGCTGCCTTGCGCTCCTCAGTCACTGTGACCGAGGAGATGATCGCATCGTACTGGCCGGCTTCGAGGCCCGCAAAGATGCCGTCCCAGGCCGTGTTCTGGATTTCCACGGTGAAGCCCTGGTCCGCAGCAATCGCATTGATGAGATCGATATCGAAGCCGGTCAGAGCCTTGTTCTCGTCCACGAATTCCATGGGCGGGAACGATGCGTCACTGGCGACCGTGAACGATCTGGCCTCGGCTGGGGGCGCGGCCTCGGCAGGCTGAGCGGGTTCGGCGGCCGCAGTCGGCTCGGCTGCTGTAGTGGCGGCCGGGGCCTGGCCTGCTGGCTGTCCGCCGCCGCAGGCTGCCAGAATGCCGAGCAGCATGACGGTCACGGTCAGCAGACTGAGGTTCCTCAGTACCTTCATGGGTTCTCCTCCTGGTGAAATGGTCGACGCGAGGATGGAAGTCAAAACGGGGATGTCGCGCCGCATCTCCGCTCGGGTCAGGCAGAGTCTTCGTCGCGCCACGACATTGTGTGGGACGCCTCGGCACGCGCCCCGGCACACGCAGGGCCGCGTACAATGGAGTACAATTATAGCGGCGCGATGGAGAATGTCAAACGCTCTCATTGCGCCATCATTTGTCAGGAACTTGTGCTGTGCAGCAGGCGTTTATCAGTATGCTGCGTAACCGTATCACTGGAAAAGTGTGTTACAATTCTCGTTGCCATGTGGCACGATGGAGGATTATCTTGCTTGGTGAGTTCCATGTTTGGTAAGACACGGGCAGCCGTCCTGGCGTGGGCAGCGGTGCTCGTTGTCATTGCCGCAACCCTGACTGTAACGACAGCCGTTGCAGACAACACCGCTGCTCAGGCCGCGACGGTTACACCCAGGTCTACAGCCACCCTGCGACCGGCGACGCGCACGCCCTTGCCGACGGCGACGCGCGTCCGTGCGACGGTGCAGCGCACCGCGACTCCTACGGCAACAGCGACACTGCCGCCGCCGACGCTCTCCGCGCCGGTAGCTGACCTGCTCGAATCCGGCCGCTGGCACCAGCTCATCGGTGACTGCGAATGGGCGCGCCGCGAGTTCGCGGAGATTGCCGCCGCGCAGCCGACTTCGGCTGAGGCGGCAGAGGCCAACTACCGTCTGGCGCAGTGTTACCTGCGCGACGACGCGATCATCGAGGCGGCCGATACGCTGGCCGCGCTGCTCAAGACCGCACCGCAGGCTGACCCGCACCGGACGCCCGCGCAGTTCCTCTACGGGCAGGCGCTGGCGACGCTGCTGCGCTGGGAGGAGGCCGAGGCCGCTTACAGCGCGCACCTCAAGCTCGCGCCGGAACTGCAATACCTGACCTGGCAGCGCATCGGCGCGATCCGCAGGACCCAGAACGACCTGGCCGGGGCGACCGAGGCGTTCACATCCGCGCTCGCGCAGTCGCCGGACTGGGCCAACACGCTTCAGATTCGCCGCAACCTGGCCGACCTGGCCCTGATGCAAGACCGGCCGCAGGATGCCGTCGTGCAGTACGATGCGCTGCGCGGGGACAACCAGACTGGCGCATTGGCCGCAGAGATGTACTACCTGGCGGGCAACGCCCTGGCGTTGGCTGCACCGACGCCCGCCGCGCCCGCCGCAACTGCGACCGCCCGGCCCACGGCGAGGGTGACGCCGCGGGCCAGCGCGACGCCGCAGCCGACCGCGACACCCATACCCGTGCCGGCTGCCGCGCTGGAGCGCTGGCGCGCGGCGATGGCCGCGGACATCACGAGCCGCTGGGCGCACGCGGCCATCGTCGCCCTGCTCGATGCGGGGGAGACGGTGGACGAGTTCCAGCGCGGGGTTGCCAACTATCACACCGGGGTGTATGACCTGGCGATTGCCGCGTTCGACCGGCTGCGCGCGGCGGATCCCACCGGCAAGGGCGGGTTGGCCTGGTATTACTCCGGGTTGAGCTACATCGCGCTGGGCGACTACGCGGCGGGCATCCGCGAGCTGGAGACGTTCATGGAACGCGCGCCCGACCTGCCCCAGGTGGCTGATGCCTGGATGGCGAAGGCGCGCGCCCAGATGCGCGCGGGCGACGCGGCGGGCGCGCTGGAAACCTACCGCCAACTCGCGGAGCAGAAGCCCGATTCGCCGCAGGCCCCGAAGGCGCTATGGCAGTTTGCCATCCAGCAGGACCCGGAGCCGCCCATCGCTGCTGCGGCCGCGCGCTACCTCGACCTGGCCCGCCGCTATCCGAAGGCGGACGAGGGCTGGCGCGCGTACCAGAACGCAGGGGTGATCTACTTCCGCCTCGGCAATTACCGGGCCGCGGCGGATACCTGGCGCGAGATGGCGGGCAAGGCCGAGCTGCCCGCGTTCACCCGGCCGGTGGCCTACTACTGGCTCGGTCGCGCGCTGCTCGCGCAGGGGGACCGGGCTGCGGCAGAGCAGGCCTGGCAGTCGGCGGAGCAGGCGGGGCCGGAGAGCTTCTACGGGCTGCGCGCGGCGGACTGGCGTGCAGGCCGCGAGCGCGAGGGGATGGACGGCCGCTCCACCGGTGCCGCGCAGTCGCCCAGGGTCGAGCCTGCGCCGGGCTCGGCCGCGGAGAAGACGCAGATTGCCGCCTGGCTCAGGACGTGGGCGGGGCAGGGTACGCTCAATCTGCCGCCCGCGGTGTTGAACGACGGCGACTGGCAGCGGGGCGAAGCCCTGCTCGAACTGGGTTTCCGCTCGGCCGCGCTCACGCAGTGGGAGCGCGTGCGCCAGCGGAACGAGAAGAACGCGTGGACGCTCGCAGCCCTCTCGCTGGCCTTCCGCGACCGGGGGGCCAACCGGCTGTCGCTGCTCGCTGCGGAGCAGGTGGTGACGCTGTCCGGCAAGCTGATGCGCGAGGCGCCGGTGGCGCTGCAGCGGCTGGCGTATCCGATGCCGTACGATGCGCTCATCCGCGCGGAGGCGGTCAAGTATAAGATCGACCCGCGTTTGCTGGCGGCCATCATCCGGCAGGAGAGCCGGTTCGAGGCTGCCGTTGCATCGGTGGCGGGCGCCCAGGGGTTGATGCAGGTGATGCCTGGCACGGCGGAATCGATTGCCGCGCAGTTGGGCCGGTCGGACTTCGAGGCGCACCACGCATACTATCCTTACATCAATGTTGCGTTTGGTGCGTACTACATCGACCAGTGGGTGACACACTTCAAGGACAGCCTGTTCACCGGCCTGGCGGCTTACAACGGCGGACCGGGCAACGCGCAAGTGTGGCGCAGTTGGGTGTCTCACGACGATGATCTGTTTGCCGCTGCGATCAACATCAACGAGACGCGCGTCTACGTGCAGGCCGTCTGGTCGCACTACGAGGCGTACCGCAGGCTGTATCCGCAGTAGGCGGCTCGCCCGCGGGCGGCCCCGCGGCCGTCAACGAATTGGGCAACGAATGAACGAATTCACGTGCCCTCGCTAAATTCGTTCATTCGTGCAGCATTCGTTGATGGCTCCGCCACGACAAACGTTTTTGTCCTCGCTCCCATTTGGTGCTAACATGCATCTGTCACGATGGGGTGCAGACGCAACCCGCAATCCATTCCTCACGGTGGTCTGTCATCCGAGCTTTGTTCACACCAAGGAGAACCCATGACGCCTAACGACAGCACGCGCCCGGCCGCCCTGGACCTCGGCGCCGACCTCCAATTGACCATCATGCAGTTGCAGGACCTTCAGGAACGCTTCCAGTATGAGCTTCAGTTTGCGGAGCAACTGTGCACGTGGCACCCGGACGAGGCCGGCGACTGGCGCGGCCTGATGGCCGAGGCAGCGCCGCGCGTCGCCGCCGCGCTCGCGACGGGCAACGTGGACACGGCGCGCGCGGCCATCACGGCAGCCGAACAGACCCTGTCGCCCATCGCTCACATCGCCAAGACGTACACCATCTACTGCGTGGGCCACGGGCACATCGACATGAACTGGATGTGGTCCTGGCCGGAGACGGTCGCGGTCACGAATGACACCTTCGCGACCGTGCTCAAGCTGATGGACGAGTTCCCACAGTTCCATTTCAGCCAGAGCCAGGCGAGCGTCTACGCCATCATTGAAGAACACAATCCCGAGCTGCTGGCGCGCATCGCGCAGCGCGTGCACGAGGGCCGGTGGGAAGTGACGGCCAGCCATTGGGTCGAGAACGACAACAACATGGCCGGACCGGAGAGCCTCTGCCGCCACCTGCTCTATACGCGCGAGTACATGCACCACCTCTTCGGCCTGTCGCCGGAGGACGTGCCCATCAACTGGAGCCCGGACACCTTCGGCCATGCCGCGACGCTGCCCGCATACATGGTGCGCGGGGGCATCAAGTACATGTACCTCCACCGGCCCGGCGCGGTTGGCCCGGCGCGACCCGGCATGTTCTGGTGGCAGGCGCCCGACGGCTCGCGCGTGCTCGTGCGCAATGACATGCTGTACGGCTATAACGGCGTCATCCGGCCCGAGGACCTGCTGAAGCAGATGGGCATCTTCATCGATCAGACGGGGCTGCGCTGCTCGCTGTTCGTCTACGGCGTGGGCGATCACGGCGGCGGGCCGACGCGCCGCGACATCGTGCGCGGGCTGGACATGGACACCTGGCCCGTGTTCCCGAACATCAAATTCAGCACGGCCCGCGCGTTCTACCAGCGGGTCGAGCGCGAGGGCGCGCACCTGCCCGTGTTGGACTGCGAGCTGAACACCGAGTTCACCGGCTGCTATACCACGCAGACGCTCATCAAGCGCAACAACCGCTTTGCGGAGAACCACCTGGCGGATACGGAGGTTGCGTCGAGCCTGGCCTGGCTGGCCCTGGGCCGGAGCTATCCCGCGGACAAGCTGCGCCGCGGCTGGCGCGACACGCTCTTCTCGCACTTCCACGATATCCTGCCCGGCTCCGGCGTCCACGACACGCGCACCTACAACGACGGCCTGTACCAGCAGACGATGGCGATGACCGGCATGATCGAGCGGCTGGCGCTGCGGCAGCTCGCCGGCCAAGTGGACACCTGCTTTGCGCAGGGTCCGGCGGATGCGCCGATTCCGGCCTCGCGGCTCTCCAATGCCTTCGGCGCGGGCGTGGGCTTCATGTCCAGCAACGGCGCGCTGAGCCAGTCGGAGCAGAGCGCAGGCCAGGGCGACCGGCCATTCGTTGTCTTCAACCCGGTCGCGTGGGAGCGCGATGAGGTCATCGAGACGACCGTCTGGGACAACACGCCGCCCGGTGCGCTGCTGCCGCCGCTGGAGAAGCGCGCGTTCAGCGTCCGCCTGCCCGACGGCAGCACCTATGCACCGCAGGTCGTCGGCTCCGGCAATTATTGGGGCCACCGCTACGTGCGCTTCGCGCTGCCGGTGCAGACCGCGGGCCTGGGTTATGCCACCTTCGCGCTGAGCGAGACCGCGGCCCCGACGGAGACCGTCCGGCCGGGCGTCTGGCAACTGGGCGACCGCCAGCTGCAGCCGCGCAGCCACACGCAGCAGCCGCAGGAAGGGCTGGAGAACGACCTCGTGCGCGTCGAGCTGGATATGTCCCACGGCGGCATCCGTTCGCTGGTGGACAAGCGCAGCGGCGCGCAGCTCATCGGCCCGGAGCAGGCGGCGCGTGTCCTGGAATACGCGGTCGAGCGGCCCAACGGCATGACGGCCTGGGTGATGGACAACATCGGCGCGGTCGAGTACCCGCGGGTGATCGACATCAAGCGGCAACTGCGCGGGCCGTTCAAGGCCACCATCGAGGTCAAGCTGCGGGTGCAGGAGTCCGACATCACGCTAACCTACGAGCTGCGTGCGGGCGATCCGCAGCTCTACATGCATCTGGACGTGGTCTGGTTCCAGCGCGGGACGCCTGAGACGGGCGTGCCGATGCTGCGGCTGGCCCTCCCGCTTGCGCTGACCGGCGCACAGGGCCGCTACGAGGTCCCGTTCGGCGCAGTCGAGCGTGACCTGAACCGCGGGGAGGAAGTGCCCGCGCTCCAGTGGGCCCAGGTGACCGGCGAGGTGGACGGCACACAGGCCGGATGTCTGCTGGTCAACGACTGCAAGTACGGCTACGCGCTGGACGGCAGTACGCTGCGCATGACGCTGATCCGCAGCAGCTACATGCCGGACATCCTGCCCGAAATCCGCCAGCACGAGATCCATGCGGGGCTGTGCCCCTTCGCGGGCGACTTGCCCGTCGCGGAAGCCGTGCGGCTGGGCCGGAATTTCAACCATGCGCTGCGAATCGTCGGAACGGACGTACACAGCGGGTCGCTGCCGTCCGCGGCGTCGTTCATGGCGGCTGCGCCTGACACGGTCATCCTGGCGAACGTCAAGAAGGCCGAGGGGGATGATGCGCTCGTGCTGACCTTCTTCGACCCGACCGGCGAGGCGGCCGAGGCGCGCGTCGAGTTCAACGCACAAGCGCTGGGAGTTCCTGTCAGCGCGGTCGAGGTGGACCTGATGGAGCGGCCCCTCGCGTCCTCGAGCGCGGCGGTCAATGACGGCGGCGTGACGGTCCATATCCCGGCGTACGGCATCGCGGCCGTGAAGGTGGAATTCGCCGCGTAAGGCAAGGCTATCGGACAAAAATGTAGGACGGGTTGCCAACCCGTCCTACTTTACAGCAAGAACTCCAAATGCAGCTGGAGTCGAGGCTTTAGCCGGTCAGGTCGTGTACGTGTATTGCCAGCCTAACCGGCTGAAGCCTCGACTCCAGTTCGCGAACAGGGCTTGCATTAGAATTCCTGATGTTACGGGCCGCGGGGGTAACCGCCGCCGGACGGGTTGCCAACCCGTCCTACATTTATTATCTACAAATCGCGGCGGTTGAACGACCGGACGGCGAGCAGCATCACGAGGATGATATAACCGGTGGCATACCAGACCATCAGCGGGCTGGGCGCGCTGGCGGCGCCGAAGGGAGACGCGTCGAAGCCCAGCTCGCGCAGGAAGGGCGGCTGGAGGATGTACGCGGCGCGCTTCCACATGGCCTCGATGGGCAGGAACAGGCTGACGATGATGCCGATGTTGACCGCGGCCTCGTTCTGGAGATACGAGCCGATCTGTTCGATCCAGCCCGCGATGAACGCCAGGCCGTAGAACATGAAGATGACGACGCCGTTTGCCAGCGCGGGCAGCCGCGTTCCGCCGAGCAGCGAGAGCGACAGCACGACAAGTCCTTCGAGCACCATCAGGCCGACGGCCTGGGGCAGGTTGGCCGGGATGTAACCTGACATAATGGCGACGAGCGCGGTCAGGCTGCCGGAGAGGATCACGGTGAACGCGGCGAGCAGCAACCCCAGGCCGAGCCACTTGCCCACGACCACCTCCCAGCGCCGCAGCGGTTTCGTGACAAGCGTCTGAATCGTGCCCGACGCGACCTCGCCCGCGATCGTGTCCACCGACATCAGCAGGGCCAGGACGACGACGAGGAAGTTGACCCCGTAAAGCCCCGCCAGCACGAAGAAATTGACCGGCTCCAGCACGCGCGCAACCCCCTGGTTGAAGCGGCTCACGTCGCGGTACATGAAGTAGAAGCCGACGCCAAAGATAACCAGGAACGCCAGGCCGAGCAGCACGATGGCCCAGACGATCTTGCGCATCCGGGCCTCGTCCAGGGTGATACGGGCAATCTTCAGGACATTCATTGTTCGACGCCTCGTATCACCGTGATACGGGCAATATGCAGTACGTTCATAGCGCGGGCTCCTCTTCGCGCATCACACGCATGAAGAGTTCCTCCAGCGGCAGGCGCTGCGGCGCGAGCGCGTAGAGCCGCGCGCCGCCGGTCACGAGATAATCGGCAATCGCGGGCAGTGCGTCCGGCTGGTCGACGGTCAGCATCAGGCGCGTGATGTCGTCACCCTGCCCGTTCTCCGCCGTCCCGCGGCTATCCACGACCCGTCCCCAGCGCGCCAGCCCGGCGACCAGCTCCGCGGTCAGCCCGCCCGCGCGAATCTCCACCTCCGTCGCGCCGCCGGTCAGTTCGTCCAGCGTGCCCGCGCGCACGACCCGGCCCCGCTTGACGATGGCGACCCGGTCGCATGTGACCTCGACCTCGCTCAGGAAGTGCGAGTTGAGAAAGACGGTGACGCCCTGCGCGCGCAGGTCGTGGATGATGTCGCGCACCTCGCGGCGGCCCACGGGGTCCAGCCCGGAGGTCGGTTCATCGAGGAAGACCAGCGCAGGATCATTCATGATGGCCTGCGCCAATCCCGCGCGCTGCTGCATCCCCTTCGAGAACTCGCCCAGCCGCGAACGCATCCGGTCGCCCAGGCCGACGCGTTCGAGCAGCCGCGGAATGCGTTTGCGACGCTCTGCCCGGCTTAACCCGTACAGCCGGCCGTGCATGTCCAGGAAATCCCAGGCCGTCAGCCAGGCGGGGAAGCGGAAGTGTTCGGGCAGGAAGCCGACGCGCGCCATCGCGACCGGATTGCCGGGGCGCTGGCCCAGGACGCGGGCCTCGCCGCCCGTCGGGTAGACCAGGCCGAGCAGCATCTTGACCGTCGTGGTTTTGCCTGCGCCGTTGGGGCCCAGAAAGCCAAAAACCTCGCCTGCAGCGACGTGCAGGTCGAGGCTGTCCACAGCCACGAGCGGGCCGTACTGTTTGCGGAGTGCGGTGGTATCTATCAGCATTGGGTTACAGGTTAGTAGGTTGAAGGTTACAAGTTACGATGATGACCTGTAACCTTCAACCTCTGAACTTTCAACCGCTATCGCAGCGAGTCTGCGACCTGTAGGACAATCATTTCCTCCATGCCTTCGGCGTTCAGCGCATGGACGATGCCGTCGCGCTCCCACAGGAGCATAACATTCGAAGACGGGCGGTTCCGATCCCCGCGGCTCTGCAGCAGCAGGCCGGTCGTGCCGTCGATGTTGACCTCCCGCGCCTCCCCAACGTCCGTCGGCATGGGGATGACGAGCGTGCTGGACCAGTCGATGGTGGTCGCCAAGCGATGCGCTTCCTCCGGCGCGATGCCGAGCAGCTGGAAGCCCGTCTCGCTCAACGCGACGAGGTCCACACCGTCCGGAATCTGCACATCCGGGCTGCGCGTCTGGACGAGGTTCAGTTCGCCCTGGGGCGTCCGGTAGGTCAGGATGGCGGCCGGGCCGAGGTCCACATCGACCGTGATAAGGTCTGTCGCGGGCAGCCCCGCGGTGGATGCACCCACGGCCTGCAGCAGGGACTCCACGGTCGTGCGCTGCACCTCGTAGTGGACGGCAGGGCCGTGCTGCACGACGAATTCGGAGAAGTACGCGCCATCAGGCGGCGAGGCCGGCGCGCGTACCGTGAACCCGGCCAGCGCGGATGCCTGGCCGGCATCGCTGACTGTCTGGCGCGGCCCCTCTTCGCGCGTCACGACCGGCTCGCCGAGCACTGATTCCGCGTTCTCGGCCAGCGATTCGAGCCGTTGGATCTGCTCAGGGTTGATGGGAATGACGGCGAACTTGCGGACCCGGAACAGGCCCAGGAAGTCCGCCGCGGCCTCGCGCACGGGCACGATGGTGAACAGGAGGCCCAGGCAAACCAGCGCGGTCAGCCCGATCATCACAGGCCGCAGCCGCGGACTGAAGAGTCGTTGTCGTAACATATCGAAACTCCTTCTGAGTGCCGAAAGATTCGGCACGGCATCCTTCGGCTGGCGGTCGTTTGCCAGCAGCTTTGAATCGTACACCCGCTCAGGATGCTCACTGCTTATCTTGGCATTGAAGCGTGCGAGCGCAGCGCGCGCGTCCGGCAGGCCAGCCGGGTCGGCATCTGACAGGTAGGCCGCAACGGTCTCCCCTTGCGTGCGCAGGTGAGCCAGGTCTGCGGTACAGGCCGGACACCCGGCCAGATGGTTCGTCACGGTAGCTTCCTCGGCCGGCGATAACTCACCGTCGAGGTAAGCGCGCATGTAGTCATTGACGTGTCGCATGGGAATCCCTCGAACGGTTCGTAGTGGGCGATTCATCGCTGCGCTCCTACTCATCTGCCGCGCGATACGCTGCAACGAACGCGGCCTCGGCACGGGCCAGCAGCGTCCCCACTGACCCGGGGGCCACGCCCAACGCGGCGGCCAGCTCGCGATAGCTGAGCCCGGCCTGGCGCAGCAGCAACAACTGTACCTGCCGCTCGGTTAGGGCGGCCAGCGCGCGGCGCACCTGTGCAGCGGCCTGGGCCTGCTCGACGGCGCCGAGCGCCGCATCTGCAATGTCGATGTCGGTGTCCGGGGCAGTCGGGCCGGCCAGCCGGTCCTCGCGTTGCCGGCGGCGGCGCTCTCCGCGTAGGGCGTTATAAGCCAAATTGGTGACGACGCGGTAGAGCCAGGCGCGGACGTTGTGCTCGGCTGTGGGGTTAGCGGCGGTGTGCCACAGATGGGGCGTGCGGTGCAGCCGGAGGAAGGCCTCCTGCGCCAGGTCTTCCGCTTCCTCGCGCGTCCCCGCCAGGCGGTATGCCAGCCGGTAAACCCCGTCGTAGTGAGCCAGGAACAGCGCGTCGAAATCGGATGCCACGGTGCGGGCCTCTCCGGTTTGGGTGAAACTCCGAGCTGGTACCCCGATCATGGCGGTGTCCTGGGTCTAGTTTTATTGTCTCGTGGCTCTGGCTGGTCGGAGACCAGCCAGAGCCACGAGACAGAACACGCATCTACTTATTTAACACCGCAGATGGGGAAAATGTGACAGGAACCCGGTCTCGGTTGGCGCGTCAACCCGAAAACGGTTGCTCCGTCAGGCCGGCCGGTCCCTCCGTGACCTGGCGGACGCGCAGCTCGGCCTGGTCCAGCAGCGCGTTGCATCGCTCGGCAAGCTGCGTGCTGCGCTCGAACAGCGCGACGGACTCTGCCAGCGAGCAATTGCCCGCCTCCAGCTTGCGCACGGTTTCTTCCAGCTCGGCGTAGAGCTGCTCGAAGGTCATTTCCTCGGTCATTGAGCCCTCTCACTCTGTTACATGTTACCGGTTCGAAGGTTGCAGGTTTGTGCTCGATGCCTTCGGCCAGCAATTCGTAACCTGCAACCTGTAACATTTAAACCTTCAACCGATCCTATGATGTCACGGTGGCGTCGAAAGTTCCATCGGCCAGCCGCGCGCGGATGGCGTCGCCTGTGCTGACTTGGTTGACGGAGGTAATGACCCCCCCGTCGGGCCGGGTGAGGATGGCATAACCCCGGGACAGCACGCGGTTGACGTCGAGCGCGGCCATCTGAAGCTGTAGGCCGTGGAGCCGCTGCCGGCGGTTGAGCACGCAGCCTGCCATGCTCAGCGTGGCCCGGCGCGCCAGGTCGTCCACCCGCTGGCGATAGTCGGCCAGGCGGCGATCGGGCGCGGCCCGCTGCACCCGGTGGGCCAGATACTCCAGGCTTTGCCGTGCCGCAGTGAGCTGTTGGCTGAGCTGCTGTGCTGCCGCCAACTGGAGCGCGGCCACGCTCGCGGCCACCTCGCGGCTATCCGGCGTGGCAAGCGTCGCGGCTGCGGTCGGCGTGGCCGCGCGCTGGTCCGCCGCGAAGTCCGCGATGGTGAAGTCCGTCTCGTGGCCGATGCCGGTGATTACCGGCACAGCCGACGCGACGATGGCGCGCGCCACCCGCTCATCGTTGAAGGCCCACAACTCCTCGATGGAGCCGCCCCCGCGGGCCAGCAGGATGGCATCCAGCGGCTCACGCTCGACCGACCAGCGGTTGAGCAGTTCGATGGCCGCGACGATGGTCGGCGGGCCCTGCTCGCCCTGGACGACCGCAGGGGCCAGGAGCACATCGACGAGCGGATAGCGCACTGCCAGCGTGCGGAGGATATCGCGCAGGGCCGCGCCGGTGGGCGAAGTCACGATGCCCAGGCGCTCGGGCCGGGCCGGGAGGGGCCGTTTGCGCTCCGCGCTGAACAGGCCCTCGGCCTCCAGCCGGCCGCGCAGCCGCTCGAACTCCAGCCAGAGCTGACCTGCGCCCGCCGCGCGGATGTCGTCCACGTAGAGCTGGTAGACGCCCTGCGCCTCGTAGACGCTGATATAGCCGTGCGCGGTGACCGCATCCCCGTCGCGCGGCAGCGCGAGCCGGTAGGCCGTCGTCCGCCAGATGACGGCCTTGATGGACGCGTTGGCGTCCTTCAGGGTGAAGTAGCAGTGGCCGGAGGTGTGCTGCTTGAAGTTGGACACCTCGCCCGACAGCCAGACGTCCGAGAGCAGCGCATCCTCGGCAAACCGGGCCTTGAGGTAGGCGGTGATCTCACCGACCGAGTAGATGTTTTGGGCGGGCATTGGCAACACCATCAGACGCGCAGGAAGAAGAACGCCAGCGCCAGGATCAGGTACAGGCCGAGCAACTGCGCGCCTTCCAGCCAGTTCGTCTCGCCGTCCTGCGAGATGAGCGCCGCGACCATGATGCCGGAGAAGAGTGCGATGATCTCGAACTGGTTGAACACCAGGGTCAGCCGGTTGCCCATCAGCAGGCTGATGAAGACCAGCACCGGCGCGACGAACAGAGCGATTTGCAGGCTCGACCCGATGGATACGGCCATGCTGAGTTCCATCTTGTTCTTGAGCGCGGTCTGCACGGCGACCGCGTGTTCCGCGACGTTGCCGACCAGGGGCACGACGATGATGCCGATGAAGAACTCGGAGATGCCCCAGGCGGACACGGTGTGCTCGACTGAGCCGACGAGAATCTCGGACAGGATGGCGATCAGGACGGTGGAGCCGAGCAGGTAGGCTACGGACTTGCGCACGCTCCAGCCGCCGTGATGCGCCTCCTCGACCGCCTGGCCCAGCTCTGGCTCCGGGCTGGTGTAGCGGAAGGCAAACAGCAGCCCCAGCGCATAGACGAGCAGCATCGCGATGGCCGTGCCGATGCTGAGATATTCGACCGGGCCATAGGTCTCGGTGTGCGCGAAGAAAAAGAGCGAAGGAATGACCAGCGCGAACACGGCCAGCAGGAGTTGGGTCGCGTTGACGCCAGCATGGGTCCGGTCAAACCGCTGCACGCCGTTCTTCAATCCGCCGACGAGCACGCTCAGGCCCATGACCAGCAGGAGATTGCCGATGATGGAGCCGGTGATGGAGGCCTTGACCAGTTCCATCAGCCCGGCACGAATGGCAAAGAGCGTAATGATGAGTTCTGCCGCGTTGCCCAGGGTGGCGTTTAGCAGACCGCCGATGCGCGGGCCGGTGTGCGCGGCGATCTCCTCGGTCGCGTGGCCGAGGATGCCGGCGGTCGGGATCACGGCCAGCGCCGACAGGATGAATAAGAGCGTGGGCGACATGCCGACGAAGCGACCGATGATGGCAACGGGCGCCAGCAGTAAGAGCACGTTTACGTATTTCATGGTAGACCGGTCCTCTCCTTGATGGCAATCTGAACGTCTACAGCCACGCGCTGCATCCATTCCCAGGCATTCTCCGGCGGCAGCGCGCCCGCACCATCCATGAACAGGTTGGCGGGGGCGCAGGTGGGCGTCAGCAGGTTAAGGCTCCGGGGCACGACTTCGATGACGATGGGCGTATTGCCGATGGCGTCACCGTCGACATGGACGGGCATGGGCCGGGCAGTGACGATCTCGATGCGCCGCGCCCGGAAGATATCCACTTTGGGGTCATCCACGTGGCGGTTCACGAGCAGCTTGACCGCGTGCAGGAGGGTGCGTGCGGGGGTAGTACCCTGGAAGCACACGATGTCCAGGAAGCCGTCGTCGATGACCGCGCGTTGCGTAAGGCGGAAGATGACGCCGTAAATCTGGATATTGCTGGCAACCAGCATCATGATGCGCCGGCTCATCCGGTGGCCGTCCACGCGGATGCGCACCGACGTGCCCGCGAAATCGCGCAGCGTGAGGAAGCCGGTGATGACGGTGGCGATGAGGCCGAGGCGCCGCTTGCGTTCCAGGTCCGCATGCAGCCCGATGTTCACCGCGGCGTCGAAGCCGATGCCGCACCACAGGAGGAAATGGCGGGCAGGGGTCATGGCCCCGCGGGGGGTCACGCGGCCCACATCGACTCGCCGCACCTGGCCGGCCAGCAGGAGACGTGCGGACTCGAGCAAGGGCCGGGCATGGATGCCGCCCGGCACGGGCAGATTGAGCTGGCGGGCGAAGACGTTGCCGGTGCCGCTGGGCAGGACAGCAAGCGCAGTCTCGGTATTGACCAGGCCGTCCACGGCCTCTGCGATGCTGCCGTCGCCGCCAGACAGGAACACAACGTCGCTGCCACGTAGGGCTGCACGGCGCGCGTATGTGGTGACATCGCTGGGGCCGTGGGTTTCCTCGACGCTGTCAATCTGAATGCCCTGCCCCTCCAGGTAGCGAATCACCTGGAGCAGTTCCTCGTGGCAGTCGTGTTGTCCTGCGGCCGGATTGCAGATGACGGTGGCTCGCATGACGCCCTAAGTTCCTCGTAACTGCACTGAGAGCTGATCCAAATAACGCGAAATCCAGGGTCTTGTGCCCGTTAGAATGCCCATGCGGCCGTCCTACGAGCCGGCCAGCAGCGCATCGGCTGCTGCGTACGGGTCCAGCGTGCGGCCGGCGATGGCTGTTACCAGCGCGGGCAGGCGATCCGCGGGCTGCCGCGCGAGCAGGTCGGCCAGCAGACGGTCGCGCAGGATGTGCTCGAGCGCGGCCGCTGCGCGGGCCTGCTCGCGCTGTGCCAGTTGACCGCTGTCTCGCAGATAAACGGCGTGACGCTCCACCCAGTCACGCAGCGCCTCGACGCCCTGGCCGCTCGTGGCGACCGTCTTGACGATGGGCGGCAGCCACGTGCCGTTCTCCTGCGGGCCGGGCAGCGCGTGGCCGTGCGGGCCCATCTGCGGGCCGTGATGGCCCGCGGGCGCCGGCGCGAGGCCCTGCATCATCTGGAGCGCCATGACCGTGCGGTCGGCCCCCTCCCGGTCGGCCTTGTTGACCGCAAAGACATCCGCAATTTCCAGCACGCCCGCCTTGATGGCCTGCACCTCGTCGCCCAGCCCTGGCGCTTCCACGACGATGGTCGTGTGCGCGGCGCTGGCAATATCCACCTCGGCCTGGCCGACACCGACCGTTTCGACGAGGATGCGATCGAACCCGGCCGCGTCGAGCACGGTGATGACATCCGCGGTCGCGCGGGCCAGCCCGCCCAGGCTGCCGCGCGTCGCCATGCTACGGATGAAGATGCCTGGGTCGCCGGCCAGGTCGCGCATCCGCACCCGGTCGCCCAGCAGCGCGCCGCCGGAGAAGGGGCTGGTGGGATCCACCGCGATGACGCCGACCGTCAGGCCGGCGGCCCGGTATGTGCGCGCGAGTGCGTTGACCAGCGTGGATTTGTCCGTGCCCGGCGCGCCAGTGATGCCAATGACATGCGCGCGGCCCGTATGCCCGTACAGTGCAGCGAGCAGCGCGTGTGCGCCGTCAGCGCGGTCTTCCACCTGCGAGATGGTACGGGCCAGCGCGCGGCGGCTGCCGGAGAGGAGGTCGGTGATGAGATCCATGAGCGTCTTCACGGTTGCAGGTTAGCAGGTTGCAGGTTGAAGGTTCGAGATCGCCAAACCTGTAACCTGTAACCTGCTAACCTTCACCCCACCTGCGTCCGGATGAACTCGATGATGTCGTGCGTGCTGGTGCCGGGGCCGAAGACACCCTTCACGCCCGCCTGCTTGAGTGGCTCGATGTCGTCGTCGGGGATGATGCCGCCGACGAGGACGAGCACGTCATCCAGCCCCTCCCCGCGCAGGAGCTCGACGACGCGCGGGCAGAGCGCCATATGCGCGCCGGACAGGACAGATAGGCCCACGACATCCACGTCCTCTTGCAGCGCAGCCTCGGTGATCATCTCCGGCGTCTGGCGGATGCCGGTGTAGATGACCTCCATGCCCGCATCGCGCAGCGCGCGGGCGACGACTTTGGCGCCCCGGTCGTGGCCGTCGAGGCCGGGCTTGGCAACCAGTACACGGATTTTGCGCTCGGTCATGCGATTGGTGACTCCATCGGTAGTTCGTATGCAGTCGCGGCTGTTACACCGTCACGATCGTCCACGCGCCGGAGCCGAAGCGCAGGCTCAGCTCGTTCTGCAGCGTGCGGCAGATGTGCGTGCGGTTGTTGGGGAAGGCCAGCTGGTAGCGGGCATTGCCCTGCGCCTCGATGATGATCTCGAATCGGTCGTCGCCCTGGTATTTCTCCAGCAGGTCCACCAGCTCGCCCAGGCGGCGGCGGTCAGCCTCCAGGCTGTGGCTGCGGCGGAACGTCAGGCGCAGCGTGCGCGGGCCGGGTGCAGGCGGCACATCCAAAGCTGAAGGCTGCGCGCTGCCACCGGTGTATGCGGCCTGCGGCCCCCCGTTGATGCCGCTCTCGCGTATGATGTCTGCCGGGCGGCTCGCCGGGCCGGGCACGGCCGCGGGGAGGACCGCGGGCGGCTCCGGCGGCAGGCTGAGCAGCGACGGCCCGGTCTGAGTGGCTGGAAGCTGGAAGCTGGAAACTGGATCATCGTGACTGCTGCCGTTCCCGTTGTCGCCGTCCGACTCCTCGCTCGGTTCCGCTGCCGGGAGGCTGTCAGCGGCTTCAGCTTCCAGCTTCCGGCTTCCAGCTTCCGCTTCCTGGCTTCCGTGCGCAGCTTCACTGCGCCCATCCAGTTTCCGGTCTTCAGCTTTGCCCTTGTTCTCTTCGGCTTCCGGCTGCCAGCTTTCCCCCGCCAACCACTCCGGCTCTTCCCCGGCAAAGGGGTTCACATCCTCACCGTACGGATCGTCCTCATCACCCGTGTAGGCGGGCGGGGGCGGCGTGGGGCGGGCTGCCGGTCGCGCGGCGGGGCCACCGTTGCCCTGACGGACGGTCGGCCGGCCGGGCGTGTTCTGGCCGTTGCGATAGCGGTGATACACCGAGGTCGTATCCTCGATGATTTTCATCCCTTCGACATAATCCTGCGCCTGGTCCGCCACCACGCTGACGCGGCCGTTGCGGAAATCGGCCTTGCCCCAGATGACGACGATCTTGTCGTTCGTCCAGAGATGGCGCTTATCCTTGAACAACTGCGGGAACACGGTCAGGTCGACGGCCCCCTGCAGGTCCTCGAGCTTAATGAACGCCATCGTCTCGCCCTTCTTCGTCGTGATGGTGCGCACATCGGCAATCAGTCCGGCGATCACGACGGCGGTGCCCTTGAGTTCCTCGGTGATGTCGACCGTGGCGTGCGTGATGAGGTTCTGCAGGTCCACGGTCATTTGCTGCAGCGGATGGCTGGAAACGTACACGCCCACAAGCTCCTTTTCCCATTCCAGGATTTCTTTCGGGGTGACCTGAAGGCTGCCCGGCATGGCGGCGAGAATATCGTCGGCGGCATCCCCGGCTCCGCCGTCGCTGCTGCTGGGGCCAAAAAGCGACATCTGGCCCGCCTCAGCCGCCGCGTGCGCGCTCGCGCTGGCGTTGAGGATCGCGTCGATGGCGGCCATCAGCCGGCCGCGCGGCCCGAAGTCGTCCAGCGCACCGACCTTGATGAGACACTCCAGCCCGCGGCGGTTGAGCTCGCGCAGGTCGACGCGCTCAGTGAAGTCGGTCAGCGACTTGAACGGAGTGTTGCCGCGGCCCGCCAGCACCAGGTCCACCGCGCCCTCGCCCAGGTTCTTGATGGCATCCAGCCCCATGCGGATCGCGATGCCCGGCTCGATGGGGAAGGGATAGACCGTCGTCTGGCGCGGAGGCGTGCGGCCGGGCGGCAGCTTCTCGACGCTGAAGCGATGGCCGCTGACATTGACGTTGGGCGGGAGGACTTCGATGCCCATGCGGCGGCACTCAGCGATCAGTACGCCGATCTTCTCGGTGTTGTGGCGCTCCACGGTAAGCAGCGCGGCCATGTACTCGACCGGGTGATGCGCCTTGAGGTAGCCCGTCTGCGCGACGATGACCGCGTAGTCGGCTGCGTGCGCCCGGTTGAAGCCGTAGCGCGCAAACCCCATGAGCGCGTCCCAGATGGCGTCGGCTTCCTTGCGGCTGAGCTTGGAGACCCGGTGCGCGCCCTTCGCGAAGATCTCTCGGTGCTCGTCGAGCGTCTTCTTGGACTTCTTGCTGATGCCGCGGCGCACCAGGTCGGCCTCGCCCGGCAGGTACCCCGCGATGTCGGCCAGGATCTGAATCACCTGTTCCTGGTACACGCACACTCCCATGGTTTCGGCCAGAATAGGTGCCAGGATTGGGTGCACATACTCCGGTTGTTTCTCGCCGTGCAGGCAGGCGATAAAGTCCGGGATGAACTCCATGGGGCCGGGGCGATAGAGCGAGATGGTCGCGGTGATATGGTCGAATTCGGTCGGGCGCAGCTCCATCAGCACCCGTCTCATCCCCGCGCCTTCGACCTGGAACACGCCCATCACGTCGCCGGAGGTGAGCAGCTCGTAGGTCTTGGGGTCGTCAATGGGCAGGTTTTCGAGCGTGTACTCGATGCCGTGGCGCTCCTTGATGAGCGCAGCGGCCTCGCGCATCAGCGTCAATGTCGCCAGCCCCAGGAAGTCCACCTTGAGCAGGCCGATGGATTCCAGGATCGGGTACTCGTACTGCGTGACCGTCTGTGTGATGGCCGACTTGGGCGGGCGCATCAGCGGCGTATAGTAGGTCAGTTCCCGGTCGGCCACGATGACTGCCGCAGCGTGAATCGAGGAGTGGCGCGCCACGCCCTCCAGGTCCTTCGCCAGGTCCAGCAGGTGACGCACCTGTTCGTCGCTCTCGTAGCGGTTCTTGAGGTCCACTGAGTAGAACTCGTGCTCCGGCGTCAGCACATCCGTGATGGTGACCGGTTTGCCCGGGATGGCCGGGATCATCTTCGCAAGTTGGTCCACTTCCGGCAGGGGCACATCGAGCGCGCGGCCCACGTCGCGCACCGCCGCGCGCGCCTTCATGCGCCCGAACGTCACGATCTGTGCGACCCGGTGGTCGCCATACTTGTCGACCGTGTAGCGAATCAGCTCTTCGCGCTGGTCATCCGGGAAATCCAGGTCGAAGTCGGGCATGGTCACGCGGCCCGGGTTGAGGAACCGCTCGAAGATGAGCTTGTTGCGCAGCGGGTCGAGGTTGGTCACGCCCATCGCATACGCGACGATCGAGCCTGCGCCCGACCCCCGGACGTTCCACCAGATGCCGCGGCGCTGCGCGTACATGCATAGGTCCCAGACGATGAGGTAGTAGACGTCGAACCCCATGTCGTGGATGATTTTGAGCTCGTGTTCCTTACGCGCCTGCACATCCGGGTCGTCGGCCCGGCTGCCGTACCGCCGCCGCAGCCCTTCCTCGGTCAGATGGCGGAGGTAGCTCTCGTAGTTGTACCCCTCCGGGATGTCGATGTCGGGCAGGTGATACTCGCTGTCCTCGGGATCGACGTCGCACATCTCCGCGATCCTGACTGTGTTGCTGAACGCATCCGCGGGCAGGTCGGCCAGCGGCAGGAAGGTCTGGCGCATCTGGTCGAGCGACTTGAGGAAGTAGGAGCTGCCGCCATAGCGCAGCCGGTGGGGATCGTTCATCAGCGCGCCGGTCTGCACGCACAGGAGCACGTCATGGGGCGTGGCATCCTGCTCTTTGACGTAATGCACATCGTTGGTGACGATCATCGGCACATCGTACTGCTTCGCGAACGCGAACAACTGGCGGTTGATCTGCGTCAGTTCCGGGATGTCGTGTTCCTGGAACTCGATGTACCAGCGATCCGGGCCGAACACCTCGCGATACCAGTGCAGGCGTTCCAGCGCCTTGCGCTCCTGCCCCTGGCGCAGCAGGCTCGGCAGCTCGGCGGTCAGGCAGCCGGACGTGCAGATGAGCCCCGCGCTGTGCGCGGCCAGGTAGTCGGCGTCGATGCGCGGGCGGTAGTAGTAGCCCTTCATCTGCGCATCGGAGCAGATTTGCAGCAGGTTGCGGTAGCCCGTCATGTCCTGGGCGAGCAGGAGCAGGTGGTGGCGGTTCTTGTCCAGCTCCGCGTCTCGGCCCTCCATCGGGCGGCCATGCTGCGTGATGTACGCCTCGACGCCGAGCAGCGGCTTGATGCCCGCGGCCTTGCACGCGCGCGTGAACTCGATCGCGCCGTGCATGGTGCCGTGGTCGGTCAGCGCGAGCGCGGGCTGGCCCAGCTCGGCCGCGCGCTTGGTGAGCTGGCTCACCCGGCCCATGCCGTCGAGCAGCGAGTATTCGGTGTGCACGTGCAGATGCACGAAATCGTCGGCCATAGTCGCTACCTGTATTGAGGAGTGAGGGTATTATACCAGACCCCAACCGTGGGCCGGGAAATCGGGGGACGCAGCACAACTGGCGCAGGGGCGGCATCTATGATATAAACAGCACAATTACCTGTCTTGCACCGGCGCTCACCGTGGAGGCCCCCCATGCCCACCATCACCATCCAGCAGACCGGCACAGAGACCGCCAGCCCCTTCAGTGCGTGCGTCAGCTTCGAGCACGGCGAGAGCGTGCCCGTGATCATCACCGACCCGTTCGGCAAAGCAGAGGAAGAGCGGCTCGCGTGGTACTTCGAGGAGTGGTTGGCGTTCCCGTTCACCGACAACGTCAAGGCGGAGGCTGCCGCGCAGAGCGTCCAAGCATACGGCGAGGCGCTGTTCCGGCAACTGTTTGCCGACCCGGAGGTTTTTGCCACCTATGCCGAGATGCGAGGCGACCTGGGGAGCCTCGTCATCGAGATCAAGGGCACATCCGCGTTTCACGCTCTGCATTGGGAGGCTCTCAAGGATCCCAAGCTTGATCGTGCGTTGAGCCTCGATGCCATTGTGATCCGCCGCAACATGGTCAAACAGGTCATCCACGCCAAGGTTAAGCCTTCCTCCACGATCAACGTGCTCGTCGTCACCGCACGGCCCGACGGCGCGGGCGACATCTCCTACCGCACCATCTCGCGGCCGCTGCTGGACACGCTGGAGCAGGCGGGCCTGCGCGTGCGGGTGGACATCCTCCGCCCCGCCACGTACCGCAGCCTCGAGGATCACCTGGAGCGCATGCAGCAGCGACCCGTCGAGCAGCACTACCATGCCATCCACTTCGACGTCCACGGCAGCCTCCTGACCTTCGACGAGTTCGACAGCTTTGAGAAGCAGTTGAAGGATGCGCGGCTGGCCGCGCTCACGTTCCAGAGCGTGCGCTATGGGCGGGATAAGATTGCGCCCTACGAGGGGCAGCGGGGCTTCCTGTTCCTCGAAGGGGCAGACGACGACGGCCTGCCGGTCGCGGTGGCCGACCCGGTCGAGGCCGGGGAGCTGGCGCGGCTGCTCCAGAAATACCGGATCCCGGTCGCCATCCTCAACGCGTGCCAGTCGGCCATGCAGGTCGGCAAGAGCGAGACGAGCGTCGCCGCAGAGCTGATGAAGGCGGGCATGCAGCTCGTCGTCGCGATGGGCTACTCGGTCACGGTCAGCGCGGCAGAGAAGTTCATGGCCGCGTTCTACCGGGCGCTGTTCGACGCGCCGGACGCGGGCGGCGGCGACCCGGCCTATGCGATGCGCCGGGCACGGCAGGCGCTCCGCAACGACAAGCAGCGCCGCGGCCACTTCCGCCAGATGATCCCGCTGGAGGACTGGCTGCTGCCGGTCGCCTACTGCAACGCCGAGGGGCTCCGCCTCGCGACGCGCGAGCTGAGCGCCACGGAGGCCGATGCCTATTTCCGGCGCAAGGCCGGTCGCTATGCCCCGCACGAGCCGGAGTACAGCTTCTTCGGCCGCGACCTCGACATCCTCAACATCGAGCGGCACGTCCTGGCGCGCAACCTGCTGCTCGTCCACGGCATGGGCGGCGCAGGCAAGAGCGCGCTGCTGCGCCATCTCGGCATGTGGTGGCAGCGCACCGGCTTCGTGGACGAGGTCTTCTACTTCGGGTGGGACAGCAAGGCGTGGAACCGCCAGCAGATTCTCCACGCGGTCGCGGAGCGGCTGCTGCCGCCGGGCGAGTTCAGCGGCACGTTCCTGCCGATGCCGGAGGAAGCACAGCAGGCCTACCTGGCCGACCGCCTGCGCGGCACGCGGCACCTGCTCATCCTCGACAACCTCGAATCCATCACCGGCACGCACCTCGCCATCAAGAACACGCTGGGGGAGGCGGAGCGGCAGAAGCTCAAGGCGTTCCTGCGCAGCCTCGCGGGCGGGCGGACGGTCGTCCTGCTCGGCTCGCGCAGCCCGGAGGCGTGGCTGCTGGACGGGCTGCCCGCGACCACGTATGACCTGCCCGGCCTGGACGATGAGGCCGCGTCCGGCCTGGCGGACGCGGTGCTCAAGCGGCACGGTGCGACCGGCTACCGCAAGCACGCCGACCTCCGTGATCTGCTCAAGCTGCTGGCGGGCTATCCGCTGCCCATCGAGGTCGTGCTGGCGAACCTGGCGCGGCAGACCCCCGCCGAGGTGCTGGCCAGCTTGCGCGCGGGGCTGGCGAGCCTGGACACGGGCAAGGCCGACAAGACCGAGAGCCTGCTGGCCTGTGTGGACTACTCCTTCGGCAACCTGGCGGAAGCGGACCAGCGGCTCCTGCTGGCGCTCGCGCCGTTCACGGGCGTGGTGTTCACGAACCTGTTGGAGGATTACGGCAAGCTGCTCCTCACGCAGCCCGCGCTGGCCGGCCTGCCCGTGGACCGCTGGCAGCCGGTCCTGAAAGGCGCGGCGGACTGGGGTCTGATCGGCGGACACGACGTCCCCGGCTATCTCACCCTGCAGCCCATCTTCCCCTACTTCCTGCGCGCGAGGCTGGCCGGGGCGGAGCAGGCGGCCAGCCGGGAGGCCATCGAGACTGCGTATCGTGAACTGTACGACCAGTGGGGCGGCGAATTGGGGCAGTTGGCGCGATCGAAGGAGCCGCAGGAACGGCAGGTCGGGCTGGCGCTCATCGGCATCGAGTACGAGAACCTGCGCACCGCGGTGGAGCTGGCGCTGGCCGCGCGCGCGTCGTTTCACAATCCTAACGTCGCGTTGAGTATCTATCTCAAGACCCAACAGGACTTTACGCGGCTTCTGACCTTGAGCGAGGGTGTCTACGCGCGGCGCGCAGAATACGAACCGGCGGCCCTGGCAGGCAAGCTGGGGCTGGACTTCGCGCGCTGCCTGGAGGATGTGGCGCTGTGCCGGCTGGAGCTCAAGCAACTGGATGCGGCAGCCCAGGCCTACCGGGATGAGCTGACGGTGCTCGGTGACGTCAAGGG